>JBARUR010000014.1:0-32416 GCA_049645845.1 Desulforhopalus sp. | reverse complement strand
AATGACGGACAGGCTATAGTCTCCCTGCAGTCCCTGGATCCACTTTTTGTCAACTTTCTTCTTCCTCAGCAGCAGTTAGCCCAAATCGGTACCGGTCTTTCCGTTAGAGTAACTTCCGATTCTTTTCCCGAAAAGGTTTTTAATTCCACAATCACCACTATTAGCCCGGAGGTCGATGCCGACACTCGAAATATCAGGGTGCAAGCGAGTCTTGACAACCCGGATGAGCTTCTACGCGCCGGCATGTATGTCAATGTCGCCGTCGTATTACCGGCAAAGCAGGAGGTAATAACTATTCCTGCTACGGCGGTGCTCTATGCGCCTTACAGCGATTCGGTTTTTGTCATTGAAGAAAAAAAAGGCGAAGACGGATCGCCTGCAGGCAAAACGGTACGTCAGCAATTTGTCCGACTCGGGGAAAAACGCGGTGATTTTGTCGAGGTGATCTCGGGTCTCAAAGCCGACGAAACCATAGTGAGTACGGGCGCATTCAAACTTCGCAATGGCCAAGAGGTTGTGATCGATAATTCCCTGACTCCTGAATTCGAGTTGACGCCTCAGCCTGCAGAGAGTTAGCCTATGAAATTCACCGATATTTTCATCCGCCGACCTGTACTGGCACTGGTCATAAACTTTTTGATCATTATAGCCGGGCTACAAGCCATCAACACCCTCAACATTCGCCAATATCCCCGCAGTGACAATGCCGTTGTCACAGTAACCACAGTCTATGTAGGTGCCAGCGCCGAACTGGTGCGTGGTTTTATCACCACTCCAATGGAACGGGTAATTGCTGCCGCCGATGGTATTGACTACATTGAATCTCAAAGTGTCCAGGGACTTTCCACCATCAATGCCCGCCTGAAACTGAATTATGACCCGATCAAGGCCTTATCCGAGATCAGCTCAAAAGTTGATCAGGTTCGCGGTGACCTCCCACCGGAAGCCGAAGTACCTATCATCAATGTGGAATCCGCCGATAGTGAATTCGCCTCAGCTTATTTGAGTTTTACCTCCGATATCCTTAAACAAAATGAGATTACAGACTATCTGGTCCGTATCGTTCAACCCCGCCTTTCTGCGCTGGAAGGTGTCCAACGTGCTGATATTTTAGGGGCACGCACCTTTGCAATGCGCATCTGGCTCAAACCTGACCGTATGGCTGCTTTTAATATCAGCCCCACGCAGGTGCGCCAGGCCTTGTCAGCTAACAACTTTCTTGCTGCACTGGGCAATACCAAAGGATCGCTTATTCAAGTCAATTTAACCGCTAATACCGATCTCCAGTCGGTAGAGGAATTCAATCGCCTGGTTGTCAGGGAGGAAAATGGCGCAATAGTGCGGATCGAAGATATCGGCGATGTCGTCCTTGGCGCAGAAAATTATGAATCAGAAGTGCGCTTCTCGGGTCAGACTGCCGTCTTCATGGGAATCTGGCCTCTCCCTAACGCCAATTCCCTTGACGTTATTAAGCGCGCACGCGTGGAAATGGATGCCATAGATAAGCAATTGCCCAACGGGCTTGAGGGCCGTATCGCCTACGATGGCACCGCTTACATAGACAACGCCATACATGAGGTGATCAAGACCCTGAGTGAAACCTTGCTCATCGTGATTTTCATCATATTTATGTTTCTGGGATCACTGCGATCAGCACTTATTCCGGTTGTGGCCATCCCGCTGTCTCTTATCGGTGCCGTCTTCCTTATGCAGGTTTTCGGTTTTACCATCAACCTGCTGACCCTTCTGGCGATCGTGCTCTCTGTCGGGCTGGTGGTGGACGATGCGATCGTCGTCGTGGAGAATGTCGAACGTCATTTAAGTGAAGGCAAAACTCCAAACCAGGCAGCTCTGCTCGGCGCCCGCGAACTGGTTAACCCTATCATATCCATGACTATAACGCTGGCAGCAGTATATGCACCCATTGGCTTACAGGGCGGCCTGACCGGGTCTCTTTTCCGGGAATTTGCTTTTACACTGGCCGGAGCAGTGATTATTTCCGGCATCGTGGCATTGACTCTATCGCCCATGATGGCCTCAAGGCTTCTGAAAGCAGGAATGACGGAACACGGTTTTGCCGGAAGAATTGAACGGGATTTTAAAAAAATTCGCAATTTCTATTCAAGATTACTCCGTAAAACCCTTAACGCCCGACCAGCTGTGTACACGGTATGGATCATCGTGAGCCTGCTCACCATCCCAATGTTCACCATGTCTGCCAAAGAGTTGGCGCCCGTCGAGGACCAGGGTGTTATTTTTGGTATTCTGGATGCTGCCGCCAATTCGACTCTTGACCAAACCAGCCTCTATGCCGCCGCTGTCAACGAGGCTTTTTTAAGCGTGGAGGAAACCGAATTTGTCTTTCAGATCACCAATCCTTCCTCTGGTTTTGGAGGCATGGTGACAAAGCCCTGGCAGGAAAGAGATCGAAATATTTTTGAAATCATGCCCGAAGTGCAGCAAAAGCTTCATGGCATCACCGGCATCCGGATGTTTCCGGTTACGCCGCCTGCACTTCCCGGGGGCGGACAATTTCCGGTTGAGTTTGTTCTGGCTTCCACCGCCGAGCCTGAACAGATTTTGAACTTCGCTCAACAGATCCAGTTAGCCGCCATGAAGAGCGGGCTCTTCGCTTTTCCACCCTTGATTGATGTAAAAATCGATCAACCCCAATCAGAACTGGTAATCGATCGGGACAAGGTAGCCGACATGGGCCTCAACCTGCAGCAGGTGGGGAGGGATCTGGCTGCAATGGTCGGAGGAGATTTCGTCAATCGTTTCAATATCGGAGGCCGAAGTTACAAGGTCATTCCACAAGTGCAGCGAATGGATCGCCTTAACCCCGATCAACTGCGCGATATATATGTTACCAGTGGAAGTGGTCAACTGGTACCTCTCAGCACCATCGCCACCATCAAAAACTCTACTGTGCCTCGCTCCCTGAACCGCTTTCAACAGCTCAATGCAGTCAAGATCAGCGGTGTTGCCGTGCGGCCACTGGATGAAGCCCTGCGATTTCTGGAAGGAGAAGCTGCCAAAATCCTTCCTCAGGGGTATATCCTTGATTACACGGGAGAATCCAGACAACTACGAACGGAAGGCAATAAATTCCTTCAGGCGTTTGCGCTGGCTGTCATCCTCATTTTCCTGGTGCTGGCGGCTCAGTTCAATAGCTTCCGGGATCCTTTCGTCATCTTGGCCGGATCGGTTCCTCTGGCCATGTTCGGTGCTTTGATTTTTACTTTTTTAAAAATGCCAGACCCAAATGTACCCTTCTGGACCCAGGGATGGACGACGACCATGAATATTTACTCGCAGGTTGGATTGGTTACTCTGGTGGGATTGGTATCCAAAAACGGCATCCTGATTGTTGAGTTCGCCAACCAACTCCAGCGGCAGGGGCAGAGTAAATTCGACGCTGTGCACGAAGCAGCCATAACCCGTCTCCGCCCCATCCTTATGACAACCGGCGCTACTATTGCCGGACATTTCCCTCTTACCCTCGTCACCGGACCGGGAGCTGCCGCCAGAAATTCCATCGGCCTTGTGCTGGTTGGCGGGATCGCTATCGGCACGCTGTTTACCCTTTTTATCATTCCGTCAATCTATATGCTGATTGCCAAGACACATGCAAAGGATAAAAGATTTGAAGAACTATCCACTGAAGCAGCGGTCCCCTCTCATCAGTCGATAGTGCAATAATTTACCTTGGAATAAATTGTTTTTTTACTGACTTTTAGAGTAAGGCGCCAAGCAGTTTTTACAGATTCCATCCACCCGGATTTCCACTTTTTCTATTTCACCCGGAAAGTTTTTTCTTAAATTGTCTACATTAATATTAACCGATTCCGAGTTTAAACAATCCATCTGACCGCATTTAGTACAATAAAAATGAGGATGGGGTGCATGGTTTTCATTGGGTGCCAGGCCATAATAAGCGGCTCGACTACCGACATTCAGTCGTTCAAGAATCTTTTTTTCCACCAAAAGATCCAGGATTCGATAGACAGTGACGCGATTGATCGATTGATTTCTATCTACAATTTTAAATATATCCGTTGCGGTGAGAGGATAATTATTATTCCCTATTGCTTCCAGAATATGAATACGGTTGGCAGTTGCATCAAGTCCAACAGTATCGAGAATATTTTCATAATTGCAATTTCGACACATAATTATACCACTTTCTTTAAATAATACTGCCTGGAGGAGGTGCTAAACTTTACCCTTTTATCGAATCCGGTTGATTGGATTTTCCAAGGAGCAGCAAATAATCCACTCCCATAGAAAGAAAAAAGATAATCCCCGCCAGGAAAATAATTGCAGCACCGGAAGTCATATCAAAAGTATACGACAACCACAGTCCGCCGGTAGTGAAAAACATCCCCAGAAAACAGGACATAATCATCATGTTAACCATTGACTTGGTGTATTTTTCAGCAATATAAGGCGGTATAGTAAGCAGGGCAATAACCAGAATTAATCCGACGACCTGGACGACGATTACTACTGTTACAGCTACTATGCCGATCAGCATAAAATAGAGACGTTTGACAGGTACCCCCCTAATCTGGGCAAATTCCTCATCATAGGACATAGCCAGAAGATCCTGGAAAAAATAGACTATGAGACCAAGAATAAGCACTCCGATAACGGCCATGGAAACAAGATCCGCTTGCGGCACACTAAGGATCGATCCAAAAAGATAACTCATCAGGTCGACGTTATAGCCGGGAGTGATATCAAGCAGCAAAACACCGCAGGCCATGCCCATAGCCCACATCACTCCTATTATAGTATCAGCACGCTGTTTTGATTTGAGGGATACCGCCGCCATTATCATAGCTGAAAAAAGGGCAAAACCGATTGCACCCACCATGTAGGGCCAGCCGAAAAAAAATGCCAGCCCAATTCCGCCATAGGCGCTATGGGCAATCCCCCCTGAGAGGAAAACCAGCCGATTTACAATGATCAATGTTCCGATAATGCCGCATATAATACTTGTCAGCATACCTGCGATCAGAGCATTTCTCATAAACTCAAACTGGAGAGCTTCAATCATTATGTGTCATCCTTTGCAAAGGCTTGTTCAGTACACTCCTCAGTACCTGTTCAACCGGACAGATTTCTTCCACGGAACATGAGTAATAGACATTCATCAGATCACTGGTCGTGCCGACAGTCTGATGATAATGCAGCCGTTTATTAACGCAGGCAATCGACTTGGCATATGAGGAAACAATCAGCAGATCATGGCTTACAACAAGAATAGTCAGTTGCTGGTTGAGCTCTTTGAGTAACCTGAAGAAATCTGTCTGACCTTTAGTATCAAGGCTTGCAGTAGGTTCATCAAGAACCAGCAGTTCGGGCTTTGTTACGAGGGCTCTGGCAATTAAAACCCGTTGCCGCTGTCCTCCGGAAAGATCGGTAATCTTTCGATCGGCATGATCTGCCATACTGAGTTGCGCAAGGGCATCAAGCGCTTCCTGACGATCCTTCCGTTTATTGCGGAACATGAATCGTTTACCGGGATTGTATTTGCCCATCATTACAACATCTATGGCACTCGCAGGAAAATTGAGGTTATGATTGATAAATTGAGGGACATAACCAATGACCGTACCATTTTTCTGAGGGGCTTTTCCATTGATACGAACTGTACCTTTTGAAGGAGTAAGAAGACCGAGAATCAACTTAAGCAAGGTTGTTTTACCTCCCCCGTTCGGACCTATAATCGAAACAAAATCTCCCTTACTCACCGTAAGGTTGATATCTGTCAGCACTTCCTGGCCATTGTAGTAAAAATAGAGGCCTTCAATTTGCACGATTGGATCAGTCATTTTCATAAAACCTTTACCTAACAGCTGACTTGAATTTTTCGCCAACTTCTTTTAAATTATTCAACCAGTCTTCAGCAAGCGGATCGGCAAAAAATACTTCTCCACGAATCTCCCGGGCGACGACCTCTGCACTTTTTTTAGAGAACTGTGGTTGCACAAAGATGACTTGAATGTCGTTCTTCCTGGCATGTTGAATAATTTCTGCAAGCTGAGCGGGTTTGGGAGTTTTCCCCTCGATCTCAATCGGAATCTGTTCAAGGCCATATTCTTTAGCAAAATATCCCCATGACGGATGAAAAACCATAAACCTTCTTCCTTCCGTACCTTGAAAAGTTGCTTTTAAAAAGCCATGAAGTGTATCAATTTCCTTCATGAACTCACGATAATTAGCATCAAAAAAATTAACATGGTCCGGAAGAATGGCTGTTAATGTCTCCAGCATTATTTCCGCCTGTTTTTTTACCAGGGTTGGTGACAACCAGATATGCGGATCAGGAATGGCATGATCGTCCGGGTTCGTGTCATGCATGGAAGGTTCATTTTGGTGGTGCCCTCCGTGGTGACCTTCTTCATGATGCTCACCATTTGCCTCTTCTTCATGATGATGCCGCGCCATAGCGATCTTCTCAATATCCTTATCCGTATGAACAACGTTCATACTTGGATTTACCGCGCTGATTTTGCCAAGCCATGCACTTTCAAAAGGAACTCCAATCGCAAAATAGGCTGCACACGATGATAAATTTGCCATTTGCGAAGGTTTAGGTTCATACGTTGCCGGACTCGCACCGGGTTGCACCATTACTTCCACATCAATCAAATCTTTGCTAATCTGTTGCACGAAGTATTTTTGCGGAATAATACTGACAAAGACTGTCGGTTTATCTCCTGCAACACAAATAGACGCGAACAATATCAGCGATAAGATACTGAAAAAAAATATATTATTTATTTTCTTCATATATTTCTCCGGTGGTGAAATTATCGTTAAAGCAAAACATAAGCACTTTATATCGCTCATTTTACAATGCAACTATATTGCATTTATCGATTTTAGCAATTAATCTCTTCTTCTTCGCCTCCCTCCCTACACTTCGAAAACTATTTTTGATATACTTCTATCCACCACGGATGATTTGCCAGGATTTTTCTTGGAATTACCAATAAGATTAGCTCATTTCACTTACGGTCGATTCAATTGTTGCGGTTTATAAAGAAAATACGTATCAAATTCCATCTCATGTGGTGGTTTTTACTCCTCTTTGCCTTAGCTCTTTCCATCACCGGTTGGGTTATATATTCCCTTGTTCGCGAAACGGTTGAAGAAAACATCAGAAATGAACTCACCTCTTCGACTGAAGCAATCAAGACAATGGTGCGAAATACTGCTGATGTCTCGATTCGTACGCACCTGCAGGCAATCGCCGCAAATAATCTCGATATTCTGCAAGGATTCGATCAACTGGTGAAACGTGGCGAAATAACGGAGAACGCTGCCAAAGAGCTCAGCACGAATATCTTTTTAAGTCAGACAATTGGCGAGACGGGATATACCTATGTACTTACAGGTAAAGGCATAGTAGCTGTTCATCCAAACGAAAAATTAAAAAATTCTGATATCTCATCGCGATGGCTCTCTCAACAACAACAGGAAAAGAAAGAAGGATTTCTTGAATATGCATGGAAAAACCCGGGAGAAGACAGAGAACGCTCCAAAGCCCTTTATATGGTCTACTTCGAACCCTGGGATTGGATAATATCTGTCTCAAGCTATCGTGAGGAGTTCAAATCTCTACTAAATATTGATGATTTTAAAGCCGGAATCAATTCGTTTAACTTTGGTACAAGAGGCTATGCGTTTATCCTTTCCGGACTGGGAGAAATAATTCTTCACCCCAGACTTTCCGGTACAATAGATGAACAATCCATAGAGGTCCAAGCGCTTTTAACCCGAATGTTCCAGGAGAAAAACGGCCAGTTGATTTATCGTTTGCGAGAATCCGGAGAGGAAGATATACGCGAAAAAATAGTGATTTACAAATATATCCCGGAACTTGACTGGATTGTTGCATCAGCAGCCTATCTCGATGAGATATACAAACCCTTGCTCAGGTTGCGCAATATTATCCTCTCAACAATCATCGTCACCTTGGCACTGATCCTGCCGCTCAGCATTTATCTTGGAACGGCGATAACACATCCGATAACTTTACTCACCAGACGGATGAGCGCTGCCGCAGAAGGCGACTATAATGTTTTTGCGGAAGAGAATGCTTTGGGCGAGGTTGGTGTCCTGGCCAGTCATTTTAACAATTATATTGCGCAGTTGAAGAAATCAACGGAACAGTTAGAGAATGAGATTAGTGATAGAATCCGTGCGGAACAACAGCTTAAACTGTTTGCAAAGGTTTTTGAAAATGCGCTTGAAGGAATAAGCATCACTGATGCGGCAGGTAATATTATCGCCGTGAATAAATCTTTTTCCGAAATCACCGGATATCAAGCAAGCGAAGTTCTCGATAAGAATCCCAGAATATTGAAATCGGAACGACATGGACATGATTTTTATAAGGAGATGTGGGAAAGTTTACTAAAAAAAGGCAGCTGGACAGGTGAAATCTGGAATCGCCGGGCCAATGGTGAAGCCTATCCCGAAATTCTCAGCATCAGCTCCATCTGTAATGCAAATAACGAGGTAACCCATTATGTGGCGGTGTTTCATGATATTACCGACATGAAAATGAAGGAGGAACAGATAACCCATCAGGCATACCACGACGCTCTTACCGGCCTGCCGAACCGCTTTTTGGCCAAAGACCGTCTGACCATGTCAATGTCCAATGCAAAACGAAAAAAAACCCAGGTGGCTGTTTTCTACATGGATATGGACAACTTTAAACATGTCAATGACAGTCTTGGACACCCAATGGGCGATCTCCTTTTGCAGCAGGTTGCTCAACGATTGCTCACGCTGGTGAGGGAAGAAGATACGGTTGCCCGGCTTGGGGGTGATGAATTCCAGATTATAGGAATAGACATCTCTTCCGTCGATGAAGTGATTAATTTGGCTGACCGCCTGCTTCAGGGTTTTTTGAGTCCCTTCAAGATCGAGACACATGAACTTTTTGTAACAATCAGCATCGGCATTGCCATCTATCCTCAAGATGGCAATACTGCCGATACTCTGATAAAAAATGCCGATGTGGCCTTGTACCAGGCTAAACTTCAGGGGAAAAATAATTATTTCCTTTTCACCAGCGAACTCAGCCAGAAAGCGCTTTTCAGGCTTAAACTTGAGGCGGAACTCAGGCAAGCCCTCCTTCAAAAAGATTTTATAGTCTATTACCAGCCAAAGGTAAAACCGGATACCGGCGCAATCATGGGAGTTGAAGCACTGGTTCGATGGCAGAAACCAGATGGAACCATTGTCAGCCCTGATGATTTTATCCCCCTGGCAGAAGAAACCGGATTGATAACCAGGCTCGGGAGTCAGGTGCTCGAACAGGCATGCGAAGCCATGCAGGTACTCAATAATATCGGCTGCAAAGAGATTAAAATGTCAGTTAATCTCTCCCCTTTCCAGTTTGAGCAGGCGAACCTAGTCGAAAGCATATTGTCAATTGTGACCGAGAAGAAAATGCCGGTATCCCAACTAGAACTGGAAATTACAGAAACAACTATGATGACCAACCTGAAAGACACTATTGCCAAGCTGCATCTTCTGGTTGAAGCCGGAATGTCCGTTTCCATTGATGATTTTGGAACCGGTTATTCTTCGCTTTACTATCTCAAAACTTTTCCAATCAATACTCTGAAAATTGACCGCTCTTTTATAAGAGACATTACAACCGATGCGAATGGCGCTCAGATTGTGGAAACAATCATTTTAATGGCCCACAACCTGGGCATCGGTGTAGTCGCTGAAGGGGTTGAAACCAAGGAGCAGCTGAAGCTGCTCCAAAATTACGGCTGTGACCTCATTCAAGGATACTATTACAGTCCCCCTCTGCCTTTGAATGGATTGGTTGAGTACCTGAAAACTACTATGAATTTGCAATCAGTGTCTTAATGATATCTCTTTTACCTATTACTCCAACCAGTTTATCTCCTCGCATTACCGGCAGAGTATGGACATTTTTTTCTGCCATCAATGTGGCTATCTCATCTATGAAGGTATCTTCGTTGACCGTGCGGGGAGTTTTTGTATAAATATCACCAACCGTCGAACCGGCGATTTTCTTCATCTCTTTTTCCATTTTATCCGGACTTTCAAGGTAAAAAACTGAATCCAGGATAGTGACAACGGTAGGAATATGAATTTTCTTCTTTTGATCAATCAAATCATTTTCCGTGACTACTCCAAGAAGAATACCGGAAGAATCAAGTACGGGCACTCCTCCGATATTATGGGATGACAGAAGCAAAGCAAGCTCTGTTACTGTTGTTTCAGGTGTGACTGTGATAACATTTTTGGTCATAATATCTTGAGCTTTTTGCATGAATCCCCCTGTTGTCTTTATGTTTACAGACTACCACTGAACAAAGCCTGTCCTGTACTTTTATTATAGCATTGATGCTGCATATAAGTTAATCACTTACTGATATCAAAGAAATAATCCGTGCGAAATACAAGTAAAATCCATGAAAAATCAGGCCGGGTGAATGCTTTAACTCATCCACGTTTATTCGCGATTTACCGAAGTAAGGCCTTCAATTATCTGATCTTGTCGAAAGGAAAAATCATTCACCTGCCGATCAGCAAAATAATGTCGTAATGTTTTTACAATGACTGGAAAGGCAATTTTAGACCATGGAATATCTTTTTCTTCAAACAATCTGACGTCCATACTCTCTTCGGTTGGGTGAAATTCCAGGGTCTGGAGCTTGGCCAGATACATCAAATATACCTGGCCAATATGCACAATATCAAAGAGGCGGTAGGGTTGCAGCTCGGTGACCTCGGCTCCTGTTTCTTCCAAAGTCTCACGATATGCTCCTTTTTCGGTGGTTTCATTGCATTCCAGATATCCTGCCGGCAGAGTCCAGAACCCTTTTCTCGGTTCAATATTTCTTTTGCAGAGCAATATCTTGTCATTTAGTTCAGGAATACAACCCACAACAATTTTAGGATTCCGGTAATGAATTCGGCCACAGGAGGTGCAGATAGAGCGGGGCCGGTTATCGTCTTGAGGAGTTTCCATGACGACCGGCGCAGCGCAATGAGAGCAATAATTCATATCTTTCTCAGAAAATATCTCAAATACTTCAGCTAAGATTCTTCAAATACCATTCTGCAGCTTTATCCAATCCTTTCATGACTGAAAATTGCGGGTTGTAGCCAAGCAAGGTTTTTGCCTTGGAAATATCAGCCAGGGAATGACGTACATCTCCTGCCCGAAAATCACGATATTGGGGCTCCGCCTGGTTGGCTGAAGGATTACTGGTGACAACTCTTTCCTTAATGAGGGCGTAAAGCTCATTAAGGGTGGTCCTTTCACCAAAGGCAATATTATAAACCTGGTTTGTTGCCGACTCATCTTCAACGGCTGCCGACAGAATATTTGCCTGTACACAATTTTCAATAAAGCAAAAATCCCTGCTTGTTTCACCATCACCATTGATATAAACAATTTCATTTTTAACCAGCCCCGCAAACCATTTTGGGATAACAGCGGCGTAGGCACCATCAGGGTCCTGACGCTGGCCAAAAATATTGAAGTACCTGAGACCAATCGTCTTGAAATCATATGCCTTGGCAAAAACATCAGAATACAATTCATTGACAAGTTTGGTTACAGCGTAGGGCGAAAGTGGTTTACCTGTTTTGTCTTCCACCTTTGGCAGGTCGGGATGATCACCATAAGTGGAACTGGAAGCTGCATAAACAAACCGCCGTACCTTTGCATCCCGGGCAGCTACCATCATATTCAAGAAACCACTGATGTTGTTTTCGTTTGTCAAAATCGGATCCTCAATGGAACGTGGTACAGAGCCCAGTGCCGCCTGATGCAGGACATAATCTATCCCATCGCAAGCCTGTCTGCATATTTCCAGATTACGAATATCTCCTTTAATAAAAGTAAACCGCTGCCACTGATCAGCACTTACCAGCGACTTCACTTCTTCAAGGTTATGTTGATAACCGGTTGAAAAATTATCCAGGCCGACAACCTTTTGATCAAGTTTGAGCAGGGCTTCAAGCAGGTTGGAGCCTATAAAACCGGCAACTCCGGTGACAAGCCAGGTGCAGGGAGACGATTTGAGTTGCAGTTGTAACTTCTCGTATTTATGAGACATTAAGGTACCAAGAATTGAAATTTAAGGGTAAATCCAGCGGTCTTTTGCTTTCATTGTAACATCAGCAAAATCATGCATAAACAGCTTTCTGTCAACTGGCGAAAGAGTTATTACATTATCCATAAAATAACTTACCCTTGCTTTGACACAATGAATAAAATAAATACATATCATTGCCTCAGAGATTGGAAACCCCAAACAGGACAGACATGAAGCATGCACCAACCGTCAAAGATAATACCGCCCTCGAGCGGTCGGCTTTAATTGTCGCGACTCTGACCTCCTTTATGGGGCCGTTCATGATTTCTTCAGTTAATGTAGCGCTCCCTGCAATTCAGGCTGATCTTCAAATGGACGCTATACAGCTCAGCTGGATCGCCACAGCCTACCTGCTGGCAGTTGCGATTGGTCTTGTGCCCGCAGGAAAAATTGCCGATATTCATGGGCGTAAAAAGGTTTTTGCTACAGGTTTAGCTATCTATACAGTCGGGGCGGGTCTCGCGGTCCTGGCTCAATCCGCCACAATGCTGATCGGGTTGAGAGTCATTCAAGGTTTAGGTGCAGCGATGTTTGTAACGACCGGCATGGCAATTCTTACCTCGATTTTCCCGCCTAACAAGCGCGGTAAAGTTATAGGGATCTATGTGGCTGCTGTCTATATAGGTTTGTCTGTGGGGCCTTTTGCCGGTGGATTTCTGACACATTATTTCGGTTGGCGCAGTATTTTTCTTATCATGCTGCCATTTGGTCTGTTTTCACTTTTATTGACGCTTCATTATCTCAAAGGAGAATGGCTGGGAGAAGCAGATCAAAAGCTAGATATCGGTGGTTGTTTGCTTTACGCTTCAGCCATTTTCACTTTGGTCTATGGAGCGACTCGTCTGCCGTCAGCACTTGGTATATTTCTGCTGCTTTCCGGATTATTGCTTCTTTGGGTCTTCATCCGCCACCAGCTCTCTGCCCGTTTTCCAGTCTTTGACGTCCAACTATTTGCCGGCAACAAAGCCTTTGCCTATTCGAGCCTTGCCGCCCTGCTCAACTATTCCGCAACATTTGCCGTCACCTTCCTGCTGAGCCTTTATCTCCAATACTTAAAGGGAATGTCGCCGCAAACTGCGGGAACCGTGCTGATGGCCCAACCGATAATGATGGCGATACTCTCCCCCATGGCCGGAAAACTCTCAGATCGTATTGAACCCCGGCTGCTGGCTACTGCGGGAATGATCATCACAGTGATCGGCGTCACACTTTTTTCAATGTTGCAGCCGGATACCGAGACCCACCTGATCGTTGCCAATCTCATTCTTCTGGGTACCGGATTTGCTCTATTCAGCTCTCCCAACATGAGCGCCATAATGGGTTCTGTGGAAAAACGACATTATGGCCTGGCATCCGGAACAGTTGCAACCATGCGGCTGCTTGGACAGATGTTCAGTATGGCATTGGCAACCATTGTTCTTACAATCATTATCGGCCGTCAAGCGATCAGTCCAGGCAACTACGACCTGTTTCTTTTCAGCATCCATACTGTCTTTGTTATATCGGCAGTACTCTGTCTGTCAGGAGTATATTTTTCCTGGTCTCGCGGAACTATTCTGCACCCCGATTCGACAGGGAGCAGCAAACCTTAAAGGAATGGCGGGATAATTGTAAATGAACACGAACTCTACTGGAATTGTCTGCTCCGACCTATTTTCGCTGCGTCAAAGCAAAATATGAAAACAAGGATCTCTTGGTTAATGGCAATGGATAGGTCTGGTTGACAAAACGCATATCCTCAATAGTATAAAACGCATTGGGATTGTATTTTTTGATAATAGAAATGATTTTGGCAAGATTTTTCCGTTTAGTAATACTGAAAATCAGTTTTACCGGTCCTGACTCCCCCTGTGCATCAACACTTGTCACACCATAACCCGATTTCCACAGAACATTGACAAGCTCGTCCGCCTCCCTCTGGGTGATGATTCTAATCAACAAATTTCCAAGTGCAATTCTTTCCTCAAGGACTACGCCGACATAGTTTCCAGCCGCAAAACCTAAGGCGAAGGCAACATAAGTCTGCCATGAATTGAGGTTCTGCATGACCTGAACTACTGCAATTAGCCAGATCAAGGATTCAAAAAAACCGAGTATAGCCGCAAAATGTTTTAAACCTTTCGAGACAAAGATGATCCGCAGAGTACCAATGGAGACATCAATTATTCGAGCAAGAAAGACAAGTAACGGAAGGATTACATAAAGAAAGGCCGGACTATCAACTGCAAATGTCATTATAAGTTTACCTCGTAGTTCATAAGAAAACGCAATGCAGCCGAATTGTTTCGGGCAACAAAAGTATTTGATCAGTGTTCGATAGAGAATGCAATGAAGATTTTATGTTGTTCTTTTTGAAAGAAAAAAATCTGTCTCCTGATATACATTGACAATGTTATCATTTGCGACAACAATAAACCACGTAGTGGCACTTTTCTTTTTATAGTGAAAAGACTGCACGAATTGGATCCATGTGAACACCATTAAAGGATTTCAAGCAAAAGGCCTCACAAACGTCCGAGGCAAATAGTCAATATGACGTGTATCCGCCGCTTGCGAACTGAGGAAGCAACTCATAAAGATCCGCAAGGACGCTGGGTTCACACAAAACAAACTCGCTGAGATCCTGCACATCAAAAAGAGAATATTTCCAGACTTGAAAATGTTAATTCCAAGAGCTCCCCAAAACCGTCAACTATCAAGGAATACGCACGAGCTGTTGGATACGAACTTGAAGTCCATTTTAAACCACATTCGCAATAATTCAATTTTTAGTGAGCGAGACTCAATCATCACTGAAGGCGCTTAAAATCCACGCCCCAGCCTCTTGCAGCTTGCTGAGGAACAGGGGGACAATCATACAAAATCATAGAGTCAAATGAGAAACAATAGGAAACAAAAACGGCAAGAAAGAATTCTTCTTGAAGCTTTAAAATTATTTACTGAAAAAGGTTATCATAATTCATCAGTTAGTGACATCCAGGCTGCATGCAATTGCAGTGTTGGAACACTTTATAACTATTTCAATAGCAAGGAAGCCATAGCAACCACACTTTTCAGCAATATCGAGAATTGTTTGTATGAAGCGCTTTGCGAAATAGAAAAAAAACATGACAATACTTACGACCGTTGCAGAGCGGTTGTGCGGCATCTGTTCGAGACAACGGAAAGAAATCCTGATGGTATGCAGTATTTATTGTACACGAAACACAGGGAGTTTATGCCTGTTGAGAAGTCGTTTTTTTCATCCCTCCCCTTTTGGAAAATGAAAGATATGGTGATCAACGGGCAGGTAAATAATGAAATCATGAAGATTGACCCCGATGTTGCGGCAGTTGCAATCTTTGGTCCTCCGATTCGAATGATTCATTTGCGTATTGATGGTTATCTTACAAATGTATTACTGACGTATTTTGAAGAATGCTGGGAGTGTTCTTGGCGTAGCGTCAAAGTGTAGCATCCCTTTCTTGATAAACAGCCTTTGCAATAGTCGCGATTTGATATAATCACACACCACCCTCTATGCGCTTGTTGCTTGCAAAAGGTTTGCAAAAACGAAAAAAGCACCTACAGCCGAAACTGTAAGTGCTTGCATTTCATGGTCGGGGCGGTAGGATTCGAACCTACGACCTCCTGCTCCCAAGGCAGGCGCGCTAACCAGGCTGCGCTACGCCCCGACTATATTGAAAAAGGCTCGATTCAAAAAATCGAGCCTGAATAATTTGGCTCCCCGGGACGGACTCGAACCGCCGACAAGGTGGTTAACAGCCACCTGCTCTACCAACTGAGCTACCGAGGATTATACGACTTCTCGTATGGGGGCGGAATCACATCTTTGCAGTACATGTTACAAATTCCATCAGTAACAAAGTAAGCCCGTCCCCGTTCGTACCGAACAGTGAAGGGGGAATATACAGATGTTGCCAGTTGGTGTCAACCAATTTTTATCATCATTTGCTTTAATTTTTCACTTATTTTTTTGCTTATAATTGCTATGTCAAAAAGCAGCTATCCCGCATTCATCTTCGTCGGTATTTTGCCAGTGAACAAAGCCTACTATGGTTCACTACCAAAAACTTTGAAGCTGACGCCGCCTGAACTGATGAGAAACGCGGGCTATGCCTTGTCATTTTTCTGATCATTTGCAACAATGAAAAAATGGCCGTTAAGCCAATGTTACTTTACTGATTATGAGCAAATATCTCCTCGCAAGCCACTCTCAGGCGACCGGATTATAAGAAAATAAGTCGATTGCTAATGTTTATTCTATATGATTTACTTCTGTGTGCACCACGAAGCGTCTTTTTATGGCCTCGCCACGATCCACAGCCTGTTACTTGCTTTATAATATGACCAATATGAGTAGAATCGCATCTCCATTGATCATTTGTGCCAGAGGTTTTGCACTGATCAGCCTAATAGCTCTATCTTTTTTGATGCTGCCGCAGCTTTCTCTTGCAGACAAAGAAAAAAAGACCGTCCTCTATCTCAACTCCTATCACGATGGGTATCATTGGTCCGATGAACTGCATGAGGGAATTCGGACAGTTCTGAACCAAAGCCGATACAAGGTGGATTTGCAGGTTGAGTACATGGATGCCAAGAAATACAACTATGATGTTATTTCAAACAACCTGTACTCTCTCTACAAAGAAAAATTTAAAAATGAATCTTTTGATATTATTATTTTATCCGATAACGATGCATTAAACTTTGTAAATATGCACAGGCATGATCTTTTTAAAAATATTCCCGTAGTATTTTGCGGCGTAAATGATCTGAGAAAATCAGACTATGCTGCCGGAAATATTACCGGCATTGTTGAGATATACGACCTTATCAGTACACTCGAAGTGGCCAAAAAGCTTCACCCGGAAAAAGATCGACTGGTGTTCCTCATCGACGCCTCCACCACCGGCATTGCGATTCGCCATCAGGCTGAAAAGCTCATCCAGGAGAAGAGTCTGGGATTACAGATCGAATTCTGGAGTCAGCTCAGCCTTGAGGACACTCAAAAAAAAGTTGCTCAACTTACAGACAATACTTTCCTGTTTATTGCTCCTTATTATCAAACCATTGACGGCAGGTTTTACACTTCGGAAGAAGTAACCGAGGCCATTTATAAACACAGCTCAGTGCCGATCTATACAGCCTGGGGCTTTTTGGTAGGCTACGGTACTGTCGGTGGCAAAGTCCTTTCAGGCATCGAGCACGGAAAGACTGCTGGCCAGATGGCCCTGCAAGTCCTGGACGGCACTCCTGCCGATGATCTCCCTATCATCCGGGAGCCTGAAGATGGACTATATCTGTTTGATTACCAGGTAATGAATAAGCTGGGAATCAACCAGCAGCTCCTCCCAAAAGGCAGCAAAATTATCAACGCTCCAAAAGCCTCTTACTCCCTATCAAAAGAGCTTTTCTGGACGATGATGATCAGCTTTGTCCTGTTACTTCTTGCCCTGGTGGCCATGGTGGGGGCGATGCTTGAACGCCGTAAGGTCGAACGGAAAATAACCGACCAATTGACGTTTCAGGAAACCCTCCTGGACACCATCCCCCAACTGATTTCCTGGAAAGACATCGAAGGAAAATATCTTGGCGTTAATCAAGCATTTATGGATTTTTTTGGAATTAAGAGTCCCTTCCAGGTCGTCGGGAAAGAGACAGGAGAACTTATAAGCGACGAATCCTACAGCGAATGGTCGATTAAAACCGACAATTCTGTCATTGAAAAAAAGGAAGCATTTCGCAAGATGCGCCGAAGGGTTACCGACATGAATGGTGTTGAAGCCTGGATAGAGGTTAATAAAGTGCCGCTTAAAGGTCAAGGCAACAAGATAGTTGGCATCCTTACTACCGCAGAAAACGTTACCAAGGAGCAAAGCCTTGAAAAACAGCTTTTCCAATCGCAGAAAATGGAAGCAATAGGAACCCTTGCAGGTGGAATTGCTCATGACTTCAATAATATTCTTACCTCGATTATCAACTCCACTGAACTGGCAATCGGTGATTTGACACCGGGTAGCCAGACGGAAACCGATTTAAACCGGGTCCTCAAAGCAGCCAGAAGAGGCGGGCGAGTCGTCCAGCAGATCCTTTCTTTCAGCCGCCCATCGCGTGAAGGTTTCCGGCCGACTGATATGAATCAGGTGATACAGGAAGTTGTCCAGTTGATGGAAGCATCAATGCCGGCAAATATTGCAGTGCGAAATCATGCTGAACCGGGAATGACTTTTTTTGTGAATGCTGATCCAACTCAAATGCACCAGGCAATTCTCAATCTCTGCACAAATGCCTTCCACGCCCTAAAATCGACTGGTGGAGAGATAAACATTGATCTTTCACGCGTGATGCTTGAAAAACATCAATCTGCAATTCCACCTGCAGACAGCAGTAAGTTCATTAGAATAACCGTTTCAGATAATGGATCAGGCATCGACCCTACGATTCAGGACAAAATTTTTGATCCATTTTTCACGACAAAAAGCAAGTCAGAAGGAACAGGTCTTGGACTTGCTGTGGTTCATGGTATTATCAAAAGCCACCTGGGAACAATCCAGGTTCATCCCAGCGAAGAAGGGGGAGCAACTTTTGAAATCCTCTTGCCGGAGGCAGAAGCATGTGTAGATATTGTCTCCAGCAGCTTGGGAGGATTTCATGAAATCGGAGGACATATTCTTTTTGTTGAAGATGATGAAGATCAACTGCAGACGACTCCCCGATTGCTGGAGGATATGGGCTTTAAAGTTACCGCGCTTCGCGAACCAAAAGCTGCATTGCGGCTGGTCTCGACAGGGACTCATCATTTTGACCTCATGATCACTGATTTCGACATGCCTGTCATGAGCGGCACAAAGCTGGCAGGATTATTGCCTGAAATCCCGGTCATCCTCATATCCGGACGGGACGATGCATTAGTCGCGGCGAAAGACTTTCCAAATATTCACAATGTAATCATCAAACCATATCATAAAAAAGATCTCATGGATGGCATCAGGGAGATTATTCAAAATGGAAAAGAGCATGGCCAGAATCCTAATAATTGACGATGACATTGAAGCCTGTGAAACCATGGCCAGTCTGGTTACCAGATTGTCTTATACGTCCGATATGGCCCATACTCTTAAAGATGCGCTTCGACTATCCAATTCGATCAATTACGATGTGGTGTTTCTGGACGTCTATCTTCCCGATGGCAATGGGCTCGACTTCCTCCCCTCATTGCTGAAACAAGAGGATCCTCCCGAAGTTATCATTCTGACAGGACAAGGTAATCCTGACGGCGCGGAATTGGCAATACAGGGCGGCGTATGGGATTATCTCCTCAAACCGACATCAATTCGGGATATTACTCTTACTTTGAACCGGGCCCTTAAATACCGCCAGGAGAAAAAAGGTAAGCACCCGGAAAAACTTCCTTTAATGAAGGAAGTTATCGGCAGATGTCCGGAAATAAGAGCAAGTATTCATCTGACCGCCAAAGCGGCACGTTCGGATTCCAACGTGCTAATAAGCGGAGAAACCGGTACAGGCAAGGAATTATTTGCCGGCATTATCCATAAAAACAGTGCTCGAGCTTCAGGAAATTTCGTTGTAGTAGACTGCACTTCTTTGACAGAGTCCCTTGTGGAATCAACTCTTTTTGGCCACACCAAAGGTTCATTTACCGGTGCCGAATTTGATCGCCAGGGTCTTATTAAAGCTGCAGACGGCGGTACACTTTTCCTTGATGAGGTTGGAGAGATGCCGCTCTCTATCCAAAAAGTATTTCTGCGTGTTTTTCAGGAAAGGCAATTCAGACCGGTTGGTGCCATAAAAGAACAGACCAGCAATTTCAGACTTATCGCTGCGACCAATCGAGATCTTGATGAGATGGTTGAAAGAGGTCAATTTCGCAACGATCTCCTTTTTCGCATAAATACAATGCGCATTCATCTTCCTCCTTTAAGACAACGCACAACCGACATTCATGAACTGACAACAGCCAAAGTCGATGAGCTTTGCAGAAAATTCGGTCTAAATGGGAAGAAACTCGGCGATGACTTCATCCGAACTTTGACTGAATATAGCTGGCCGGGTAATGTACGGGAGCTCTTCAACATTTTGGAACGGGCAGTGATTGATGCCGGCAGCGAAAGCATTCTCTATGCCATGCATCTTCCAAGAAGCCTGCGAATAGAAGTCGCTAAAGTCCAAATTTCGCAACTGGCCGGAGCAGACGCAGTCGAGAAAAAGAATGATCAAATTGATTCCCTCGTCGCTTCTATGGGCCAAAAAATCTTCGAAGATATCTTTGACAGTCCATTACTTCCACTCAAAGAATTTAAGAATACTGCAGAAAAAACATACCTCGGAGAACTCATCCGACAATGCGACGGAAATATCCAAAAGATAATGCAGATTTCAGGACTCTCGCGCTCTCATTTCTATTCTCTTTTGAAAAAGTATAATCTTTCGTTGTAAGATTAATTTACCAATTCCCTCCTTAGTTTCACACAAAACAGTCCTTTTTTTAAGACGGATTTTTTCCATATTATAACAGCACCATATGGAAATTATGTATTCTATACCGATGATTTGAGCCCAAGAACCAGACTATCCGTCCTATATTTAGGACAACTCACTTATTCCAACAAAAGACATGTTAAAATAAATAGTTACGAATATCCAACTCTGTTGACATAGCCATAAAGTGCAAAAACTACAAGAAACGATGTCTTTTTTTTCGGACACTTTATTGCTAACCGTCTCTTCCGGAATCCACCCCACTCCACAATTTCTCGATATTAAGCCCACTTACACCTTACTATTCTTTATGGCACAGCAGTTGCTTATTAAAGTTGCTATTTAATATACGAACTGAAGTCTTTACCATGAATAAATCTACATAGGGGATAATTGCATGACAGACCATTTCACAAAGCATTTTATCGAATCTGCCAGACGTGTCGGGGCGGAGGTTTCACATATGGACAATCTTCAGGCCGCTGTCACCTATATAAAAGATAAAGCAAAAGGTACGGCGCTTGTGCCCGAGACAACTTTAGTAAAACGCCACCACCTGCGGGCACTCCTGGCAGAAACCGGTGTTGACGTCTTTACCGGCAAATTCAGAAACGCCGGTCAACTGCCCGGGGCAGGAGTAACCTTTTGCAACTTTTGCCTGGCGGACAGCGGAACAGTGGTTCTCGAGAGCACTGATGAGGAAATTCGATTAGCCACGACATTGCCGGAAATTCACTTCATTATTGTCGATCCCACAAAAATACTCATCGACAATCTGGCCGCAGCCGCGCCAATGACTGCATTTCACCAGGGAAGTGATCCCAAATTTATTGCCTATATCACCGGTCCCAGCCGCACCGCAGATATTGAACGAGTTTTGACCATTGGCTGCCATGGCCCGAGAGAAGTACATATTCTCCTGGTGGAAGGCATCTCCAGTGATTTAATGGAAAACTGATTGAGGAGAACTGCTATGGCCGCTAATGACACGTATAAAAAAAATATTGAAACCGCTATCGCGAACCCTAAGCTCAGTAAAGCACTCCACCTCTTTGGGGATGCTTATCTCATTGCAAGGGAGAATGCATATAGAGGACTGGATTTTGAAGCGATGCGTACCGAACTTGCCGAAATCAAAGATGAGGTAAGGGTACGCAGAAAGGAACTGCTGGCTGAATTTATAAAAAATGCCGAAGCAGCCGGTTCAAAAGTCTTCCTCGCCAAAGACACTAAAGAGGCTAACGACTATGTCATTAACCTCGCAAAGAAAAAAGACGCCAAACTGATCGCCAAATCCAAATCAATGGTTTCAGAAGAAGCCCATTTGAACAAGGCACTGGAAGCACATGGCATTCGGGCATCGGAAACCGACCTTGGTGAATGGATCATCCAGCTGGCAGGACAACGACCCAGCCATATGGTTATGCCGGCCATACATATGTTCAAGGAGGAGGTAGCCGACCTCTTTACCAAAGAGGCCGGAAAGCAGCTTACTCCTGAGATCAAAACCCTCGTTGATCATGCGCGCCTGCGCCTTAGAAAAGAATATTTCAATGCCGACATCGGATTGACCGGTGCCAATTTCCTCGTTGCCAATACGGGAGGAATCGGCCTGGTTACCAACGAAGGCAATGCCAGGCTTTGTGCTACGCTTCCTAAAGTGCACGTTGTCTTCGCCAGTATTCATAAGCTGGTACGTAATATTGAAGATGCCATCAAAATCACCCGTCTTCTGCCTCGAAATGCCACAGGCCAGCTCCTTACTTCTTATATTACCTGGATACGCGGAGCAGTACCGGTGAATGGTGAACAAAAAGAACAGCACATCATCCTGATTGATGGAGGCAGAGAAGCACTTTACGAATCCAAAACCTGCCGGGATGCCCTTCGATGTATCCAGTGCGGTGCCTGTGCCAATGTCTGTCCTGTCTACCAGACCGTAGGCGGCCATGTTTTCGGTTCCATTTACATCTCGGCCATCGGTATTATCCTCACCGCCTTTTATGAAGGACTGGACAAGGCAAAAGAGATTACCAGGGCCTGTATCGGTTGTCGTGCCTGTGTTGCTGTCTGCCCTTCAAAAATTGATCTGGAAGAAATCATCCTCCACCTGCGAAATGAAGTCACCAAGGAATACGGTATGGGGGTTGTAAAAAACATAGCCTTCAAAGCGGTCATGAAGAATCGCGGCCTCTTCCACAGCATGGTTCGAGCGGCTTCCAAATTGCAGCGTCCTGTAACCCATAAAGACAGAAGTGATTCGGGTCAGCGGATTATCCGGCATCTCCCCCTACATTTCCTCGAAAAAGATTTTACTGAATGGCGTGACCTGCCGTCTATCGCCCCTAAATCATTCCGGGATCAATTTGACACCATACCTCAACATGTCACCGATCCCAAATACAGGGTCGGCTTCTTTGTTGGCTGTGGAGCTGACTTTGTCTACCCCGAAGTTGGTGTCAGCCTTATCAAAATACTTAATTCCCTGAATGTTGAAGTTGTTTTTCCCAAAACCCAGAACTGTTGCGGTATTCCTGCTCTTTATGCAGGTGACACAGAGACTGGTATGGACCTGGCTAAACAAAGCGTTCAAGCATTTACCGACGCGGATGTGGATTATATTCTCTCCATCTGCCCAACCTGTACCATGGCTGTAAAGCGTGATTTTGTAGACAGGTTGGCTGATCATCCACAATGGTCGGCAAAGGCTATGGCGCTTTCAGGTAAAACTATGGACGCCTCCGCCTTCCTGGAAAATGTTCTGGGTGCTTCTGAAAAACTCAAAGCTAACGTTTCTGTAAAAGATGTGACGTACCACGACTCCTGTCATCTGAAACGGGGCTCAAATGTCTGGAAAGAACCACGCGCTCTGCTTGAAGCTTCCGGGCATAAGATTGAAGAAATGAAGAACTCCGACCGCTGCTGTGGTTTCGGCGGAACGTATTCTTTCCTCAGTCATCCCCAGATCTCAAAGCAGATCACTAAAGACAAGGTGGAGACTATCCAGGCTACCGGTGTCAAAACCGTAGCCACCGATTGTCCCGGCTGTATGATTATGCTGAAGGGCGCTGTCGGTAAAGCAGACGAAACTATCCGTTGTGTTCATACTATTGAGCTCCTGGCAGAATCGCTGGGCGAGTTGAAATAACTCTTCCTTAAAATATATTGTTTTTGTAACCATTTATTTCGGGTGTACTATCATGAACATAAGACCAATTAAACCAAAGCGTATCTCTTGTCAGGTTTTTGAACAAATAAGAGAACTGATCTACAAAGGTGTTTTCAAACCAGATCAACAAATTCCACCGGAACGGGATCTCGCTGCTTCAATGGAAGTGAGCAGAACATCAGTAAGGAACGCCATTGACAAATTAGTACAGATTGGGCTTCTTAAACAGTACCAGGGACATGGCACCTTCGTCAGTTCTCCGGAAGCTCGCAATGGCAATCCATTTTCAACGACTATGAGTCCGGACGAAGCCACTTATCTTGATCTCCTTGAAGTTCGTATGGGGCTGGAGTGCAACGCGGCAAAAATCGCTGCTGCAAGAGCAACTGCAAGTGATTTGCAGGCCATCCAACAGAGTCTTCAGGAAATGGAAGACGATCTGGCCAATACCGGTGCTATTTCAACAGCCGCCGATACTGCTTTTCACATGGCGATTGCTCTTTCCACCAAGAACCCGGTTCTTATTAATTTGACCCGGAATTTTTATGATTTTCTGTTCGTGGGGATAAAAAAGAGTTTAGGCCATATGAAAGAAGACAATGTCGCTTACGAAGATGTACTGGAGCAGCATCGCACTATTTTTGGCCATATTAAGAACCGTGATCCGCAAAACGCTCACGATTCCATGCGTGAGCACATCATTTATGTTCAGAATTTCTTTGATAGTCGTAATTCTATTCTTGCCGGTACGCCGCTTAATCACCTGCCCGCATAAAGAAGTATAAAAATACAGCGCCGGATGGCATGCTTTCCATCCGGCGTTGTATTTAAGACAGTCTGCTGTTTACATTCCTATTGCTCATAGCTCAATAACTTTTCTTTCAATCCTTTAGCAACAGGCTTCTCTCCAAGCCAGATCCTGAGCAAGGCATCATTAAAATCCTTTCCGGGAATGACGCCTTTTTCCTGTTTTGCAATAGTGACTACGGTACCCTGAGCAGGGACAAAATCAAGCAGAACGGTATCATTTTTCTTAACATCGACAAACATCGCATTGAATTGATCGATCCTTTCCTGCAGTTTAGCTACTTCATCCGCTGGTGTATTGCTTGCAAACCCTTCATTCCAGCCTTCGATCAGTTTATCCTTACCAACTTCATCATAGAGAAAATGCATAACAATTCTCTTTCGTCCGGGATTTTCTATGACCTCGTCGACTACATTAGAAGGATGCTCAAGATAAAGTGCAGCAACATAGATATCGAAAAAGAACTTCGACCTTATCCCCGCACCATTGAGATGCAAGACAACACCATCTTCTGTTTGCATTGTTTCCTGCACCATCACATCGGCAATCTCTTTGGCATTTACCGAAAAACTACTCAACAACAAACAGCAGAAAACTAAATATCGCATAGTACCACTCCCTTGTCTGAGTTGAAATTATGGCCCTCATTTTTCATGAACACTGAAAAAATTAACAATCTACCTTAACGCTTTATGACGAAGACGTAAACGTTAAATTCTTATTGACCAAAGTTACAATCAATTCAATGGTTGCTCCAGCCTCGATTGATACTATAGTGTTGCTTCGTAAGCCCCAGCGCGGAGACTCGTTGATCAAATATAAAAATTATATGAACAGGAAATCATGGCTGATAGTTTAGAAAGAGTTATCTCTCAATCCGGCAATTTTTTCGGAGTTGCCTGCAATACGACCGACCTTGTCACTGAAGCGTGCAGACGCCATGATGTCGGTCCCCTTGCCGCTGTAGCTCTTGGCAGAGCACTAACCGGTGCAGCCCTTTTTGCTGCACTTTTAAAAGATAACCAAAGTGTTTTTTTGAAGTTTGAAGGAAACGGCCCACTCAGGAAAATCATTACCGAAGCAGGATATGACGGCTGGGTGCGCGGGTATGTCGCCAATCCCCATGCGGATGTACCGCTCAAGAACGGACTCATAGATGTAGCTGCCGGTCTTGGTAAAGCAGGATTTCTTACTGTTGTAAAAGATATTGGTAATAATCATAAATATCCGGGCACAATCCAGTTATATACCAGTGAGATTGGAGAAGATCTGGCCTATTATCTTTCCCAGTCAGAGCAGACACCATCGACGATTGCCTTGGCTATTCATTTAGAAAAAGATGGCACTATTGGCGCTTCGGGTGGTTTTCTGATCCAATCACTCCCTCCAGCTGAAGAACAAATCCTCTCCCAACTGGAAAAAGAAATCACTACAATGCCGCCTCTCTCACGACTCCTTCTCGAAGGAAAAGGTCCGGCTGAGATTCTCTCACTCTTATTCAATGCAGTCCCACATAAAAAAATAGGTTCACGTGAACTTACTTATTCCTGTAGCTGTAATCGGGCAAAAATGGAAGGAGCTCTGTTCTCACTTGGAGAAGACGATCTTCGCTCCCTTATAGAGATCGAAAATGGTGCGGAAGTGCATTGTGAATTCTGTCGCCAAAGTTATAGATTCGCTAAAGACGATCTTTTGGACCTGCTGAATAAATCAATCCATTAATTTAATTTAAAAAAGTCACAGGGTGCTCACCCTGTGACACCCCTCCCTTGTTATACTCTGGTTAAATATCAACAAAGGAGGATATCCATGAAGGAAAACACTGAAATTATCGGCAAAGCAATTTATACCCCTTTTCCGTCCGGCACAATGGTTGGGAAACTGACAAAACCATTGTATTACATTCTGAAAAATAGGATTTCCCCGGTTAGAAGCCAGTTAATTGAAGGAATTGCAAGTTTGGGCATCGGGATTTTTTTTATGTTAGCTATCTTCCTGTTCTGCACGCAATTGGCGGAATATGGTTGGCAGTAACTACCCCCTTTTATTGACATTACGTTGCCGGTTTATTGTGAATTCACTTGCCTGATGGACCATTTTATTATTAAATTGATAGTACTTATTGACCCTCGGATTCAAACTGGCGCGTTCGGTGTTGCCAGGTTTGGTGTAGCGTTAAACAATAACGGAGACAGGAATGAAAGATATTCGTGACAATGCAAAGAAAATGATGGAAACCTTTTGTAGAGTTTGCCCCATATGCAACGGCAAGGCGTGTGCCGGTCAGGTTCCGGGCATGGGTGGACTTGGCAGCGGCTCCTCTTTTACTAATAATACCGATGCGCTGGCTAAAATTAAATTCAATATGCGCCTGATCCATGATGTTACCGAGCCGGATACCACTGTTACCGTGCTGGGTAAAAAACTCGCTTTTCCCGTGCTTGCTGCACCAATAGGCGGAGTATCGTTCAACATGGGTGGTGCTGTTTCCGAAGAAGAATATATACAGGCCATTATAAACGGCTGTAAGGCAAAAGGTACTATCGGCTGCAGCGGTGATGGTGTTCCTGATTTTATTCATCAGGCCGGATTTACCGCTATAAAAGCTGCTGACGGTGAGGGAATTCCCTTCATCAAACCTTGGGAAGACGAAGAACTGTTTAAAAAAATTGAAGCTGCCAAAGAGACAGGTACTGACATCATTGGTATGGATATTGATGCTGCCGGCCTTATCACCCTGCGCAAAATGGGGCGACCGGTTTCTCCCAAACCACTCGAAAAACTCACAGAAATTATCCGTAGAACCGGCTTAAAATTCATCCTGAAAGGAATCATGACTCCAGATGAAGCGGAACTTGCGGTTAATGCCGGGGCCGATGCAATTGTTGTTTCCAATCATGGCGGCAGGGTTCTGGACCATGCTCCCGGTTCGGCTGATGTCCTTGCAGAAATAGCCGATAAGGTTAAGGGGAAGGTTACGATTCTGGCCGATGGAGGTATCCGCACAGGAGGCGATGTCTTAAAAATGCTGGCTCTGGGAGCAGATGCAGTGATGGTTGGCCGTCCATTCTCCATTGCCGCCATTGGTGGACTGCAACCAGGGGTGGAAACCTACATCGATACCCTGATCTCTGAATTGAAGCAGGTAATGGTACTTACCGGAACAAAGACAGCTTCTTCAGTAGATCGAAAAATTTTATTCCGCAGCAACCACTAAACATGTTTTGATCTGGAAACATCTTATCCATTTGCACCCTCTTTTCCGAGGTTGTGCAAATGGATAGATTTTTCTTAACATTTGAAATTTACGCAATGCCATGAGACATCCGAATTAGATATCGGCTTCAATATTCATGGCCTTTGCCCGCTCCTGCCATTGCTTCCGGGCAAGGGAGCGCATATCTTCAACATCGTCCGTTTCATCCATTATTTCCGTCCCCATGAGGGTCTCGATGAGATCTTCGAGTGTCACCAGTCCATCCACACCGCCATATTCATTGACTACTATAGCAATGTGCTGACGATCCTTAAGAAAGCGCTCTAATAAAGAAGTCAACGATACCGACTCAGGAACCGCAATTATATTTCGCTTCAAAGACTTGAGAGTATTGTCAACCCGCTTCTGGGTAGTAGAAATCAGCACATCATCTTTAAGGACAAAACCCGTAATAGCATCAATATGCTTCTTATAGAGTGGCAAGCGGGAGAAGGGAGTTTCAGTTATTTGTTTTAATGACTCACTTATTTTCATCTCTTCAGGAAGTGCCGTGATTACTGTACGCGGTGTCTTAATATCGCCAACGTTCAATGATTCGAATCGCAAAAGGTTCCGAATAATTTTTGATTCTTTACTGTGTATTTGTCCCGTCGCTACACCGACCGATGTCATGGCGATGAATTCGTCACGACTGAATATGTGCACGTCTTGTCCATGCGATATAAATCGGGTCATTTGCTCTGAGATCCATACAATCGGATAAAGAACTACAATCAGGGTATTAACATAATACGCAGTCGGAGTTACAAGTTTTGACCAATGAACAGCACCGATGGTTTTGGGAATAATTTCTGAAAAAAAAAGAATCATCAGAGTCATCGCAGCCGAGAACAATCCGAACCAGGTGCTGCCAAAAACAATAGTTGCTTCCGCTCCGGCACCTATTGCACCAACCGTATGGGCAATCGTGTTCAGTGTCAGAATAGCCGCCAGCGATCTATCCACATTATCCTGTTTCAGGCGTTTTAATAGCGCTGCCCGCTCCGGCCGTTTTTCTTTCATACTCTCGATATATGAAGGAGTAATGCTTAATAATACAGCTTCCGCAACCGAGCAAAGAAATGAAAATACCAATGCCAACAAGACATAAGTTACCAGCTTAGGGACAGCAGCACTTTGCATTTCGTTCATTTTCTCATATGTACTCTCTACACCGAAGGCATGGACGGCAAACAACAGTATCAGCAGCAACAAAGCCGGTACTATCCGGTACGGTTTTGATGATCTCATAGAATATTCTCTCTTTTAACCTCCATTTTGTATCTTATTCACATGTCAATACGTGTATGTATTTCATTCCACTCTCTGTCTGCAACGAGTTTCCTGGGTAAAAATAAGCAAAAGTAAAGAAAGCGCAATCCAGGTGAGCATTAGCCCAAAGCCGCTGCGATAGGCGGCAACATCATAAACCCTGAATCCCATATGCAAACCGCCGGACCACATACGATCTAAGACCCAGCCCACCGCCGGCTGAAGAATCATCGGCCCCATCATGACACCCATGTTGATTACACCTGAAACCGTTCCCGCTAGGTATATCGGCACCGACTCTTTGGCGAAAGCAAAGCTGATGATCATGCAGCCAGATGCAAACCCAGTTATCAATAAAATTGGGATCAGCTGCATCAGGGAAATATCTCTCACCAGTACAATAGTCGCCCACCCCGCCACCGCAATGCCACACCCAATGAGATAGAGTTTTTTACGACTCCCCATCCTGTCGGAAAGCCATCCGAAAAAAGGCCCTCCCAACGCCCAGGCAACTAACAATGATGAAGTTAAAGTGGCGGCAACAGTCGGTGGAACACCATGCACTGTGGTCAGGTAAGGAACACCCCACAAACCTGAAAAAGCAAGAACACAACCGACAATACCACCGGGTATGATAAAAAGGAGGAGAATATTACGATAGGTAAAAACATGTGAGATGTCGGCGATTATTCCTGATTTTTTGGCTGCTGCTGGAATTGATGAAGTGAGCATAAAATCACGATAACCTTTCTCGTGAGGATAATCTCTTACAAACAACCAAGTGCAGGCTCCGACAATAATGGTAAAGGCGGCAGAAAACAGCATTACATTCCGCCATCCAAAAAAATCGACTGATATGCGCAGAGGAGTACCCGCAAAAACAGCTCCGATGATACCACAAAATAGAGCAAGTCCTGACACCATAGCGAATTGACGAGGGGAAAACCAGCTAGCGGCTAATTTCAGTAAACACACAAAGGCTACAGCCACTGAACCTCCGATAAGCAGTCTTCCGGCAGCAGCCCAGGCAAGACTTGGTGCTAGTGCAAACATTACAGCTCCAACCGCAGCGACCATTGCTCCTAGAGTGAGTAATCGTCGTGGCCCCCACCTGTCTGCGAGGATCCCAGTTGGAATTTGCATAGCCACATAGCTATAGAAATAAAATGCTGAAAGATTTCCCAGGGCAGCTGCGTTGATCTGAAAATCCTGCATCAACTCTCCGGTTATCACTGCCGGTGCTACCCTGTGAAAAAAGGCCAGTAAATAAAAAACTGCACCAAACCCCCAAACAAAAAGGCCTGCTGCCATAGTTGGAGCATTGTCTTTAAATGTATCTGTCATATTTATTTTTGTGTCATCGCAGGTAATTTTCTGTTTCATTATGATACAAATGGATTCTTCTAACATGATGAAGGCAATTCATCACATAAAATATGTTATAATTGTTTGACAGCTTCGCATTCCAGCGGATAACCGGGCTCTGAACTTCCGAACCTCATTCAATATTTACAAACTCGTAAAAACCTAAAAATTAGGATGGCTATTAAAAAACTTCATAGGTAAGGCGCGCAAAATATATTCAATGTCGATGGAAGCCAAAGATATGTCAGTCCCGCAACTGAAAGAATCACGGGATTTCCGGTTGCCGAACTGGAGGGAAGATCGCTTGAAACGCTTATCCATCCTGACGATATGAAAGATGTGCGGACCGCCTGGAAAGAGGCTGTCGAACATCCTGATAAAACTGTCACTATCCAGTATCGACATATCCATAAAATACAGAAATGGGTCCCCTTTGAAGCCACAGCACAAAGCTTTCTGCATGAACCTTCTATTAATGGAGTGATTGCCAGTGTCCGGGATATTACCGAGCGTAAAAGAGCAGAAGAAGAAAACAAGAAACTTCAGGAACAGTTGACTCAAGCCCAGAAAATGGAGTTCGTCGGGCGCCTGGCCGGAGGTGTCGCGCATGATTTCAACAATATGCTTGGGGTCATTCTTGGCCGCGCGGAAATGGCTCTCGAACAATTATATCCGAACCAGCAGCTTTATACCGATCTACAGGAAATCAGCATGGTCGCCAAGCGCTCAGCCGACTTGACGCAACAACTTCTTACTTTTGCTCGAAAGCAAACCGTAGCACCTCAAGTACTCGACCTTAACGAAACAGTAGAAAAGATGATCACCATGCTTCGGCGTCTGATAGGCGAGGATATAAATTTGGCATGGCTGCCAGCCCCGCATATAAGTCCGATCAAGATGGATCCATCACAAATTGATCAAATACTCGCTAATTTGTGTGTCAATGCCAGAGACGCTATCTCCGATATGGGCGAAGTAACCATCAAGACGGATATGGTCACTTTTGATGAAAATTATTGTGCCACACATGCCGAATATCTTCCTGGTAAGTATGTTCTGCTCTCAGTAAGTGACAATGGCAATGGTATGGATCACGAAACACTTCCGCTGTTATTTGAACCTTTCTTTACCACCAAAGGGATTGGTAAAGGGACTGGGCTGGGGCTGGCGACTATTTATGGTATTGTGAAACAAAATGAAGGCTTCATCAATGTCAAAAGTGAACCGGTAAAAGGAGCTACCTTTGACATCTATCTGCCTCCATACAATGGGAAAATATCAAAGACCGCGAAGGAAGATGATGCTGGCCAAACCGAGCGTGGCCATGAAACCATCCTGCTGGTAGAGGACGAACCCATGATATTGAACATGACCAGGACAATGCTCAAACGCCAAGGTTATAACGTCCTGCACGCCACTTCACCGTTTGATGCCATATTTCAGGCAAAAGAGCAGGCAGAAGAAATTCATTTACTGATAACCGACGTGGTAATGCCGGAAATGAACGGACGAGATCTGGCCGAGAAACTGGAACCCATCGTCCCCAACCTTAAGTGTTTATTCATGTCCGGCTACACGGCAGACGTCATAGCACATCATAGTGTGCTCGACGAAGGAGTACACTTCATCCAGAAGCCATTCAGTTTGAAAGACCTTACCGCTAAGGTGAGAGAGACATTGGACCAATAATCCCTTAGCCCGCATTTCTCATCAGTTCAGGCGGCGTCAGCTTTAAAGTTTTTGGTAGTGAACCATAGTAGGCTATGTTCACTGGCAAAATACTGCGAAAGATGGCGCCGCATGTACTGACCTTCGGTGAACATTGTGTTGATCAAGAGAATAAGTGAAACAATGTCGAAGCTCTTGAA
>JBARUR010000013.1:0-58828 GCA_049645845.1 Desulforhopalus sp. | reverse complement strand
GCCTTTATGCATCCGCCCAGTTGCAATTTTCCGCGTATGTCATAAAATCCAAGTTGTTCACAGATGATCTCCGCCAGTTGCTTTCTGTGTGATACATCATTTTGTTCAAGCAAGCGGCGAATGTATTCTATGTTCTTTTGCTCCGTAATTGTCCGTTTAATTAGATTTTGTGTTTTCATGCCGAGGCATAATATTCGGCATGCTTCGAAATGTCCAGCTTAATTTTATGGGTAATGGGCAGGGCTAGGAAACTTTGGTTTTGCATATTTGCCGGCATTGCGAATGAATGGAATAATTAGTGGCGTTTATGAAATTCGTACGGGGAAGATTGGACTATAAATACGGTACTTGTTCCCTGGCGGATGTGGCTGCACCGCCAGGTTTTTCTTAAAGATAAATGCTAAAGACGCGCCAGATGGGCTTCAAAAGCGGGAAGTGCCGGCTTACCATCAGCGGTTTTTACTCCCTTGAGCCAATCACGATAAACTTCAGGGTGGTCTTTGAGATAGGCAAATCCTGCCTTGCCATGGGTCAGCTGCTTATCATTTTGCAGCATAAGTGAAATCTCATTTATCATTGAGATCGAAAAGATATAATTCTTGAGGAATTGTGCAACATTGGGATGTTTTGTATCAAATCCCTTATGGATATTGGTATAAACTGTTGCGGTACCGTCATTTTCACCAAACGTCTCGCCGGTACTGCCGGTAAGATACTTCATATCGATAATTTCATTCATGAAGTGAGGAGACCACCCGAGAAATACTACCCACTTCCCCTCTTTGCTCAACGTTTTTACTTCACTGAGCATAATCGGTTCACTGGTTGCAACGAGCTTAAAATCACCAAGGTCAAACATATTCTGGTCAATCATGGACCGTATGACCATGTTGCCGTCATTGCCCGGCTCAAGACCATAGATCTTGTGTTCGAGTTTATCGGCATACTTGGCAAGATCGGAAAAATCCTTCAACCCTGCATCAACAACATAGCTTGGGGCAGCCAGAGTATATTTCGCTCCCGGCATATTAGCGACATACTTAACTATCGTTCCTTTTTCAAAAAACGGATTGGCAATACTGGCCATGGAAGGCATCCAGTTGCCGAGAAAAACATCAACATCCCCCATATCCAGAGCATTATAAACTATCGGCACAGACAGATTCTTACTGGTGGCTACATATCCAAGGCTATTGAGTATTCCCTTTGCCAATTCGGTTTTCACTGTAACGCCGGTCCAACTGACACTGGCAAAGCGTACTTCCTTTGCAGCATAAACGGGACCGACAATAAGTAAGGCCGCCGCCAATAAAATTAATGCGATTTTTCGTCTTCTTTGCGATTGCATAGATTCTCCTTTTTGATTTTTTACTGCATTAAAGATTCTTCTCCTTTTTTTTAGCAAGAACAAATCTTACGATAGTAAGAAATGGGTCAACATTCATATACCGAACCACCTGAGAGGTTCAGGCTTATGATTCTGAAATATATGTTTTACTTCAGTATATTCCTCCAGTCCCAGTCGCCCCAGCTCTCTTCCGAGACCTGACTGTTTGTATCCGCCCCAGGGAGCCTGAGTAAAATAAACATTAAAATCGTTTATCCAGACGGTTCCGAAGCGCAGGCGCTTTGATATCCTGGGAATCCTGTTTACATCATTAGTCCAGAAACCGGCAGCCAGGCCGTAGACCGTATTGTTGGCAAGTCGGACAGCCTCTTTCTCGTCATTAAATCTTTCCACCGTAATGACCGGCCCAAATACTTCTTCCTGAACAATCCGCATATCACCATGACATTCTGTGAAGAGTGTCGGTAAAAAGAAAAAGCCTTCCTGCAAGTCCGGGGATTCCGGTCGACGGCCGCCTAACTGAAGCTTTGCTCCCTCGGCTCTGGCTATTGCAATATACTCTTCGACCTTGGCCAGATGATCTGCAGAAATTAATGGACCCATTTGTGTTCCTTCCTGCATTCCATCACCAAGACGAATTTTCGCCATTCTGGCCATGAGCTGGTCTACAAAACGGTCATGAATGGAATCCTCAAGCAGCAAGCGGGCACCGGCGGAGCATATCTGACCAGCGTGAAAAAACACTCCGTTTAAGGCATAATCGACTGCAGTGTCGAGATCAGCGTCGGCAAAAATAATGTTGGGGTTTTTCCCCCCTAATTCCAGGGCGATTTTCTTCACATTGCCGCTGGCTGCCCTCATAATTGATTTGCCGGTTTCCATACCACCGGTAAAAGAAATCAGGTCCACCAGATGGTTTTCGGCGAGTTCTGCACCAACGCTTATTCCCGGCCCAAGTATGGTATTGACGACACCGGGAGGAAAACCGAGCTCTGCGACAAACTCGGTTATCTTGAGAGTTGTCAGTGGAGTGATCTCACTCGGCTTTATTACCACTGTGCAGCCCGCAGCCAGTGCGGGCGCCAGTTTCCATGCTGCCTGCAGCAATGGATAGTTCCAGGGTGAAATCTGCCCGCAGACACCAACCGGTTCGCGCACTACCCTACTTTCGCTGTTGGCAATCGGCGAATTGATCACCTCTCCTCCATCCTTGTCGGCAAGGCCTGCATAAAATCGAAAGATGCCGGCGATATCCGCCATATCCCAACGACTCTCTTCGAGCGTTTTCCCGGTATCAAGGCTTTCAAGTCGGGCAAGCTGTTCACTTTCTTCAGTGATACGATCAGCCAGCCTAAAAAGAAGATTGCTCCGATCAACAGCAGGAAGATCGGACCATACCCCGCTGTCAAAAGCCTCCCGGGCAGCGATGATTGCGCGCTTTGCATCTTCGCGATCGCCTTCAGCGACTTCAGCAATAACTTGTCGATTGAAGGGATTTATTATCTCCCGACTTCGTCCGGATACAGCAGGTTCCCAACGACCATTGATATACATTTTTTTCACTGCTATCTTCATCTGTTATGCCTTCCGGGCATGTTTATAAAAACCTGCTTCTGAAGGAACTTCCGTTGTATTGCCCAGTATCAGGTCGGCAGCCTTTTCCGCCACCATCATAACAGGAGCATAAATATTGCCGTTGGTAATAGACGGGAAGACCGAAGCGTCGACTACCCGCAAATTTTCCACCCCATGCACTTTCAAATCGGCATCAACCACTGCCATATCGTCATAACCCATTTTGCAGGTGCAGGATGGGTGATAGGCACTCTCACCTTCCTTGGCAACAAAATCGAGAATCTCTTCATCACTTTGAACCTCAGACCCAGGAGCCAGTTCCTTACCACGCAAATCATCAAAGGCAGGCTGGCCGATAATTTCACGTGAGCACTTGATGGCCTCCAGCCACTCCTGACGCTCCTGTTCGGTGGAGAGATAATTAAAAAATATTTCCGGATATTTAGCGGCATCAGGAGAAGTAATTTTAACATGACCCCGAACATCCGTATTCATCGGCCCGACATGCAGCTGAAAACCATGGCCCTGGGCCGGAGCAGAACCATCGTAACGGATAGCAATGGGCAGAAAATGAAACTGAAGATTAGGATAATCCACCCGGTCGTTGCCACGGATGAAGCCACCTGCCTCAAAATGATTGGTGGCAGCGGCACCTTTGCGATGGAACAGCCAGTCATAGCCTATTTTGGGCTGATTTTGCCATTGGAGAGCCGGATACATACTCACCGGTTTTTTGCAGGAATATTGAACGTAAAGCTCCAGATGATCCTGCAGATTCTCGCCGACGCCAGGCAGGTTATGCACCACATCGACACCGATTTTACTCAACTCTTCGGCATTACCGATGCCCGAAAGTTGGAGAAGCGAAGGGGAATTGATTGCTCCGCCGCAGGATATGATTTCTCCGCCGTAGACTTTCAAGGTTTTTTTGCCTTTAACATATTCGACGCCGACCGCTTTTTTCCCTTCAAAAAGGATACGATTAACCGTCGCCTTGCATTGAACTGTAAGGTTTGCACGATTTTTTACCGGGTGAATGTAAGCCCTGGCAGCATTATGCCGCCGTCCCCGATAAATATTCTGGTCAAATTTGCCGAATCCTTCCTGCTGATACCCGTTAACATCTTTGGTGAGCGGATGACCGGCCTGTTCAGCCGCTTTGAAAAAAGCATCGAAGAGAGGATTATCGCATTTGGCTGTATCAAGGTTAAGGGGACCGTTCGAGCCATGGTACTCGTCTGCTCCATGGAGGCGGTTTTCCGCCTTTTTGAAATACGGCAGACAATGGGCATAATCCCATTTTTCCAGGCCCTCATTGCTCGCCCATTTCTCATAATCCAGGGCATTGCCGCGAATATAAATCATACCGTTTATACTGCTGCAACCGCCAAGAACTTTGCCGCGGGGCTGTGCTATGCGGCGATTATTCATCTGTGGTTCAGGGGCTGATTCATACAGCCAGTTATAGGTATTGTCGGTGAGCAGATAGGTCAGTGCCGCCGGCATATGAATGCGAAAATCAAACCGGTAATCCGGTTTACCGGCTTCCAGCACCAGGACTTTATGTTTCGGATTGGCACTCAGGCGATTGGCAAGGACACTTCCTGCAGAACCGCCACCTATAATAATATAATCGTAAATAACATCCTTCATTTATCTTCACCTCTTTTTGTACGAAATTGTTCTTTCTAAAACCGACAGTCTCCGACATCAGAGAGACGTGGAGATGACATACTTATCCATCTGAAATATATGTTTAAAAACCTCATGGAAATTCCATAAGATTTATCTGCAATTACCCACAAGCTTCATTTTGTTTGGAAGAATTTGTGGATGAATCTTCTTTTTCGGTAACACACTGCTGCAGCAAAGCATAGTGAGCCGATATTGAAAAAAGGGCCTTCATCGGCTCATTATCCGCTATCCGCTGAGCAGTTTCACGCCAGTTATCCACTGTCTTTTTGCGGTATTCAGGTTCATCGTACAATGCATAATCGTGCGAACTGAAACCATGCTGAATAGCTTCCATGACCCATTCGAAGACAGGATTTTTGCTCATCTTGGCCAGACGAATATTCAGCACGCGATCCTGCTTTGCCAGACACTCCTTATCCGGTTCAGCCTGATCAAGCATATCCTGCAGAATGTTTGTCTCTGCAATGAGTTCATGCTTTTCTGATGCATCCGCTCTTGCAATAGCCAGGATCGTAATGACCCGATCAATACTTTCACGAAATTCGGCAATATGCTCAGGACCGATATGCTGTTGTTTTAAAAAAAGGGCCAATGATTCACTGACATTGGCTACCTCAATATTTTTTACGTACGCCCCACCTTTAGCTCCTTTGCGGATCTCAACCAGACCTTTTTGCTTAAGAGCACGAACAGCCTCCCGAATGACGCCGCGACCGCTTTGGAACTGGGCCTGCAATTCCCTTTCACTGGGAAGGCGTTCACCCGGCAATATCTTCTCTTCAAGAATAGCCGCTTCAATCTGCAGGGCGATGTCTTCCCCTGCCCGACCGATTACCGGAGTAAATATCGATTTTTTAATCATATTGTGTTTTCCATCCTGAGAATGGTACTACCATTCTACACTTTTTCTGCAACAAGGATTCTGCAAATATATTATAAAAATTATTTAATAGCGCTAATTGAACTAATTAAGTATTTTGGGCGCTGAGCACAAAAAATTCTTTCGTTGCAATGGTAGGACCAAACTAAACTGATTGAGAAAAGTTTGTCAAGCCCTTAGATCTCACAGACAACAGCAAAAAGAAGAAAGAAAGAACACTTTGAATTCAGCATAATGAGATAGCTTGAATAAGCTCAGGCAGTTGAAGGGGTAAACACCTTCAAAATATTAACCTTTAGTAAATATAATATTGAAAATGAAAATATTTGTACTTCTCAGAAATTTAATAATCTTCTTCGCAGGTGTCTGGTTCTTTGAATTCCATCTTGACTACACACTTCCCGCAGAAAACAATCTTTTGCTTTTTTTCGTCGCCATTCCGGTAATTTGGGCTACAATAAGCCAATTATGGACTTCTTATAGTTATTACGAAATCAATAATCCGGTAATCCTGTTTTGTACCCATATCCTCAGCATGATGATGCTGCTGGGTACGGTTTTTCTGGTCAGTGCTGTATTAAATACGATATCTGATATCCTGGACCCTATAGGCATTTTTATGTTTCATACAGTTGGCTGGACAGTCATAGCCGCAATGATAATGTATGATATTGTTGATTTTGGGAGGAAAAGTGGCGGTAGGAAATAAAGCTGGTTATAAACTGGACGTAAAAAATATTAGTATTTTCTCGTAGTATATAGCCTATTTCGCTCTAAATCATTATGCCGGAATGCAAATTGGTCCTTTCATCATTTTTCTCTAACTCTACCAGATTTCCTGCATTATCAATGAATTGGTTCCGGTAGTAAGCGCGGATCTCATTATTCAAATTTTGTACAGCTATCATCAAGATATCGGGATTAACGATCTTAAAAGATTATCAATCTATATTAACGATTGGATTTTTTCTTCAGGGCAGAATATTGATATTCACTGCATGATGAATGGGCCGTAACGATAATCGAATATCTGGGCCAAACACCTTATCAAAGAGCTCGGACGCATCATAGCTAAAATTCAATTACTCACCTTACGTCAGTCAGATGTAAGAGAAGCAATCCGTGATATCTCATTTTATTGAATGAGTAAACCAATTTCAAAACGGAGCAAAGAAGTAGATGACGAGATCACGAGAAGATATTTTGGGGGACCTGGCGGACAGTGTTCTCAACATGAAGGAAGAGCTGGCGGTCGCCACGGCAAAAGAAGCAATTGAAGCAGGTTTGGATGCTTTGGATGCCATCAATAATGGCCTTGTTGTTGGTATGGATAAGGCGGGAGAGCTGTACGACAGGGAAGAATATTTCGTTCCGGAACTCTTGATTTGCTCCGATGCGCTGTATCTGGCACTAGACATCCTGAAACCCCATCTCAAACTGGAGACCGCTGTAGAAAAAATCGGTTGCGTAATTGGAGTTCTGGAAGGCGACACCCATGATATCGGCAAGAATCTGGTGAAAATCATGCTTGATGTTGCGGGATTTGAAATTCACGATCTTGGGCGTAACGTGCCCCTCACCGATTTCATAGAAAAGGCGAAGGAAGTAAACGCCGCCATGATCTGCATGTCAACCCTGATGACGACCACCATGGACGGAATGGCAACAGTTATCGAGATGCTTAAGGAGGAAGGAATTCGGGACCGCTTCAAAGTACTGGTCGGTGGCGGACCCATTTCCCAGGCTTATGCCGACCGCATTGGTGCAGACGGTTATGCTTCCAATGCGTCCAAAGCGGTTGAGATGGCCAAAACTCTCTGTCCTGCCCCGCAGCTTGCAGCTTAAACAGGAAATAACAATATGACCGCGCTGCAATTTCCTAAAGACAACCAGACTTCGCTCGAACGGGTTCTCTGTTATCTGCAAGGCGCCAATCCTCAACGGATAGCCTGTTTTCCACTGATTTTAAACCATGCGGCCCGTATACTTGGAGTACCGGTTGGCCGGTACAATCGGAGCGGAGAATTGATGGGCAAAGCCCATGTGGCTGCATATAAACGATATGGCAATGACCTGGTAACGATCTTTTCCACCACTTCGACAATTGCTGAGGCGATGGGCACAAAGATGAATTTTTTCGAGGAGGATGCTCCTCAAATTGCTGAATCGCTTCTACTGGAACTGGATGATATCAACAAGATTCATGTACCGGATTTCAGCCGGGACGGGCGCCTGCCTGTCTACCTGGAGGCCACCGAGATAGCGGTTGCGGAGATTGGTGAAGAGACCTGTGTCTCCACCGTTTTTGCCGGGCCGCTGACGACAGCCGCAGCTCTGCGGCCTATTGATCTTTTCGTCCGTGATCTGCATAAAAATCCTGCTTGGGTCCATGAACTCCTTGAGATCTGCACCGAAGCCGGCACTGCCTTCATAGATGAAACACTGAAGCGAAAATCGCTGCCCATAATTGTTGAACCGATCGGCACCGGCAGCCTGATCAGTCCCCGCCATTTCAAGGAATTCGTCACGCCGTATCTAAAACGAATGGCGGATCATATTCATGCCAATGGCGGCGGCTTGCCTGCAGTACTGCATATATGCGGGAATTCAAGGCCGAATTGGCAACCAATGCTGGAGGCCGACTGGGATATCTGGAGCATCGATTCTCCGGTTGATATTGGCGAGGTTAAGGCAACAGCCGGTCACCGTGTATGCCTGGTAGGAAATGTCAGCACCACAATTTTGCTTAAAGGAACTCCGGAGCAGGTGGATGCGGAGGCTCAGGAAATTTGTTCGAAGGCTATGGGGAGCGGTTGCGGTTTTATCCTTGGCTCGGGTTGTGAAATTCCACTGGAAACCCCACCGGAAAATATCGATGCCCTGGTCAACGCCGCCCGCAAATATGGTCGTTTCGATCAATAACTCCGGCTGAAAAATCGGATGGAAACAGTAGCGCAATGCGTAAAAACAACCCTGATCTGCGGGTTTCTTGGTGCAGGAAAAACAACCTTTATCCGTGACCAGTTGCACGACAACCGACACAGGACGGTGGTACTAGTCAATGAATTCGGTACTCTTGCTTTCGATGGGGCAGTGATGCAGGAGATCTATGGTCTGCAGGTTGTCGAAATGACCGGAGGCTGCATCTGTTGCAGTCAGAAATTGCAGCTTGCAGAGGAAATCACCAACATAGTCAATCGCTTTCAACCGCAACGCCTCTTCATCGAGCCGAGTGGTGTCGCAGAGGCCTCGGAAGTCATCGGGATACTGACCGAACTTTCGAAGAAGAAGCTGATCCAATTTGAAGGAGTTGTGGCTATTGTCGATGCGGAAACATTTATTGAATACAGCGAACCTGACGCTTTCGGCACCTTTTTCCTCGATCAGGTCTGCAATGCGGACATGATACTGGTCAATAAAGTCGATCTTGTAGCAACGGAATATTTGCAGCTGGTAATCGCCCGTATTCATGCTCTGATCAGCACCGCTCTCATCGTCTCCACCTCATTTAGCCGGGTGTCTACCCCGCTGCCGGGGGAACGGGAAGAACGTCCTCTTCATCAACATGGGGAACAGAAGCCCGCATGGGAATATGTCTGTCTGAAACCTTCAGTACAGTTCTCCGAACAAAAGCTTCATGAACTGATGGCACTGATGAATCAGGATGTCTTTGGCAAAATCCTGCGGGCTAAGGGGGTGTTACAGGCAGAAAAGGGAAAATGGTTCCATCTGCAACTCGTCGGCAACAGGTGGACCATGGAAAAACAGGACGCGCTGGTCTCGCCTCGATTTACCTGCATTGGTTTCAATCTTGACCGCAACCGGCTTGAGGCCTGTTTTGCGGGTCGGGATTTTTCAACTTCACTTCCATCTCTAATGCTCTGTGAACCCGATGAACTATAGAGAACGACTGTTTAAGGCTGTAAATAATGAACCCACGGATCGCCCTCCCTTGATCTGTCCCGGCGGCATGATGACTATGGCAGTCCGGGAAGCCATGGAACAACTGAACTGCCTATGGCCGGCGGCCCATTCCGATGCTGCACTTATGGCCAGGCTCACCGCGGGTATGGTCGAACTTGGCGGTATTGAGAACCTTGGGGTTCCTTTTTGCATGACCATCGAAGCCGAAGAGATGGGAGCACAAGTGAATCTTGGCAACCTTACCCGCGAGCCTCATGTGGTGAGCTACGCGATGGAACATATCGAAGAATTAGACAGACTTTCGCTTTTTGATCATTCTCGCGGCAGGGCCGGAGTTTGCTGTGATGCAATCCGGAAACTCAAGAGGGATCATCCGGATATTCCCGTGGTGGCCAACGTGACCGGACCTGTCAGCCTGGCAACCTCTCTTATGGACCCACTTCTTTACTACCGGGCTCTGCGGCGTGATAAAGAGAATGTGCACAGACTCAACGATATCTGCGTTGAAAGCGCCATCCGCTTCGGAGATGCCATGGTAGCGGCGGGAGCCGATGTCATCTGCATTGCCGACCCAAGCGCCACCGGCGATCTGCTCGGTCCCCAAACCTTTGCGGAATTTTGTCTTCCATACCTGAACCGCATAACGGACCATTTTCAAAATACCCGAAATACAAGTGTGATTGTGCATATCTGCGGAGACATTAAAGCAACAGGAAAGCTGTTGCCCCGGTTGACTGCAAAGGTGATAAGTGTTGATTCCGTTGTATCGATCAAGCACCTGAAACAAATGGCGCCGGACAAAGTATCGATGGGTAATGTTTCAACGTTTACTCTCGAAAAAGCAGACCCAGATAAGGTGGCAAAAGCTGCAGGATTGTGCCTTAACCACGGTGTCGATATACTGGCCCCCGCTTGCGGTATTTCTCCGATAACACCTCTTGCCAATATTCGCAGCCTTGCTGACTGTGTCGCCTCCTGGGGACAAGCTGCAAGCGCAAAATAACTGCAGTTATTTTTTCACCAAACAGGTTCATGTCATGCCTAAAGTATTTTTCGTGCAGTCTCAACAAGAAGCGAAAGTTCCTCTTGGCAGCACCATTCTCGAAGCGGTCAGGAAAGCCGGTATGGCCATTGATTCGCCCTGCAACCAGACCGGAGTCTGCGGCAAATGCCGGGTCCTGCTGAGCCCACAATCGCTCAGCAACATAAAAAACCCCGAGCAATCGGTTTTGCCCCCTGAACTTCAGACAATTGGCTGGGCTCTTGCCTGTCATACAGCAATTCACGGCGATATCGAAATCGTCGAAATTCCTGATGCAAAACGGGATAGCGGTGCGGTTCTTCAACACGGACATCGCTCGGATCTTGCTCATGCCCCGCTACTGTTCAAGCAATTTATTGAGAAGAATGATTCTACCTTGATATTTGCCGGTCAGGAATGTATCGGAGAAGAAACCGGCGACACTTCTCCTAAGCTCTTTGGAGTTGCCGTGGATATCGGCACGACCACCCTGGTAACATCCCTTATCGATCTTCTTTCCGGTGAGGAACTGGCCTCTGTCTCGGAACACAATCCCCAGAGCCGATACGCCCAGGATGTCCTGTCGCGTATCTCTTTCGCCAAAACCGGGGAAGGCTTGCAGAACATGCAGCATACCCTCATGGCAACCCTGAATACCATGCTTACTCAGCTGACCGACCAGGCAGGGATTGAAGCGAAGTCTATCTATGAACTCGTTTTCAGCGGCAACACCTGCATGCTGCATCTGGCAACAGGCACTGATCCGACATCCCTCGGCAGATATCCGTACACTCCCCTCATTACCGGAAACCTGCACCTTGACGCCGGCGATCTCGGTCTGCAGGTTTCCCCTTTTGCCCGTGTTTACATGCCGCCGATTCTCTCTTCCTTTGTCGGTGCGGATATCACCTCGGGTATTCTCAGTCTGCAGCTGCACAAACAGTCCGGTATCAGCCTGTTCGTCGATATTGGCACCAACGGGGAAATTGTCCTGGCTGAAAATGGCAAAATGACTGCGACATCAACCGCAGCAGGACCGGCTCTTGAAGGGATGAATATCAGCTGCGGTATGTGCGCTGGACCGGGAGCGGTTGAAAGTGTAACCAGTAATCCCGGTAATCCCAATGGCGGCATCTCCTTTCGCACAATTGCGGATAAACCGGCCAGAGGCCTCTGCGGAAGCGGCCTGATTGACTTGATCGCGACCTTGATCGATTTAGGCGTGATTGAGTCCAATGGGCGTTTTGCATCTCCTGATGCGCTTGCTCCTAATCTTGCCAAGCACCTGGTGCAAAGCAATGGAAAGATGGCGTTTGCACTCACGCCTGAAGTACTTTTGAGCCAGAAAGACATCCGTCAGGTACAGTTGGCCAAAGGCGCTATCCAGGCGGGAATAGACTTTCTTATGACCCATACCGGAGTCGGCACCGCGCAGGTGGACAGGGTCCTGATTGCCGGTGCCTTCGGGTATCACCTGGCAACGGACAGTCTGTTGACTCTGAAAATTCTCCCTTCTGCGTTTGCCGATAAAATCGACTATGTCGGCAATACCTCAAAAACAGGTGGACATACGTTTCTGACGAATGCGTTATGCCGCGAGGAGATGGCTGCTGTCTCCAGGGAGATTAACATCCTGGAATTATCCAACCAACCGGATTTTGAGCGACTCTTTGTTCGCTGTCTGAGTTTTTGATTTTCTTCCGGAAGAGAGGAGCATGACAATCGCCTTACCAGATAAAAATAACTGCCATGGTATCAATAAGATCTATGGCATCGGCATAGATACCGGCGGCACATATACGGACAGCGTAATTGTTGAACTCAGTTCCGGCACTGTAGTCTCCAAAGCCAAGGCGCTGACCAATCATGGAAATCTCGGTATCGGAGTTGAAAACTCGCTTTCCCAGCTTGATTCGAAACTGTTTCGTCAGGTCGGGCTGGTGGCACTCTCCACAACCCTTGCCACCAACAGTGTGGTAGAAGGTATTGGAGCCAGGGTGGGGCTGCTCATGGCAGTACCAAAACCTCAGACCTTTCAGCTCCCGCCAGCACTGCCATGTGAACACATCGCGGTTATATCAGGGGGCCATAATCACCGGGGCGAGATGACCGTGTCCTTGGCTGCAAATGCTGCCGTCCATATTGAGCAGCTTTCTCCCGAAATTGATGCCTATGCCGTCTCGAGCTATTACAGCATTTACAATGCCGAGCATGAAATAGCCCTGCGTAAGCTCATAAGCGAGCTCACCGGCAAACCAACAATCTGCGCTCATGAACTCTCCGGCAAGGTCGGCATGGTGGAAAGGGCAATCACGGCGGTACTGAATGCACGGTTGCTTCCCGTTATCAGGGAACTGCTCGGGGCCGTGGAAGAAATGCTCATAAAAATGGACATTCATGCTCCGCTTATGGTTGTCAAAGGTGACGGCTCGATGATGAGCAGCGATGCTTGCCGGAACCGACCGGTCGAGACAATTCTTTCCGGCCCCGCCGCCAGCATTTCCGGGGCCTGCCGACTTTCAGGTATTAAAGATGCAGTGGTGCTTGATATGGGTGGTACAACTACCGATATCGCTGTAGTCAAAAAGGGCAGGGCCAAGGTGTCGGATGAAGGTGCCAGGGTAGGCGGCTGGCTCACTCGAGTTCAGGCGGTTAATATGTGGACTCTGGGTATTGGCGGGGATAGCCATCTCCGAACAGAACCGGGCGGAAAACTGCACATTGGTCCTGGCCGGGTGATTCCCCTCTCTTTTGCGGGGACATCATGCAAGGAGTTGGGCAAACACCTTGCTCTCCTGCTGGAGACGCCCCCTGAACAATTAACACCGGAGCACTACACCTACTTCACACTTCATAAAAAAACAGCGGTCTCCCTTTCCGCTCTTGAAAGACAACTGCTCAGTGAACTCGAAGGCAGGGTTTTGAGCCTGCATGAGATACGACAATGGATCAGCCCCTTTGTAGAAACGGAGAAACTGCTTAAGCTGGGCCTGATAATCAAAGTCGGGTTTACGCCCACCGATCTGTTACACTGCACAGGACAATGTACGTTTTGGGACAGGAGTGCTGCCGAAGCAGGCTTGCAATTACTCGCCCGTCAGGCAGGCTTAACGAGCGAAGAAATGCAAAAAACGATACTCCGTGAACTTAATCTCGCACTGGCTGGAGGGATAGTTGCCAAAGCACTGCAGGAAGATTCCGGAATTGTCTCTCTTTGGAATGACGGAACATACTCTTTTCTGGAAAGTTTACTGCGCCTTGAAGACAAGGCACCGATATCAGTCAATTTCCCTCTGCAGTTAGTGCTGGTAGCGGTCGGTGCACCGGTTCACGCCTACCTGCCGTCTGTCGCCGAAAAGCTTTCCTGCCGTCTGGTCATCCCTCCCCATGCAGAAGTCGCCAATGCCTACGGCGCTGTTACCGGCAAGGTCGTCGAAACCGCCTCAAGCATCATTCGACCGGCAACACCGGACGGATATATAGTGATCAGCCTTGAGCAACGGCAGCGGGTCCTCCATCTGCGCGAAGCTGTGCAGCTTGCCCGGGAACAAGCAGAAGTCAGGGCAAGGAAGATTGTCGCCGAAAGAGGCGGCGAAGAAATACAGGTAGAGATATATCAGGATGAAATCTGCGCACCGCTTGAAGCAGGCTGGGGTGATTCGGTCCTTATCGAGATGCGGATCATGGCAACGGCTTCGGGTTCTCCGGCTCTGCAGTAACCCAGATTCTCAGCAACCTCGATTGCTGAGAAATCCGGCTAACGGCGAGCAGATACCTTCTGAAGCCAATTTTCCAACAGATATGGTTCTACCCCAATCTGTTCAAGTGGTTGAAATAATCACAGACCTTTTTGCGGATTTCAGAGAGGTAGAAACAAAAAAAATTCTAAAGTACTAATAAGGTTGGTCCACAACTTTTACAAATTGGGAATCCACCATGGTGGTTACATCAGGTTTTTCCTCAATGAGGCCGTACTTCATGATAATTTCACTGGTTTTCTCCAAACCATATTGATAAACAGCTACCGGCAGGTCGAAGCGGGGCAAAGTGATGTCGGCTTTGAAATCAGCCGGGTTAAGCTTGAGATTTTTTACCAGGATAGCAATTGCTTCGTCTTTGTGATCACGTATAAATTCACGGCCCTTGGTCAATCCCTTGACGAATTTTTCGATTGCGGCGGGATTGGCCTCAATGAATTCCGGCTTGAACCACCAGCCACATGAGTTATAAAGATACTTACTGATCGTGCTGCTATGAACCTTCTTCAAAGAATTCGGAGCACCTGCTAAAACATAGGGGGTGAAAGTGCCTGCATCCAGCCGGTCGGTGAGCACGGCAGAAAGGATCTCGCTGTAGGATGACATGGAAATGACTTCCGGATGAATGTTTTGGGCATCCAGATCATACTGCAAGGCCAGCCAGGGGCCGGACGGCTTGGGAAAGTTACCGATTTTCTTCCCCTCGAAGTCCTTGATTGAATTGATAGGAGAATCCTTACGGACATAGAAATCGAAAGTCTGAATGCCTACGCCGGCAACCTGGACCAGCGGAATACCCTTACTGACACTGACGAGGGCACCGGAAGAGGCGAGAAAACAGCCGTTCACTTCACCTCTATGCAGCGTGGAAATAATATTGGCGGTCCCCCCCTGAATCGTCACCGGGGTGAGATCCAGCCCCAATTCAGCGAAATAATTCTTTTCCAAAGCAACTTGAAAATCGAGAGTGAAATCATAGGCTGTATAGACTACACGCATGGCGTCCGATTCTGCAGAAATTGCTATGCCGGGTAATAAACAAAAAAAAGCACCGAGGATGTAAGCAACTAATTTTTTCATGAATCGTTTTTCCTAAAGTGAATTTTATGAAGAAAGCGTTCGTCCTTTTTGCCATGGCATGAGCCATGTTTCTGATCGACGCACTAACCAGTCCAGGATGAAGCCGATAAAACCAAGAACTCCAAGTGTCATGTACATGGTAGACATGTTGAGGCTTGAGCGGGACATTTCCAAAAGATAGCCAAGACCACTGTTGCCGGAAAGAATCTCTACAAAAACCAGTACTACCAATGCCGTGGCCGTAGCAAGCCGGAGCCCGGCATACATGGCAGGCATCGCAGCTGGAATCACGACCGAGAGCAATATTTGAAAGTCATTGGCACCGAGGGATCGTGCCGACTTTATATAAAGTTTGTCGACACTTTTTACCCCCTCCATAGTCGGAATCAAGGTATAGAAGTAGGATGCCAGACCGATCAACAAAACCTTCGGCATTTCTTCAAAGCCAAACCAGACAATGAATAAGGGCGCAAGCGCCGTTTTGGGAATGGAGCGGGTAAAATTAACAATTACATCAAATACTTCCTCAAGGTACTTGTTCCAGCCGAGAAGAACTCCCATGAAAATGCCAAGCGTTGATCCACCGACTAACCCCAGCAGGCAGCGCTGTAGGCTGATTACGGTGTGTTCCAGCAATTCTCCGTTCTGGACATAGAAAAAAAAGTCGCGGACAACAGCCTGCAGCTTGGGCAAAATAATCGGATGGATATTACAGAAAGTGGTAGCCATGACCCAGCAACCGAGCACTAAAAAAGGCAAGGCAAGTTTCCGCAGCACCCTGTTGTACACGCGGTAATTGTTATGATATTCGCTCATGCCATACACCTCTCGCTTTCAATTGCTTCATCGTTAATGGCTGTTCGAGCTTGATGTTCGAGAATACGAAAATCATCTTCCAGTTTTGCCGCCAAGGTCCTCGGCCTGGAAATGGGAACTTTCAACACGGCGCGAATATTCTTCGGCGGGCGGCCCAGAACCACGATTCGGTCAGAGAGCATTACTGCTTCGGTTACATCATGTGTTACATACATCACAGTGAGTTTTGTCTCCTGCCAGATACCAAGGAGTTCCTGGGCGCACTTTTCTTTGGTTAAGACATCCAAGGCGGCAAACGGTTCGTCGAGAAGCAACACGTCCGGTTCCGTGGCCAGCGAACGAGCCAGGGCCACACGTTGCTGCATGCCCCCGGACAGCTCGTGGGGATAGTAGCTTTCGTACCCATCCAGGTGCACCATATACATATATTTCTCACTGGCTTGGCGGCGTCTTTTTTTGCTTATTCCACGCACTTTCAATCCGTATTCGATGTTTTTGCTCACCGTCAGCCAGGGAAACAAACCGTACTGCTGAAACACGATTGCCCGGTTGCACCGGCTTTGTGCCAAAGGCAAACCATCGATGGTAATGAGTCCCCGGCTGGGCTCCTGCAGGCCGGCAACAATCTCCAAAAGAGTTGATTTGCCGCAACCGCTTGGACCGGCGATAGAGAGGAACTCTCCCGATTGAATTTCCAGATTGAGGTCGGTCAGAACCTCCATGGAACCTTGGCCGTTTTTTGGATAAGACTTGGACAGGCCTTCAATTTGAATTTTCATTACTCTCCAGAATCATTTAATCTAGTAGAATCCATGGTCAGCCAAAGCCAGCTCAATGATTTCCACATTTTGCCGTGGGGTAAATGGCGGAAATTCACAGGATGGCATAAGAAGAAATCCTCCCGGATGTTTCATGCCCAAAGTCAGACTTCGTTGCACGTCCCGATAGACGTCGTCAGGTGTTCCGGCCTGAAGAATGGAATTGTCAAGGTTGCCGGCCAAAATGTACTTGGCTCCCAGCTGTTCGGAGGTTTTTGGGATGTCCATTTCGTGACCGATTGAAAATATGGTTCTGTCCGGCAACGGAATATCCTTCCAGTGAGAGAGATTGAGCGTGTGATTGCCGCAAAGATGAATCATGACCGAATCAAGTCCTTCCCGTCGGTAAAACGTAAATATTTCTTTTATATAGGGTTTGCAGAAGCTCCTAAACATCTCGCTTGAAATAAGCTGGTTTGACTCCAAAGGTAATCCACTGAAGACGCTGCAATTTTTTATTCCGTGGATTGCAATGGTCTTCTCGGCCGATTTGATTATGAAGTCGGTGGCCTTACGTTGCATGGCGTGGACCGCGTCGGGGTATCGTCTTGTCCACTTAAGAAAGTTACTGGTTCCGAGGACGCACGAAGTAATGGTGGTTGGCGTGCCGCCGGGCAGAGAGGCGGGAAATTCATGCCTGCGGGACAATTCATTGAAGCGTGCGACCAACGGATTCATGCCGGCAACAAACGGGTCAGGGTCTTCGAGTTCTTGAACCTGTTCCGGTCTGGTTATGACCGATTGGTGGGAAATGGGCGCTGGATAACGATCATTATCCGGCCAGGTAATCTCTCCACCGAATTCCCAGGCTCCACGTTCAGCCCAACCATAGGTGGGTCGGGTATTCATCCATGGATATATCTTCATGAGTTTTAACCCGGCATTAAAGGCTTTTTCCGGGTGACGGTAGAATTCACCCAAATCCATTCCAACAGCCTTTGCGGCAAAACCAAGGGCAAAGGGTGAAAATGGTACTCTGTCCGGGGTCTTTCCCTCAATGAGAGCTTTCATCCGTACCTGACAGGACATGGTGTCCCGGTTTTCAAGAATGGACATCACTCTGCACTTTTCTTTACGATCCCGACAGGAATGGCTTTCAGCCAGGGAAAGCCTGAAATGGGATCAAGATGGTCAAATGTTGCGAGCATATTCGCATTTGCTTCGCTCCAGCCGTGCCCCAGCCTCAGGCAATCTTCGCTAAGTTCCTCAGAAAATGACACCGCAATATCCAGATTGCCGAATGGGGTTGAGAGAGTGATAGTTTCGTCCTCCATAATTTTAAGGGCATGGGCAGTTGCCGGATGCATTTCCAGATCTGGCTTTGGAACCTGCTTACGATACTGGGGGATGTTGTGAAACTGACTATGTTGATAGGCGGGGACTCGATCTCCGGTACTCAAATAAAAGGGAAATGTTTCTCCCGTTTCAAGCGGTGGGAGAAAACAGTCGGCAGTCGGTATTCCAGGCTGCCCGGCTTTTTCCAATTCTGCTGAATGAAAATGTACTTTGTTGTCAGATGTACGCCAAACACCTGGTTCGACAGCGGGAACCTCATATTTAACAGTAAGGCTTGTGCTCTTTGTTAATTCATGGAATTCTATGCCTTTTCCGGACATTCGTTCCGTAAGTGCCTGACGGTTGTCCTGCCAGGGAAATAATTCGTTCAAGTCCATATGCTTGGCCAATTCAAACACCAGTTTCCATAAAGGCCACCCTTTGCCGGAGTCCTCAACCGGTTGCACTAAACCAAGATACGGTTGTCCCACTGCGACATAATCATGCAACTCGTGGAATTCCAAAAAGGTTGCCGCAGGCAGAACCAAATCTGCCTGCCGGGCAGTTTCGGTCATAAACAGATCGCAAACGGCGAGAAAGTCAAGACCCTGAAGAGTTTTGGCAAAAAGCATTGGGTCAGGAAATGTCATCATGGGATTGGCCCCGGTTATTAGCATTGTCCGTACAGGATACGGTGTATTTTCCAATACGGCTCCGGGCAGTTGCATAGCCTGTCCCTCGACTGTTTTCCCTGTGAAGACGGGGAACTCAGCCATACCCACAGGTGGAGGCATTTGAGGATAGCTGTCACTTCCCGGCAAGGGTCGGAGTTTACCCCAGGGAGTAGCCGGTCTACTTAACGGGTCGAGGACGGCCTGCAGGCAGGCGATGGCCCGTACTGTCTGTACACCGCTTGGTTGGAGTTCCAGGCCAAGTCCGGTTTGAATCCAGGTGGGGCTGTTGTTCACCAGCATATCGGCCACCCTGAGAAATTTGTCCATGTCGATGTTGGCATGATCAAGCAACACTTCAAGCGACATGGAAGCCAGTTCGACCTGTAGCTGCGACCAGCCGATGGATGAAGCAGCATCGGGAACAAGCCTGTCTTGTTCTGTGCAATGCTTGAGAAAGGCCAAAGCAAGAAAACCATCGCTACCCGGGCGGACAGGCAGATGCACATCTGCGATCCTGGCCGTGGTGGTTTGAGACGGGTCGACGACAATGATCTTAGTGCCACGTTCTTTGGCTTTCTTCAGACGCATAAAGCTGCGTTGAAACGAACTGGCCGGATTACATCCCCAAACCAGGATAGACTTCACGCGACTGTAATCCGGAGCAGGAATGCCACCGTAGGTGAGACCGTGGCCAAGGGCCATGGCAGAGTGGCAGATGCTGCCGACGCTATGATAATTTGGCGATCCCAATCCATAACAGAGGTGCCGCAGATAGGCTGCACTCTCCTGATGTTTCAAGGATTCCCCCTTGTAAAAACACACACTCTGAGCTCCGTGTGTGTCCCTGGCCCTCCTGATTTTTTCCGCAAGAATATCGACTGCGTCTTTGTGCGTGATAACTTTCCAACCTGATTTTACTTTGAGTAATGGCGAGGTAAGCCGCTCAGGAGAGTCATGGACATGACCAAACTGGGTGCCGCGGAAACAAGCGAACCCTTGGCTCACCGGGTGTTCGGGATTGCCGACGATCCTGAGACCTTTGCTCGATCTGGATACCAGAAGACCACATCCTTCTTTACAAATACGGCAGATCGCTGGTTTTTGATTAAACACAACCGACTCCTTGGACTAATACATTTATCAAGTTTTCTTCTTGCATATTCTTTTTCCTTGCAGCAGGTATCTTTATTCTGCGCCGAGGAAAAAATCCAATCGGTAATATAGATTAATAATCTATATTGGATCGAGAATACCTATTTTGCCTACCGATCCGGTAACTCCTTGGGACAATGTACGAATTGGTACAGGAGTAGGGTGCACACAGACAAGTCTACAAAAACTCGGCCGTCAAACGGGCTTAACGAGGGAAGAAGAGCAAAAAACGATACATTGTGAACTTAATTAACCACCGGGAGGGATAGTTGCCAACGCTATCAGGATGAAATCTGCGTACAGTGGAAGCAGGCTGGAGAGCTTCCGTCTTGATCGAGCTTCGGGGTCTCCTACTCTGCACCTACAGCAAAAGCATATGCCTTCCGCAGCCAGTCTTCCAACAAATATGGTTCTGCCTCAGTCTGTTCAAGAGTCAGGTTGAAGTCGTCGCAGAATTTTTTTGCAGCTTTCAGGGAGGAAGCCTGTTCCCCTACACCGGTGTCGATGAACAGGCCACGCCGGTAGTGGGTGAAGAGACGTCTGGCCATCTCCATGGGATCCTTGCCGTATTTGGTCACCCGATCGAGATGGAGTTCCTTGATAACCATCTCGGCTCCAACCTCAGCCCAACCTGGCGTCATAAACCAGGTTCCGGTCTCTTTCTTTACTTCCTCGGCATACCTCTCGGGACCGAACAGCAATGATATACAGTCATCAACCTGTGGCAGAATAACGGGAACCGAACATTCGTCCTCAATCCCTTGTAACGACTGACAAAATCCATAGCCGAGAAAAATCGCATCGACCCGTTCGGCCATTTCATTGATCTGCTCGACAAGCGCTTTACGCATGTTTTGGGGATTGACGTGCAGGGCGGCATCCAGAAAGATTACCTCCGGTGCCCATTTCAATTTTTTCAGTATTTTTTCAAGCTCCAGCTGCAGAATGGAGCAGGCAAAAATTCCGACACGCATTTTTTTCAAAATATTTCCCCATATTCGCTTGTTGGATTGTGGTACTCAATGCCAACATAATAAACCTAGAGAAAATTCCCGTCAATACAACAACTTCTATGAATCTATTAGAGTCTATAGGTTTACTCTATGTAAGGTACTAAAACCAGAATTCCGGATATCTCCGGCCCTTGGGGATATTGTTGACTAGGAGCGCCACGATGAGCATTACGCTTGCTCCCAAGGCAGTCGGTATCACGACATAGAGGTAGCCAAGATTATGCACGGATTCACCGCCAATCACGGCGATCAGTGCAGTAGCACCGCCAGGTGGATGGAGGGTTTTGGTGAGGTGCATTAAAGCGATTGAGGTGGAAACAGCCATGGCGGCAGCCAGCCAGGGTTGGCCGCCCAGCAATTGGAAGGCGGTAACCCCGATAATAGCGGAAAAAATATGGCCGCCGAGTAAATTCCTTGGCTGGGCCAATGGGCTGCGAATGGCGCCGTAGATGAGTACTGCCGATGCGCCGAAAGAGCCGATAATCATCATCAGGCCGGTCTGATCGAGTATATTGAAATGGAGGAGTGAAACTGCAGCAAGGCCCAGAAAACTGCCTATCCATGACCAGAGGATTTCGACCGGACCGACTTGAGGAGGACTTTGCCCGCCGCCTTTCATCTTTTGGAAGTAGTTCATGATTTATGCTCCCTGCCGATGATATTAAAGGAGTGCGCCAGATCGGTACGGGTGACAATACCAATTGGCCGTCCATCATCGTCGATAATAGGCAGGCGGTTGATCTGCCGGTCAGCAAAGAGAGCGGAGATAGTGCCTATAGTCATTTCTCCAGTCCCGGTTATCGGAGGCCTGGTCATGATGTCGCCGACAGTTCTGTTGTGCAATCTGCCAATCATGCAGCTTTTATTATTCAGGCAATGCGTGGCTATCTGCATAAACGAGGGCGTCGCACCAAAACCCATTTCCTGAAGAAAATCTTTTTCTGAAACAATACCAACAAGCTTTCCTTTGCTGTCTACAACGGGAGCTCCCGATATCTGTTTTTCGGCAAGGAGTGAAGCGGCCTGGACAAGCGCGATCTCCTGATTAACCGATACAACCGGTTTGGACATAATGCTTTCGGCAGTCAGCGTATTGAATAATCTTTTAATGGCAAGAGCATAAGCGGATTGATATACTTCTTTGAAATCACCTGGTGTGATATCGATGTAGCCTTGGATCCGTTTCATGGCTTCGATGATATCATGCTCGGAAATATTGAGCGGACTGAAGTCTTTCTTGAGCTGTTCTTTCATTTTCCCCCTCCCCCATACGTATCATTGCTCACAAGCAATGGTATACGCCGGATGGTATCAATTATTTCTCCTGCCGGCATCCATAGATCTGCTTTGCATTAGAAACAATATTGCCCATAGAGTAATTGACTTATGTCATGTGATTCAGGTCAACCGGTTTTTTACTCATCCTTGCATCATCTAATGCGGTGCGAACGGCTGTTGCAAGTTCTGCCAGGGTGACAGGTTTCATTAATACTTGTTTGATACCAATATTCTTCAGCCTCTCTGTATTAAGTCTTGTGCTGAAACCGGTACAAAGAATTACCGGAACCGCAGGGGCTAGTTCATGAATTTTTATCGCCAGGTTTTCACCTGTCAATTTTGGCATGGTCATATCTGTGACGACGAGATCATATTTACCGGGATTCGCTCGAAAGGCTTCATAAGCATCAATGGAACTTGCCCTCGTTTCAACAGTATATCCTAAACCTTCCAACAGTTCTTTCCCTATGTCGATCAATAATTTCTCATCGTCAACATAAAGGATTGTTTCATTTCCTCGAGGAAAATCTCCTTCGGATTTTACGGATCGCTGTTCCTTTATTTCGGCGAGGGGCAGAAAAATTTGAAAGGTAGTCCCTTTGCCCAGTTCGCTATAAACCTGTATCATGCCTCCATGATCTTTAACTATTCCGTGTACTGTGGAAAGTCCGAGCCCGGAACCCTTGCCTGCTTGTTTCGTAGTGAAGTAAGGATCAAAAATTCTTTGCATAAGGTCAAGACTGATGCCATGGCCCGTGTCAGATACTATGAGTTTTAAATAATGGCCCGGATTTAAATCGGGATAGTTTGAAAAATCTTCCCTGCTGATTATTGTCGGGATGAGCTCGATTTCCAAACAACCTCCAGTTTCTTCCATAGCATGACAGGAATTTGCACAAAGGTTCATGACAATTTGATGCACCTGGGTTTCATTTGCAAAAACAGTCCCTGGATTCGCCGGAATGTTCTGTGAAATCTCAATAGTTGTCGGAACTGAAACGCGGATCATGCGCAACGCTTCTTTGATAACCCTGCTGATATCGATAGGATGCATTTCAGAGTTGCCCTGCCTGCTGAAACTCAGTATTTGCTGGACCAGATTTTTGGCACGTTGACTCGCCTCATGAAGATTTGACAAATAGGATTGTATTTTTGAATCGTCGTGGCATGATCGTTGTGACAATTCCGTATAGCCAATAATTGCCGATAAAATATTATTGAAATCATGGGCAATTCCTCCTGCCAGAGTTCCGAGTGCTTCCATCCTTTGAGCCTGATAGAAACGTGCTTCCATTCTTTGTTTCTGTTTTTCCTTTTCTTTTTCTTCAGTTATGTCCCGCACAAAAGAAATCGAATAGTGTTCATTTTTATATTCCAGGAGATTTGAGGTAATTTTTACGGGATACACCCTTCCGTCCTTTGAACGATGAACTGATTCAAAATATATCGGACTTTTGCTCTTTCTTTTATTCAGTAAATCATTGAATCGTTCAACAGAAAGGCTGGGATCTATATCAAAAAGCGACATTCTACAGAGCTCACTTTTGCTATATCCCAGACTCTTACAGGCTTGTTCATTGAGATTTAAGATCCGTCCCTTGGAATCAGTTTGGTAAATTCCAATTGATGCTTTATCAAAAATAAACTGGGTGAAACGAAGTGATTCTTCAACCTTTTTTCGTTCAGTGATGTCCCGCACAAAGGCGACCATCAACGGTTCTCCATTATCATCACCAAAGAATTTCAACCTGACTTCCGCATCGAATAAACGTCCGTCTGCTGCCTTATAAACCCATTCAAAGGTTTGCAGTTTATGTTGTTCGGATTGCTGAGCGATTACTTCGGCTAAAGTTCCTGATTTCTCATCTTGAGCAATCGCCGGTGGTGAGAGATCTGTAATGGTCAAACCAATAAGAGTTGTTTTATCACAATTAAAAAGGGAGCAGGTGGCACTATTACAATCTATTAAGGTTATGCCCCGCAAAAGAAAAATAGCATCCGGACTGGCTTCAAACAAACTTTGATATTTCTCCCTTTCCGTTTTAAGCTGCTCACTCTGGGAGGCAATCATTTTCAAAAAATTGTTGAATTCACAAGCCAGTCGACCTAATTCTCCGTGAAAATTAATTACCATCGGTTCATGGGTTCCACTTTGTGAATTTCTATCTAATTGGTGCAGAATTGCGTCAATTGGGCGGCTAAGTCGACCGCTAAGAAAGAACGTTGCCAAAGCAGCAGCAATTAAGACTATTAGAATCGAGAAATAAATCGTTTTCATAGTCAGATTGACAAGATTCATAACTTCATCCAGATATGCCGAGGAGACAATAACCCAGCCATATTCGGACACTGTTTCAAAGACCGCAATTTTCAAGCGGTCTTCCGACTCTTCAGGATTCCGCCATGCATATTCTATAATACCGGAGCCACGAGAAAGCATAGGTTTGAGAATTTCAGTAACCGATTCTTCCTGAAAAAGACTTCTCAAATATTTCAGCTTGGGATGAATCAGTATTGTGCCTTCTTGATCGAAAACATATGCGTAACCGCTTTCCCCAAACTCAAGCGAAGACACAGCTTCACGAAAATCCTTGGGATCAAGCAGTTCATAAAATTCGGATTTGTAGCTTGAAACGGAAATAATCCAGTCCAGAGGTTCGAAATAAACCATATAGAGTGCTTTAGGAAGAGGAGAATTTTCCCCTGGATTTTGCCAATCATATTCAAGATATCCTTCTTTGCTTCTGAGCTGCTCTCGGACGAAATGAAATCGGGTGTTGTCGGTATTTTCTATAGCATCATTTGGATGAATCACTGCGATTCCATTGGAATCGAGACAGTAAATGTATCCGGAGCTTCCTATACGTTGACTGAGAAAAATCGATTTTATCCTGTTAATTGCATCTTTTTTTGAAAGAATTCCCTGCTCAACCAGAGCAATATGCTGTACTGCCACCTCCCGGTTTTTTTCAGCTATGGCTTTGAGATGATTACGTATTGCAACTTCAGCGCCGACACGTATTGAACTTGTCAGTAATCTGGTGGAGTTGGTGAGGTCCTGTTTTACATTTTCCCGTAGCAAAGGAATAAGAAAAAACTTTGTTGAAACTGCCAGAAAAATAAGTAACGGCAGCAAGGCCATCAAAAACGATCCAAATATTCGAAATCGAAAAGTTCCTAACGTATTTTGAAATAATTTCGCACTCACTGTCATTGCCCGGTTAGCCCTTTATTTATAGAGGGTTTATAATAAAGCTAAATAATAAAGGAGGTTGAATAAATATCCAATGCATCCATTGTAATCGTATATTATCAGTAAGCTTTACCAGAAAGCAAACCTGTTTTAATCAATACTGTATGATTCGAATTTTAAAAGTTGGTGGCTTCAAAAACAATTATTCGGGTAATCCATAATTTCTTGACTTGTGCTTAAATATTGTGAGAGACTTATTGCGTTGAAGTCAAATTTTAACCATATTTTAAGGAGATACATTATGCGCAAAAAGTTTCTTGCAGTTGCAGTCACTACATGTATGCTGTTCGGCTATGTTTTTCAGGCAGGAGCGGAAGTAAAGATTGGTGTCCTTGCTAAGGATGGGCCTGTCAAAGCTTTAAAACAATGGGCGGCCACCGGGGAATACCTCACCTCAAAAATAGGCGAATCGGTGGAAATCGTACCTTTGGGTTTCGATAAAGTTCTTTCCACAGTTGCAGCTGGGGAGGTAGACTTTTTCATAGTCAACTCTTCTATGTTCATCACCACCAAGATAAAACATGGCGCGGTTCCGATAGCCACCATGATAAATTCGCGCCAGGGAAAAGCTCTCAATTCCTTTGGCGGCGTGGTTATTACCACTGCCTATAATGATACGATCAATTCTTTTGCCGATCTGAAAGGAAAAAAATTCGCAGCTGTCTCAAAATCATCCTTTGGTGGTTGGCAAATGGCCTATAAGGAATTGGTCGATGCCGGGATCGACCCTTTTAAGGATTTTTCCTCAATGGAATTTTCCGGTACACACGATAATGTAGTCTTTGCCGTACAGAACGAACAGATAGATGCAGGTACGGTTCGCACCGATACTTTGGAAAGAATGGCTGCGGTAGGAGCTATTGCCATGGAGGATTTTAAAATTATTGGTGAAAAAGACTCCGCTGATTTTCCCTTTGTTTATTCCACTCAACTATATCCTGAATGGCCGCTTGGCAAGGTTGCTGCCACCAGTAATGAGCTGGCAGATAAAGTGGTTGCCGCACTCAAAGAACTAAAACCAGAAGATAAAGCAGCTGCAGCTGCCAAGATTGTAGGATGGAGCGATCCTCTCGATTATTCAGGAGTCGAAGTTTTGCAGCAATCCCTGCAAGTCGGAGCCTACGCCAAATAACTTGAATTGCTTTTAAAAACACCCGAGAATCAAATGGAACAGGCAATCCTTTTCCATTTGATGATAAATAAATCTCTATTTAGTTGGGCCGATTAATTGCCTAACGTTTCTATTTATGAGGGATATCGTGCTCCAATCTTCACTGCGAAACAATTTTCGCGCACAATTGGTGGTCCCCGTGGCCATTGCACTTCTGGTCATGATCATCAGTGCCATTGCTTTTACTGTCTATACACAGAAGCAGAGCAGCAACGCTCTCAATGAACAGGTCAAAACTTCTTTTTCTGAAATTGAATCATCGATAGTTGATGACCTCGGTGGCCTTTCGAAGCAACTCGATAATAATCTTCAGCGGATGCGACAGGAAGTTTCAGAGCTGCTCGCAGAAGAATCTTCTAACGCTCTGCGGGAAACAGCGAATAATGTTCAGGATAATATCCGGGCTGTTCGTCAACAAAGCGGAGACAATATGATCCAGCTTATGGCTATATCTGCCATAAACTCCGTTATTACAAAAGATTATGCCTCATTAAACGGATATGTTCGTAATGCACACCAAAATAAGGATATTGTTTTTCTTTTTTATCTTGCTAAAGACAAAACCCCCCTTACCCGCTACATAAATAGAGACAACGAGAAGCTCAAATCCTATCTGCCTAAAGGTAAGCCCGATATCGCAGAAATTATCAAGTCCGGGGAAAATGATCAAAATGTCCTGGTATTTGTACAGGACATTTTATCCGACGGAGAGGTTATCGGCAGCGTAACACTGGCGATGGACATGACCAAAGCCAGACAGGACACAGAAAAAGTGAGTTCTCAGTTTGATAAACTTGTCGTCAGGAACAGTGAGCTCATCAATTCTGTCCTGGGAAAAGAATCAAAATCTATAAATATTGATCTTCAAACCGTAGTTAATAATATTCAAAAGGAGATTTCCAAAAGATCGGAAGGAACCGTCGACGATATCACCGACAGAAGCAACAATTTAAGCAGCCGAACACGCAACCTGTTTATTTTTGGTGCTATCATAGGTTTCATCCTGGTGCTGGGAATCCTTTTTCTTAATGCCCGATCCATTCTCAAGCTCCTTGGGGGTGAACCTGCAAGTATGGTTCAGCTGGCTCAACGCATCGCGGCCGGAAACCTTACAAAAAGCGGCAATGAAAGCAGTATACCCGAAAGTCTGCAGGCAGCTCTGCAGGATATGAGCGAAAAACTTCGACGCCTGATAGGCAAGGTTGTTGATGATGGCCGGGCTCTGCAAATCACTTCCACGGAACTCGCTTTGGCAGCAGAAAATATGACAAGTGGCGCTGAACAGTCTGCTTCCAAGGCTAATGCAGTGGCTGCTGCTACAGAGGAAATGAGCGCTAATATGGGAACAGTTACCATGGCTAGCGAGCAGGCAGCCCACAATGTAAATGTTGTCGCGAATGCAATGGAAGAAATGACTTCTGCGGTTCAGGAGATTGCCGGCAATACTGCAAAAGCAAGCAAGATGACCAGGGACGCGGTTACCTATGCGAAAGGTTCCTCTGACAAGGTCAACCTGCTTGGATTAGCGGCCAAAGAAATCAGCAAAGTTACTGAAGTAATTACTGAGATTTCCGAACAAACGAACCTCCTGGCGCTTAATGCAACCATCGAAGCAGCACGTGCAGGCGATGCAGGTAAGGGTTTTGCTGTGGTCGCCAATGAAATCAAAGAGCTGGCTAAGCAAACTGCCGCGGCTACAGGAGAAATCAAAGCAAAGATCGACTCCATCCAATCTTCAACTGATGACACAATTGTCGAAATTACCGAAATCAGCGAGGTAATCAACAGTGTCAACGAGCTCGTATCGACCATTGCCGCCGCCGCCGAACAACAATCTGTGACGGCTGGCGACATATCCAAGAATGTCAATGAAGCGGCAAGCGGCATCAGTCAGGTCAATGAAAATGTGGCTCAGGCGTCTGCTGTTGCCGATGAAATAGCCAGAGACATAGCCGATGTCAGCATGGTGTCGAGGGAGACCAAAGAAGGAAGTGTTCTCCTGCAGGAAAGTTCGCGTGAGCTTAAAGGAATAGCCGAGAGCATCAGTCGGGAAACAAGCCAATTCAATCTGGGGCAAAAGCTCTAAACGCGAGCAGACATCGCAGAGTGCGTACCTTAACAAAAAAAGCACGTCCCAATGGACGTGCTTTTTTTGTTACCTTCGAAAAACAATAAGTTATGAAACTGCTTAGTTTCTGCTGCCGCCAAAGAATCGAAGAAGCATAAGAAACAGGTTAATAAAATCCAGATAAAGTGCCAGGGCACCCATAATAGATCCTTTACGGATAGCTTCATGTCCCTGAGTCATTATTCCGTCTTCGCCGATCTTTTTTATTCTCTGAACGTCATAAGCGGTGAGCCCCGTGAAGATAAACACACCAATCATCGATATCATCCAGTGCATTGCGGAACTATTCAGGAAGATGTTGACGATTGAGGCGATAATAATACCTATAAGGCCCATAAAAAGAAAAGATCCCCATCCTGAAAGATCTCTTTTTGTTACAAGACCATAGACAGCCATTGCTCCAAACATCCCGGCTGTTATGAAAAATGTTCCGGCAATCGAGGCGCTGGTATAGGCGAGGAAAATCACTGACAGGGTAAGGCCGTTCAGCACCGAATATCCTATGAACAGACTGGAAGCGGTTGAAGCCTGTATTTTCTCAACCCGCGCGGAGAGATAAAATACCAAACCGAGTTCGGCTATTATCAGCACAAAAAAGACAGGACTGCCTATAATAGCCGCGGCAAGGCCGGTGTTAGCGGTAAAATAAGCTACAATTCCGGTCAGACCAAGACCAGCGGCCATCCAGTTGAACACTTTGGCAAGAAAAACGGTGGAGGCCTCCTGTCGGGCCTGGGCTATGGTTATCTGATTAGTATTTTGGTACATTGTTGCTCCTCTTTTTGAGTATGAATAATTGCTATGGTAAAATTATACCCTTACTTTAATCATTCACTCAGAGGAAGGCAGTACTTTTCGACATACTTCGGATGCTTTTCCTTTTGGAATTCAGTCTTGCAGAAAAAAACATTCTCCGCCGGGGCCGTTCTATTTGGTATTTTTAGACAGATATTGATCCGTGAGACGATCCTGCAGGAAGATATCGGCAAAATCTTTACGATCGGCGGTTTCAAACCATTTATATCCCTGATCCTTACAGGCAGGGCAAGCATTAAAGGGAATGTGAATAGCCAGGATCGGTTTTTGCCGATTGGCCGCAGATTCAATTCTTAAAGCACCTCCGCAGTCGTCACATATGCGGATGTGCTCATTTTGCTGTTCCTGTATCCCGTCAGTATCATAATAAATATTGCGCGTACGCTGATTCGAATGTTCTTTTGCCCTCACCTTTTCCGTCAGAGACTTGCGCTGGTCCCAAAGTTCCAGCACCTTGTCTTTTAGATGGTGAATATATCCCGTAATCTCTCTGCTTTGATTGTAGATCTTTGCTTCATAATCCGGTTCTTTAAGATAATCGTAGTCAAGCCCGGCCATAGCCAGGATAATGCCGGTATTGATGTAGGGCAGTGCTCCTTCAATGGCATAACCTCCCTCCAGTACTGCGATATCAGCTTGCAGTAAAGTCGTCATCTCCGCGTATCCCTGGGCGGTAATGTTCATGTTGGTAATCGGGTCGGAGTAATGATTGTCCTGTCCGGCTGAGTTGATGATCAGCTGTGGTTTAAAATCAGCGAGGATCGGCAGGACCATTTCTTTCATAGTATAGAGAAAACCTTCATCCGAGGTGTTGGGCGGCAGGGGAATGTTGATAGTGGTACCGATAGCGTTCGGTCCCCCCATCTCTTTTAAAAATCCTGTTCCGGGAAAGATGGTGCGGCCATCCTGATGCATGGAAATAAATAAGGTATTGGGATCGTGCCAATAGATATCCTGGGTGCCATCACCGTGATGGCAGTCAGTATCCACGATCGCGATTCGCTCTATTCCGTAGGCCCTGCGCAGATATTCGATCATGATTGCTTCGATATTGACGTTGCAAAACCCCCGGGCGCCATGGACGACGCGGCAGGCATGATGTCCTGGAGGACGAACTATGGCAAAACCCCTTTCGACTGTGCCGTCCATTACCGCCATGCCGATGGTCTTGGCACCGCCTGCGCTGATGAAATGAGATTCGGTCATAACAGCCCACGGGTCGGGAACACAGAAGTGTACCCGCTGCACATCACTTATGGTCACCACGTCCGGCTTGAACTCGACAATGCCTTCGATGTCAAGTAATCCCTCCTCGAACACCTGGTCCTGGGTGTAGAGCAAACGTTCTTCTCTTTCCGGATGAGTCGGTGAAATTGACCAGTCAAAGGCGGGAAAAAAGACCAGACCTGTTTTTTTCTTGGCTTGTAGCATAGTGCCGGTTCCTGGTAGCGGGTTAATTGTTGAGTGCCCTACTCCTGCATTTTTACTTTATCTCACTTTGATGAGACCTGGCTTCAGCTGCATTCGGACCCGTATATTCTTGCCGATAGTGTGAAAGCCGCGGATCATATTAAACTGGCTCTCTTCAAGAATCTCGGTTTCAAGATCAACAGGATTAGCCCCCCTTGTGACGGCTTTTTTGCGTAACAGTTCGTCGGCTAGTTTACGGGCGTCATTCAAGCTGAAATTTGCAGCAATATTTCTGTTAAAGCTCTCGCCGGGAGCTGTAGCCAGACCTTGAGCGGTATCGACAAACAAGGTAACTTCGCAGGTCGTGCGGGCCAGAGCGCAACCAATGGCATTGGCAACCTGATAATTAGGGACTACCTGGACCTTTCCGTCAAACATCGTTTGCAGTTGATCGGCAAACTGCGGAGCCGGGCCGCCGAGGATTAACATATGATCAGGTTGTAACCGCCTGCCCCTCCAGAGTTCGTTTACTGTGTAAACCGGTTTACTGTTAATGATGTCGATCATTTCCTCCGCCTTTTCCAAAATGGTTCGGCAGGCGGTTTCAAATATTAATTCTGCTGTCTGGTTAAGAGTCAAACCCAAGGATTCGGCAATAGGTTCAAGACCGGCTCTGGATTTGGCTGCATCGCCGCCGTCACCTTTGCCAAGGACGTAGAAGGCATCTGTCGGAGTTGGTTCGGGGCCACCGTAGGCCATTGCCTTGCCGGTTCGATCCGGACCAATAGTCAGCCGGCCATCCCTCACCCTGACCGTGCTGTCACCGCCGACAGCAATGGATCGGGTATGGAGAGCGCGAATCAGGGTTTTATAGCGAGATATCTCAATTCCAAGAGGAGCCAGCAGAGGAGCTTTATCGATCAGTATCGCCATATCCGTAGTCGTTCCGCCAATATCAAGAACCAGGCAGGTACTCTTGGAGGGGGCAGAGGAAATGGTGCCCATGACACTAGCTGAAGGCCCCGACAAAATGGTCTGCGCGGGATGGTCGACTGATGATTCGATGTTCATATTGCCGCCGTCGGGTCTGAGAATACGAATAGGGACATTCAAACCTTTTTGGGCCAGTGTTTCCTGAACTGCCTTGAAAAATTTTTTATGAACAGGATAGACGACGCAGTTCAAGTAGGTGGTTGCTATACGGCGGGGAAAGTTGAGGCTGCCGGAAAACTTGTGACCCATAAAGATTTTCTCAACATAAGGCTGCAGTATTGCCGCCATCTTTTCTTCGTGCTCCGGATTCCTTACCGAAAACTTGGACACCACACCGGCATAACGAATCCCTTGAAGCTCGAGTTTTTTGCCGATTGCATGCAACTGATCGCTGTTAAGAGGTAATATTTCGCGGCCGCGATGATCCAGAGCTCCATCAACAGTAAAGTAAAAGTCGTTGGTACGAAAGTGGCGGGGATCAATACCCGGTCCACCGGCCACAATCATGCCGACATCCGGGAGTTTTTTTTGGGCTACAAGATTAGTGGCCAGGGTTGTACTGAGAACCGCCCGTCGGATGGTCTCCGGGGCGATGTCCTCTATGATGGCGCTGAGACCGAGAAGCAGAGTCTGGAACAGATTGTCCGGATCTGTTGCAATCTTGACCTCGCGAACAAGTTTTCTGCCGTCAAGCAAAATTACGTCAGTGTGAGTGCCGCCTACATCCAGTCCAATGATCATTCTGTCACTCTCCGAGTCTTCAACTTTTTCTAACGATGCAATTAGCTATTGATTAGCTTATTGTCGTCAGTCCGGACCCGGAAGGCTATATTTCTTGCAGTCCATCCCGGTACCAGGTACGACTCCTGAAAAAAAGATCCAGGTAAAAAGACTACAAAACAGTAGGTTCCCGATCAAGGATTATTTTTTTAATCCTCTGAAAAAGTGTCCGTCTGACATTTTCTACCTGATACATCCCGATAGTTGCGGAAATTACCTGGATTATCAGCTATTCGGAAACCGATTGCTTGTGCCGGTCACCCAGCAGCAGCAAATGTTCGCGTATCTCCTGGATGTTTTTATGCTGCCACCAGCGACCGTTGTCGAATACACCGTAATCGGTACCGCCCATGGCGCTGGCCAATCGGGTCGAGTTACCAAAAAACAGCCACTGTTCCGTCCATTTTATCTCGATCACTTCGTCAAAGGGATTGTCATCTTTGGCCAGTCCTTCTTCCCAGGCCTCGGTTAACATCCGCGTCGCCTGAAGTGTCATGTGATTTGTGCTGGCAATTGAGGTTTCGAGTCGGTCAAAATGGCCATCAACCCATTGGCGGCCGTGACAGCCTAGACAAACCTGAGCCATGGTCTCTTGTCGAGCAGCCATCTCCTCGGTGTCGATAAGAAACTTGCTTACAGGCTCTCCGCTCAGCTCAGTTGGGAGATGCAAGCCGGCCGAGTTGATGATGGGGGTGGTATCCGCTGCAACCGGGTGGGGGTGTGCGTATGGCAGCCCGAAAAGACGCCATGGAAGACGATCGTTCATCCTGTGTGTCCGCTCGGCCAACACTTCCCCCTCTTCGTCGACCACCAGGGATATATGGCAGGTTGCACAGGTCGGAGCAGTAAAATCGGTACCGACCGTCCACGGGACCGCCTCGTAATTCCATTTTTTATCGATAGCTTTCTGAATATTGCCATGAACACTGGCAGAATACACCTTGTAGGCGGGGACATCTGGTCCTTTATGGCACTGTGCGCAGGTGTAGGGTTTCCGGGCAACCTCAATCGAATACTGATGCCGGGCATGACATGGGGAACAGGATCCGAGCGTACCGTCCGGATTCACTCGTCCGACCCCGACATTTGGCCAGTTCGTAAGAGACGGAAAATCCATCTCACCCATACTGGTCTCCCTGGTCTCAGTACCGGTTATCTTTACCTCGGTGCCATGGCAAGACAGGCAGGAATCGGCATTGTTGGCCTCATTACTGCCATGATAATTGATGACACCGTTGCTATATTCGTGGAGACCGTTTACTGCATCGACCATCTTCATGTAGAGTGGATTACCCATCAGATTCCCAAATGCCTGGCTCATCAGGTTTTCGCCGTACTCTTCAACCTCCACCGGGTGACAGGTTGCACAATCGGCAGGCGATACCACGGTATGGACGGTGTAGCCATTATGCTCGAAGCTCCCGGGATGTGAGTCGGCATTTATGCTATGGCATTCAGCACAGCCGACTGCTGTTTCAGCAAGGCTATCGTCCACCTTCACCGCGGATATCCTGCGCTCCCGGGCCTTTTTTGCCATACCCAGGGCCGGGCTCACCTGGGAATGCCGGCTATTTTTCCAGTCGGCAACGATACCCGGCGTCACCAGTTCATGGCAGGCGAGACATCCCTCTGTGTCCTCACTGATCTGCACGGCCAATAGTTGATACGGAAATATTAAGAATACGGCGACGAGCGTCAATATCATTCTCATGATAACCTCCTGGTGGCTGGTGTGCTTATCAAATAATTGCAGTTGCCCTTTTCTTTCTTCTTAACATTTTCATGAGAATAAATCCATACCGCTCATCCTCTCTACACAAGCAGTATGTCGAAATCTTACGGATCAATCTTCAGCGACATAGGACGGGCCGCTCAAGACACGGACACCGGCGGCTTTGACCATCTGCCTGAGCATCGGTTTGAACATCAATGAGTGGGATGGGGCGATAATCCACCAGTAGATCCTGCCCCAGACCCCACGTGGGACAAAGCTCGGAGTCATACGCAGTTCAGTACAGCCGTCTGCCAAAACCTGGACCCGGAACTCCAGAAGGGCCTCACCCGGGGCAAGCATCTCCGCCCGAAGCAGGAGACGGCGATGTTCCTCAACCGCTACCACGCGCCAGAAATCCAGGTGGTCGCCCATGGCCACCGAATCTACGTGACGCCGCCCACGGGACAGTCCCGGACCGCCCAGCAGTTCGTCCACCAAACCACGCAGCCGCCAAAGGCAGGTACCGAAATACCAGCCGGTGTCTCCGCCAATGCGCTTGACCACGTCCCAGGCAAGTTCCGGTGGGCCATCCAGGGTTATCGAGAATGTGTCCCGGAAAACCCTGGTCTCGGCTTTATCCTGTCCCCCGGCCCATTCCGGCAGAAGGGTCGATCCAGCGTCGTAGCAGCTGGAGGCAACTTCGTTTCGATACACCTCCCCCAGTGCTTTAGTGATGGCATCCCGGCAGGTAAGAAGCTTTTGCGGGATGATCTCCCGAATGCGTTCGTCACGGCAAAGGATCTCATTGCGCATGCGTTCCACCAGTGGCCGAATGAGAGCCACTGATACGGGGGTGACCAGGTTCATCCACCCTATGGAAATCTGATGGATACGCATGGGCAGTACCAGTACGAGGCGCTTCGGCAGTCCGGCCTCTTCGGCATAGATGTGAAACAGCTTTCGCCAGGCAAGCACCTCCGGACCGCCGATCTCATACACCTGTCCTGCGGTTTCCGGGTGTTCCAGGCAACCGGCCAGATACTCGACCACATTGGCAATAGCGATGGGCTGGCACTTGGCATCCATCCAGCGTGGGGCGAACATGACCCGCAGGTAACCGCAAAAGGCCCTGATCATTTCAAAAGAGGCCCCGCCTGAGCCCAGGACCAGAGGCGCACGCAGCTGCGTCACCCTGGCACCGCCCAAGGCCAGGATTTCACCTACCTCATAGCGTGAACGCAACTGATCCGAGAGATGAGTCGGGTTGCCCAAACCGGTAAAATGGATAATCCAATCCACTCCCGCTTCGCGCGCGGCATCTACCGTGGAATAGGCAATGCGCCGGTCGAGAGTAGCGAAATCCTGCTCCCCCGGTCTGATAGAATGGATGAGGTAGAACACCGCCCGGCAACCTCGCATGGCTTCTGTGAGAACTGCGGTGTCCAGAGCATCGGCAACGACGATCTCCAGGTTAGGATGACTACCCCAGGGCCGACCCTGGATCTTGCTTTCAGAGCGTCCTGCCGCGCGCACTTTCCAACCACGTTCGAGCAGGAGGGGCACCAGTCGTCCACCCACATAGCCCGTGGCCCCCAACACTATTACAGGTCTGGTATCTCGATCCATCTCAGTGACTTCCCCCTTGGTCGAAGCGGGTCATGTCATCGTCGACGGGGGGACTTTCATCACCATGTACATCTCTCTGCATATAAATTTCCTTCTGTTAATTGGTCGAAATAAAAGATGGCAGTTATCTGCCTTGATCGAGATTCAAGTATTCAGGACAAATTCCGCCAAGTAGCCGCTGCTCGATACACCGCAGCAATTACTACTCTTAGAAATGAGATTTGGCAATATTCTATTTAAAACGGAGCCTTGGAACATGATCAATCAGCAACCAGCCCAAGAACGACAGCTCTTCATCAGCAACCCCATATCGAATTATCTTGATGGAAAAACTATGCACATTTTTATAACTTAACCTTTGATCGACCTACACTTCCTTGCCTGCGAAGGAGCAGCCAGGCAATACAACCGTAGAGAGCAGCGCATAACCAGAGTTGTTGCCAGAGCTGCATGATCGACGAAAACTCAGCTCCCATCTGATTTAGACCAACAAACGCTTTGATGGCGGGAATGACCGGAATAAATTGAATGACAGCAGTAAATTGAGCGGGAATTGCGGACTCTGGCCAGATAAAACCGGAGGCAAAGATAAGCGGTATGGAACTCAGCAGAACCAGCAGAGTTGCCAATTCGCGCCGCGGCAGGATGAGTCCCAGGCTGATACCCAGAAAGGTACTAGCCAGCAGGAAAGGGAGAATAAGTATATTCAGTTCGAAAAAATCCGCCAAATGCGGAATATTATAAAACGAAAAGCTGAATCCAAAATAATACATGCAAAGCAGCCAGTAAATGGCCACAAAAAGTACAGTCCGTACCAGCAGAAGTTTCCATGGAGCGGCTTCTAGCCAATACCCTTTGCCTTCCAGAAGACGCTGTTCATTCTGGCCTCCGCCAAGTATCCCTGCTCCCATGATCAAGGTCTGATGGAGGATGAGTATAAAGACAGCCGGGATGACATAATTAACATACCCCATGGTCGGATTGAAAACCGGCAGGATACTGAGTTTCACCGCACTGTACTGCTCTGCTGCCAGCGCCAATGCCTGACCCGACATAGTCATCCGCAAAATTTTGATCTCTGCGGCCAGAGTCTGACCGGAGCCAGCCAGTCCCTCCAGTACCGTGCCGTAAACCAGGAAATAGCTAGCATCTCCTGCAAATGAGAGGGTAGGCCGCCTCCCCTGTAACAAATCCCGATAGAAATTCTCGGGAATAACAAGAATGCCGGCCATTTTTTGTTCGACAAAAATCTGCTGTGCTTCTTCAATGCTATAGGCTCGCGCAGTAAGCTGGACCTGAGGGGTCGCATCCACCATCCTCTCCAGTCGCCGACTGAGCTGACTGCCGTCCAAATTGACAACAACTACATGTTGATCTCTTGGAATCTGTTTGGTGTAGGGCAGCGGATAGAGAAAAGAATAGAGCAGTACTCCACCAAAGACAGTGAGCAGGATGGCCTGATTGGTGAAAACAGCTCTCAGCTCATTTTGGCAGATATCCCGCCAGCTCATTGATTGGCCCCTTGCTGATGTTGTAAAGAGCCAAGCTGTCTGGCTTTGTAAAAGACCAGTAAGAGCGGCATAACGAAAAGTAAAAGATGCTGCAGTTGCGGTAGAGCTGTATGCAGCGGCGCACCATAATTCACCTGTCCGAACTGAATCTCTATATAGTGACTTATCGGCAGCATATCGCGCCATATTCTCGCCGGCAGGGTCATATCAGTAACCGGAAAGGTCACTCCCATAAAGGCAAGCGCCGGTGCCGCATAAGCTGCAGCAAGACTGAGCCCCCTGGCCGCATCCTGCGTTAAAAAAAAGAACAGAGAACCGGCACTGATACTAGCGAAAACTGTAAGGAGCTGGGCAAAAAGCAACAAAGTCCAATTGCCGTGCATAGGCCAGCCGAGAAAAATATACATTATCCAGAGGAAGAGCAGACCGTGCAGCCAAAAAAGAAGGATGAGGGGGATAAATTTTGCCACCAGGGCTTTGATCGGGAAAGCTCTCAGCCATTCGCCAAAACCTTTTCTCCGATTTTCTGCGGCAAGAGAAAGAACGGTTATCGCCACCATCAAAATCTGCCAGACGGCGGGCAATATGGCGGAAACAAGAAACTGGGCATAGTTTTGGTTGAGATTGAATAAGGGGGTTGCCTGGGTGCTAATCGGCACAGCTGCTGAAAGGGCCGTATCGAAAACCGGTGATCCGGCTGCCAATTTTTGAACAGTTTCAACCCCGGCAGTAAAAGTTCCCTGGGCTTGAAGGAGTGCCGAATTGACATTTTTGCCGATCAGCAGGAACTGATTGTTAACAAAAGCGCTCACCTGTGGCGGTCGTCCGAGGATCATGTTTTTTTCCAGATCCTCGGGAATGACAACCAACCCATAGATTTTACCGGTACGAAGACCTTCTGCTCCCTGCCCCACATTGAGATAATCATATGCTATTTCAAGGGCAGGGCTGGCATCGTAATGGCGTACAAGGGCTCTGGAGGTTCGGCTTTTGTCTAGGTCAACCACTCCGACGGGAAGGTCTCTGGCGATTCCCTGTGAAAATATAGCCCACATGAGAAAAAAGAGCAGGAGCGGAACCCAGCTGACCAGGGACACCAGCCAGGGATCACGCAGCAGGACCCTCCATTCCCGGGTCACCATAGATCCAAAAGATGGTGAAATCATTTTTCTACCAGCACGCTCATCCCGGCCCGCAATCCTTTTATCGGGTCGATTGGTCGCGCTTCAACCTCGAAGCTTCGCATATCAAAACCCTTGTCACTATTCGTAGCCCGCCAGGTCGCAAAATCTCCCATAACGGCAACATGGCTCACCCGAAAGCGGTGGATGCTGCCGGTAAGAGCTGGAATTGAGGCACTAAATTCTGTTCCTTGGGCAAATTCTGCGAGCCGATCCTCGCGAACATGGAAAACTACCCAGGCATCATTCATATCCAGTATCGTGACCACGGGAAATCCCTGTGGAGCAACTTCACCAGACTGCAGGAGAATCTGGGAGACCTCACCTCCATGCCAGCTCTCAATTCGTGTTTCGCCGGCATAAACCTCTACCTCGGCCACAGCCCCTGCAGCCATACGCGCCTTGCCTTCTGCTGCCTCTATCTCCTCGCCGCGAGCACCCTCTTCTGCCATTTTAAACATCTGATAAGCGCTATTGGCTGCAAATCGAGCACTCTCGGATTGAGTATAAACTTCATCCCGTCTCTGCTGAGGTACGACTCCGTCGTTATACAGGCTGTCGATGCGCTTGAAGGTTTTTTCCATGAGATCAGCGGCGGCTTTCGCCTGCTTCCACTGATCTCGAGCGGCTTCAATCTGTTGTTTTCTAGCTCCTGTATTTGCTTGTTTGGCAAGGGCATCAGCGGCATCCATTCCAGCGATAGCCTGTACAAGCTTGGCGTCAATTTCCGGGCTGAGGATGGTAAAAACAAGCTGACCTTTTTTGATCAGATCTCCTTTGCGGACAAAAACCTGATTTATACGACCAGCGACTTTCGAGCTGATAGTATACTGCTGTGCTTCCACCTGACCCTGTAATCGCAGTGGTTTTGGCTGGTAAGCGTGCCAGAAGGTATAACTGAGCCAGGCAACCCCGACAGCAAAGACGATGACGACCAGAAATATTTTTAAAAAACGCATTACCGTACCTCTGTCCCTTGTGAATTCTGATAAAGTAAAAAACTCTCGAGTTGGCCACTAATGGCGTAGAGTTTTGCCAGGGTGGTGACATAATTATAAGCAGCAACCACGCGCTGTGTCTTGATGCTGGAGCGAAACAGCTCGGCATCGACTACATCAAGAGAAGTTGATAATCCCTGGTTAAAGGCTTTCACCCTGAGTTCGACGGTTTCTTCGGCTAATTTTAGGCTTGACCCAAGTCCTTTATATTCTTCAAGCGCCTGGTTGGCCTGGTGATAACTTTTTTCCACCAGAACGGAAAGATCACTTTGAGCTTGAAGCTGCAGGGCGTCAATCTGCCTCACCATGCTTTTGGCCGCCGCGAGGTTGCCGGAGCGGCCCGATCTTTCCAAAAGGGGAATGTTTATGCCAACCCCCACAATCCAGTCGGGAACCAGCTTGGTCGCCAGATCGTCCTCCTCATACAGGCTGTAATTGCCAAAGACAGCCACCGTTGGCAAATATTTGCCCTTTTCCACAGCGATCAGACCGGTGGCCTGTTCTTTTTTTGACTCAAGAACGCCAAGGCCTGGATAGTAAGCAAGGGTTTTGTCGAGAAAAGGAGCGAGGGGAGGCAGAGTGTTTATAAAAAGTGTATCGGCAGGGTTTACCGGTTCTGGACTTTTCAATAATCTTGTCAGCGCGAGTCCGGCAATATCCAGATCGCGCCCTGACTTGCGGCGGTCGACTATAGCCCTGTCATAGGAGGCTTCTGCCTGCAATCTTTCGACTCTGGCTATTTGCCCCTGTTGTTCCAGGAGGATTGCGTTATCGCGATGTTTCTTCAATCCGGCTTCAACATCGGCTCTGGTGTCAAACACTCTTTTGGCCAGGACAACCCCAAAATAATAACGAGCAAGCTTTTCAAACTGTTCCTCCAGTTTTTTTTCAAACTCGTGCCCTGCTTCGCCAAGTTTTCCTGCGGCAATGTCTTGGGCCGCATCAATTCTGCCTCCGGTATAGATGGGCCATTGAGCCCGAATAGAACTGGTTAAATTTTCACGTTCGGCAATAGTTGAAGTTAAACCGCTGTTTAATGCAGCCGCAGAAACACCATAACTCCCTGCAATACCATCAATAATTGGTGCCAGTTGATCGCCGGCCGGCGTACTCTCTAAAATATCCTCGGGGGAAAGCGTAACTTCATCGTCGAGATAAAGATAACTCGCAGATATCCCTACTTCAGGGAAATACAAATCCTTTGCCGCATCACGTTTGTGCTTCGCCTGTTCAACGTTAGCCCTGGCTGCAGCAAGGGTATCATTTTTAGCAGATACCTGCTGCCAGGCTTCAGCGAAACTGACTGTAATATCAGCAGCAGAACATAACGCTGCTGTCATACTACTAAACAAGAAGCCTGATACCGCGAGCGCCGTCAGCAGCTTATGTAAATATCCGTTCACATCTTCTTCCATGTTATACGTTTCTGTTTGCGACCGAAGCATTTTCCTATCCCACTGCTCCGATCACCTCATAAAAAACCTTTAGACCGAATTTCTCACCAGTCGAGGTTGGTGTGAAATATGCGAGCATCGCGAGACTTCGATTCGAGAAGTGAAGCAATAAACTATAGTTACCTATGTTCATTTCTTCAGCGACGAAAGAGACGCGGTGAGATCAGCTGAACTTTGGGGAACATTGTGGAAATTTCAGTTTAAGAATAGAGGGACGTAGCATTTTAAAATTTCACTCACTTAATGAAATTCACACAATCTTTATGAAAAGTCCGGGTTAGATTTGCGGGTTTTCTATGCTCTGTATTCAATCTCTCGCGCTCTTTCATACCACACACTGATTATTATTTGTTTTTCTTTTTTACAAGGCCCTGCTAATTGAACGTTCAGTTAATAAACAAAGACACATTTATTGTCAGGAAAAACAGCCACGCCGTATCATCTCCGCTGTTTTCCTCTCCATGACTGCGAAAAAAAGCTCATGGATAAACTGTAATTCGTCTTCGGCCACCGAACCTGCTTAATATTAACCAACATTAAACCATTTCCGAGCAATCGGCAGGAAACGCGGCATGGATTACGTAACCATAACTAAGCCCATCTGCCCGGAGTGATCATCGGTTGTGAGTTCACATCCCGCTTCCCTGACGGCGGTGCGAAAATTCACGTTGTCGCCCTGGGATTGAACGAGGCGCAGTTCCGGGAGGGGCGGGAGTGCTGCCGCAATATTATGGAGTTCATCCCCTGGCTGCGACAGCAAGGCATAGTCCATTATCTGGCCCACCTGCTTTTTGACATGAACGGTCGGCTGAGCACTTCGTCTGGAGGATATATTCAACCGTTTAATTCAGAAAATATTAAATTCTCTTATTGATATTGTTAGAAGCAGAAAGCGAAATATGGAAAACCGTTGGAGCGGCAATCTGGTAGATGAGAATTCCTGTATTGTAAGTCAAATATTTCGTCCGAATCGTTGCCACTATTGTCTTACTTTTCCAATTCTGGTACTTCTGATCTGACAGTGACAAATCAGTAATCGTTGCATAACCCGTGTCTGTAAACGAGTCTTGAAAATGAGCAATCTTCCTTCAAAAGTACAAGCATTTCTAGAAAGTCATGGCCTTTCCGCCCTTGAGTTTGAGCCTGGATCAACGCCTACTGCAGAAACAGCGGCCCAACGGATAGGAGTACCTGTAGGCCAGATAGCAAAATCCATCCTTTTCAAAGGAAAGGATGATAAGTACCGATTGGTGGTGGCTGCCGGTGACAAGAAAATTAACAGTGGAGCGCTCAAACGTTCAACAGGTGCCAAGCATCGGATGGCTAGCGTGGAGGAGACCAAGGCAGCGACTGGGTTTCTTCCAGGTGGAGTGTGCCCGTTCGGATTGGAAGACACCTCTGTAGTCATTCTGCTCGACGTATCACTTGATGAGTATGACACTGTATATCCGGCGGCTGGTACAGATGCCACGGGCGTCCCTTTGAGCCCTGATTACCTCCAACAAATTACAGGTGGCGTGAAGGTTGAGGTGACCTGATTTCAGGGCTACGGCTTACATCATTTGCAAGCCGGGCTAACGTGTTAATCTTGACGGCATGCTCGAATTAATCGTTTGCGGCGAAGCCACGCAGAGAATAGGAGAAGGTTTCTGCAAGTCATACTCAAATTGAAAAGCATCCTTGAGAAAGAGTTCAAGGCAGGCATCAACCGCTTCAATATCGTACAAAGTTCCTCTGTGTTTTCTCAATTCATCAAGTGCTGTCTCAATCCCCTGGCCCGGACGATAGGGCCTGAAGGAGCTCGTGGCCTCGGTTACATCGGCTACCGATAAAATCTTTGATTCGAGCAGAATATCTTCGCTTCCCAAACCGAGAGGGTATCCGGAGCCATCAAGACGTTCGTGATGTTGGAAAACTATTTGGGCAATTGGCCATGGAAAAGGAATATTTTTCAGGATTTCAAAGCTGATCTGCGGGTGGATTTTAATAACCTCTTTTTCTGCATCAAGCAGATGTCCCATCCGGTTTAAGATCGAAACGGGAGTCCTGATTTTACCGACGTCATGAAGTATTCCGGCAATCCGGATTCCCTCGACAATCTCTTCAGACAACCCCATCTTTCGAGCTATTGCACAGGCCAGCTGGGCCACTCGGTGCTGGTGACCTGCGGTATAAGGATCCCTGATTTCAGCCATCAGAGCCATGCTGTAGATACTGCAATGGAGCATTTCCTGCAATTCAAACGTTTTCCTCTCAATCATCTCCTCCAAGATCGCATTCTGTGAAAGCAGGCGGGACTTCATTTCTTCCAGTGCAATATGCGTTTGCACCCTGGCCCTGACTTCTGCAGCGTGAAATGGTTTGGTGATATAATCAACCGCCCCCATTTCAAAGGCTTTGGTCTTATCAGCCATTTCGCTCCGGGCTGTGATGAAAATCAATGGAATAGACTGGGTGACCGGATTATTTTTAAGATTTGAGCAGACTTCGTAACCATCCATTTCCGGCATCATGATATCAAGCAGGATCAGGTTAGGGTGAAATTTTGCTGCATAGGTCAGGGCATGCTCCCCTCTTTTCGCAATGCCAAGACGATATTTCCCCTTAAGAGTACTGACCAGTAAATCTATATTCGTTGCATTGTCATCCACAATAAGGACAAGTGGTTGGTCTTCATTCATTTTTGTTCCTCCACAGCATCCCGGATCTGTCGAATTGTCTTTAAGGCTTGGTCGTAGTCATACCTGCGCGTCTGGGCATCCAAGGTTTTGAGCAACGATGAATCGACAGTTTTTTGACCGGCTAACATCTTTCTAAGTTCAGCGGTTACTGCTTTAACATCCTCAGGATCGGCTCTGTCGATTGCCTCAGTCAATGCTGCAAGGAGCTTCTCCGGGTCATCATCTGCATGAGAGACAAATTTTTGGACGTCATCTGTCTCATTTTTTAAAACCAAAGGGTGGAGCAGGTTCAATAGGCGATCCAACTCCTCCTGAAGCCTGGTTGACAGCACACTCACCAGATGCGATGATCCAGGCTGGTTGCAAACCTGTTCCAGGGCACTTGCCGCCTGCTGTACATCGGTCGCTCCTATATTACCGGCACTTCCTTTAAGACGATGGGCTAACCGGAGAAGGGAATCAAAATCTTTTTCATCCTGCACCTTTCGGATTTCCAGGACTGTTGTCATATTATCCTCATAGAATCCAACCAAAATAGTCAAATATGTCTGCCAGTCAAGACCGGTTTTCTGCAAAACGGTACCCACATCAATTCCAGGGAGCTGGAAAGGAATCGACGATTCTTCGTCTGATTTTAAAATGTCTGCCGATGGATTTTCTAACCTGTCATCTTCTTTACCTGCAGTCTCATCATCTGCAGCATCTCTATTGATATCTGTAATATTTCCCGTAGTCCTTTTACGATTGCGCAGGAGATGCCAGAGAGTATAAAAAAACCGATCCTGATTGATAGGCTTGGAGACATATCCATCCATCCCCGCCTCCAGGCATTTTTCTTCATCGCCCTTCATGGCATGCGCCGTCATCGCAATAATCGGCAGGCTATCACAACCGGGGAGGGTCCGGATGAGTTTTGTCGCCTTATAACCATTCATTCTCGGCATCTGTATATCCATCAGTATACCGTCAAACTTCTCTCTTTTCACTGCTGCTAAGGCTTCTTCACCATTTTCAACGATTTTGACTTGTACCCCGGCACCTTCGAGAATGGCTTTAGCCACCTGCTGATTAGTATAATTATCTTCAGCTACTAAAATCCTGCAACCTTTCAAATGCTTCTTATACATAGAGGCTTTCGTGGTAAAATCAGTCCTCCTGCCGCCTTTTCGCACTGCCTCCTTGCCGAAAGCATCCATAATGGCATCAAACAGAGTCGACTGAAATATCGGCTTGGTTAAAAAGCCATTGGCGCCAGCCTGTTCCGCTTCCGATTTATGCACCTCTCGTGCAAACGCCGTCATCATAATGATCGGCATGGTAAGTTGAAGTTCCTTCCGGATTATTCTGGATGTCTCTAAGCCATTCATTTCCGGCATTTTCCAATCCATCAAAACCAGATCGATGGTTGACTTGCTCTCCGTCTGTGCCTGCAGTCTTCGTATTGCATCAACCCCCGAGGCAAGAGCCTCCACCTTGAAATCAAGGGAAGTGAGGATTTTCTCCATGATCATGCGGCTATCCGCACAATCGTCAACGACCAGAACGTTCATTCCACTGATATCGGGCGGGATATCGTACATCGACCCTATAGGAGTCGCTGCCCTTACCAGCCTCACCGTAAAGGAAAAAGTACTCCCTTGACCAACCATGCTGTCCACATTGATGGTCCCGTGCATCATTGACACGAATTTTTTACAGATGCTCAGCCCCAATCCTGTCCCTTCATGTTTTCTGGTTGAAGAGGAATCCCCTTGGGTGAATGGCTCAAAGAGGATCGGCAGGTAATCGGGTGAGATACCGATTCCGTTATCTTTCACAGAAAAGGCCAGCATAACCTGATCGGCCGTCAGACCCTCGGTGGTATCGCTGTTGTCCCGGACACTCACCAGGATGATTCCGTTTGAACCGGTGAATTTTAATGAATTGCCGATCAGGTTGGTCAGTATCTGCTGGAGACGAAGGGAATCACCGTGCAGAATTCGCGGAGTATCCTTGTCGATATCCACAAGCAGTTCAATACCTTTTTCAGCTGCCTGGTTAACGAAAACGTCCATCACCCGGTCAAACATTTCATCCAGCCTGAAAACCCGATCCTTCAGTTCCAGCTGTCCCGCTTCAATCTTTGAGTAGTCGAGAATATCGTTAATTATCCCCAAAAGTGCAAATGAAGAATTCTGAACGATATGCAGATAATGCTCTACTTCCTTTGAGACCGACTCCGCCAGGGCCAGATCGGTTGCCACAATAATCCCGTTCATCGGGGTGCGGATCTCGTGACTCATATTGGCCAGAAACTGACTTTTAGCAAGAGTGGCTGCCTCAGCCTGTTCCTTGGCAAGACCAAGTTCAATATCCATTTTCTTGTGCAGTTCCATCTCATCGGACAAGGTAAGATTGGAAGCCTTAATTTTCCGATTGAGTTTTAAAATCAAGCCGGTAAAAGCGACATGCGAAGCAAAAACGAGAAAGGAAGCAAGTATCCAGGGCCAATAATCACGCAAAAGATTTCCGATGGTAATTCGGCCCAGGTCTTTATAGGGCCCCACGTGCAATTCCATCATGCATTCCATGACCGGCTGATAATTCAGAGGAATAGTCCAGCCCGCGTAACCCGCAGCCAGGACTGGGGGCGAATCGATCTTCATTTGAAGTAAGGCTACCGTGACCTTTTCCGCCAGCTCATCAGGGGTCTCTTTAGCCTTGGCCATTGGCCAGTCAGGATATTCTCTTGTGAAGCAGAGATAGGGAGTCTGCAAATCGCGATCATATAAACGGGGGAAAACAAAAAAATCCTCCAGATTAATTTTACCCTCGGCACTCATGAGTTCCAGAGTATTGGTTCGCACCGTGCCGACATCTACCAGGCCGTCACGGACCGCATAGACAACCTCGTCATGGGTTCCTCCATAAGACAGCGCCTTAAAATCATTTTCAGGATTGATGCCGTTTTCCTTTAGTTCCCTCCAGGTCATCAGCCATCCACCAAGAGAATCCTCAGATACTCCCATAAAGGATTTTCCTTTCAGGTCAGACACTTTTCTTATATCAGTCCGGTCAGAGCGATTGAAGATGACACTGCCGTATTTTGAATAAACCCGGCCAAGACGCAACTCTTTTAAAGTGGCTATTCTATTGGCACCGTGCCCCTGTTCCAGTTCCACATAAAAAAACGGATTGGTCAGGATGAAATCCACTTCTGCCTTTTGAACACTGGAAATAATCCGGTCATGGCTCAACGGAAGGATCTTGAAAGTATGTCCCGGAATCTGAGCGGTAAGATAGTCTGCGGTGGGGGACCAGTTTATCAGAGAGGTTTCAACTCCCCGCACTGCAAGAACACCGATCTTTACCAGTTTATCGGCGGCCATGGTTCGCTCTGTAGCGGCGAACTGCAACAGCAAAAAGATGAAGATTATGGAATATCGGGCAAACCACCTAATTGTGTATATTTTTCTTTTCATTTCTTCCGCCTAAAAAAGGGAAAGCAACTTAAATTGAGAGGATCAATCATTCCCTCATGATGACATATTTTTTCCCTGGCGAGAATGATTTTTACAAGCAGTTTTACGAAAAATCACCAATTCATGAATGGATAATGGCCTCCTCTCCTCACACCGGTTAACGAAAACCGAGTGAAGTTCGGACTCAAGCGGCAAGACAATAAGATCTACCGGAAGAGCTATCAAACCTCCGCGTGTTTCTTTCATAATTAAGTCATCTACTACAAGAATCGTCTTTCGTTCGGGAATGCTTTTTGAACAAAACCGTTCTTAGTCAACAACGAATATCTGTCATCAGTCGGCAGTTCGATCTTTTTCACACATCTCCTTGAATAATATTTTCATAGAAAATTTGTGAAAAATAATGTACAAAAGCAATATTTTTTTTATATCCGCAGTTTTCAATCAAATAATCGAGTTAAACAGTAATTTTGGTGTTAAGGATGCAAACTCTGCAAAGGAAATACGGCATTTGGACGGCCACCGCAATGGTTATCGGTATCGTGATAGGTTCCGGTGTTTTCTTCAAAGCAGATGATGTACTGGCGGCTTCCGGCGGCAAACTTTCGACGGCTCTGTTCGCCTGGCTCATCGGCGGATCAATCATGATTATCACCGCTTATGTCTTTGCACAGATTGCCACCCGTATCGAAAAAGTAAATGGGGTTGTCGACTACTTCGAAGAGGCTTACGGCTGGAAGGCGGGCTATCTCGTTGCCTGGTTCATGACCTTGGTTTACTATCCGACTTTGGTCGCCGTTCTGGCCTGGGTTTCAGCTAATTACTCCATCGGCTTGCTTGGTCTCGAGAACGGAGTGTGGCTCCTTTCGACTCTATATTTGGTTCTTTTTTTCCTCCTGAACTGTTATTCTCCGGTACTTGCTGGAAAATGGCAGGTATCGGCAACTATTATCAAGTTGATTCCTCTGGCTCTGGTCGCCGTTGTGGGTCTTTTCAGCGGCCTGATGAACGGCCAGACATTGAAGAGTTTTGCCGGCACGGCCCAGAACGTTTCTAGCGGCGGCGGTCTGGCGGTTGCGACCCTTGCCACCGCCTTTGCCTATGAAGGTTGGATAATTGCCACCTGCATCAATGCCGAACTGAAAGACGCCAAGCGTACCCTGCCGAAAGCACTTTTCTTTGGCGCGACGGCTGTAGTCGTTATTTACATGCTGTATTATCTCGGTATTTCCGGAGTACTCTCCAACGACGAGGTTATCAGTGCCGGGGATAACGCTCCGGTCCTGGTCCTCTCTCTTATTTTCGGCAGGATAGGTGGAACTCTGCTGACGGTCTTTGTTATTATTTCCTGCCTCGGCACCTTGAACGGACTGATCATGGGCTCGTGCCGTGGCATGTTTTCCATCGCTTCCCGCGGACTCGGGCCGAAAGCTGATTTTTTTGGCAAGATCAATCCCGGTACCAACAGCACCATCAATTCGGCACTGCTTGGCTTCGCCCTTTCCGTTTTCTGGCTAATGGTCTGGTATGGGAATTTCGCCGGCTGGTGGGGAAGATTTATGGATATCTCCGAGTTGCCGATCGCCTTCCTCTACGTAATCTACATTTCCCTCTATATCTGGGTAATGCGACGGTTTACCGATCTTGGTCTGTTCAGCAGATATATTGCCCCCGCACTGGCAGGCGCCGGTTCAATTTTTATCATCTGGGGTGCAATTCAGAAGGATATGTTTCTGCATTTTCTTTTGCTGACAGTGTTGATCCTTGTCGCCGGACTGCCGTTCATGCGAAAACGAATATCCGACCGATTAAGCACAAAAATTCCTGGTCTGATCCCTTAGGAGCCGTCACGATAGAACCCGGCCATTTTTATCCATTTCGTCACGGCTCCTTATGCCGTTCCGGGTTTACCTTTGGCCATGTTATTTTTTGGCAACGGTTTAGTCAACTGCTCACCTTTTAAAAAATTCTATCCATCAAAGTCTGCATCATCGCCTAACTTCTTCGTCGCCGTAACGATAAAGCGCTCTGGGGTACCCGGCAGGACAGCCTGAAAAGGAAAACAGGTAATAAGAGTTAAGAATCCTTCTCTTTCATTCTCCAGGTAAAGGTCTTCCGCCCGAACAACTTCGGTGGTCTTAACAAAAAAGCGTTCTTTTCCACTTTTACTTTCCAATAAGAGGATATCATCTTCTCTAAGATCCTTTAAAAAGGCAAAACTCGTATCCCGATGCCCGGCGAGCATGCAATGTCCCCCCTCCCCCGGAGCACTGCTTGCCCTTAAATGACCTGGCCCAAAGGCCAGCACTTCCCCGCTCTCCCCTTCAAGAACGATGAGATCAACTCCCAGCCGGTCATTGGTAAGTCTGCCGACCGGCCATGTATCGGCCCATGGCCAGGGCTTGACGATATTGCCGGTGGTAAGAGATTGCTGCCAGGCTCTTTGCAGCAGGTGCTGCGCTAATATTGCCTTGGCAGGAATCCATAAGCCTGCGCAAAGAAAGGATATCCCCGCAACAATCAGTACCGATACGATTATTTTACAGTCTAATATTTTTGGAGCCTTTAGTTTACGCGAACCCGCCATTTTCTTCTCCTGCCGAGACTCAGTATAATATAAGCTATCGCCAGCAGACAAATACCAACCAACATTCGCAGGGTAGCCGGAGTTGCCGTCTGCGAACCGCCGCCAAAGACTGCTGCTGCCTGCCATCCGTGGGGCAAATGTGTCTTTACTGCAACCTGAACGGCTGCATCTTCAGCGAGTCCTGTCTCATTTTCCGACTGTTTCGGTTTGCTGACCACAGTGTCGACTGCTACCAGACTGGTATACTTACTCACCAGATGATGTTCGAGGGCTGTTTTCAAAACTTCATCGCGAACTATTTCTTCGTTGGCACCTAAAGCCAGAGATTCCATTTGTGAGCGGATTTTCTTTCTTGCCCAGAGAGCCCCGATTCCTTCCCGCTCCCCATATGTCGATGTATCCACTATGGTTTCCCATGGCTGGCCAAGGCTCGTACCGGTAAGACGCAAGGTCACATTTTCCCAGCCTGTTCTAACAGCAAGTAACAGGGGCTCTCCCATATACAAATCAGGCAGGGGCGAAGGGTATCCCTCAATATCAAGCTCACTGCCTGCCAATTCGAGTTTTAGATCGGAGAGAACGGGAGACTCAAGCTTGGTAAACAGGTTCATCATCTTTTCCGTGACCTCGGAATGCTTACCAATATAAGTGAATGTTCCCCGACCAATTGTAGCTGCCCTGTTCATAAAATAAGAGTTGGGTGCGGAACCTATCCCAACGGTAAAAAGCCGCGAGTCACCGAGCCGCCGAGCGATAACTTTCAGCAACTCATCCTCATTGCCGACCGCCCCATCTGTAAGAAAGACCACCTGCCGAAGTCTTTCATGCTGATGGGAACCGTCCAGAGCCAGCATTAATGCAGATTTCATCTCGGTACCGCCTTCGGCCCTGATCTTATCGATATAATGCCTGGCCTTCTGGACATGAGATTGATCAGCCGGTTTGGCTGTGCTGAATAAAGCATGGGCATCATTATTAAAAACAATGACATTGAAGTGATCGGCAGGCTGCAATCTACTCAAGGCCAAGTCAATTGCCGCTTTGGCCTGATTAATTGAGGTTCCCGCCATTGAGCCGGAAATATCCAGGATGAAAATCACCTCACGGGGTTCAGGACTTACGGTCATTTTCTGCGGCGGCATGAGCATCAGCAACATGTACTGGTTATCACCTTGCATTTCCGCAAAAAGAGCTGCCTTGGCGTTCCCTGCATTCTCTGGTTCCCATTCGAGGACGAAATCGCGGTCCGCTTTTATTTCATCCGTTAGCCAAATGCTGTAATGCCCATCGCCTATTTGTTCCGATTCAATCCCATGGAAGAGAGATTCCAGCCGCGAGAGAGGAATTCCCGCAGCCAGATCGACAGTGAGCCTGACCGGGATGATCGTTTTGCCTTCAAGATCCACAGGTGGTGTGATCTGTGAGGCGTCGGGCACCTGATCCGTATCAACGGCCCAACCGGTCGAAGTTATTCTCATCGGCTGCTCCATCGAATCTGTTGCTTCCGATGGTTCCATTACCTCTCTCGATTCAGGCGATTGAGCCGATTCGACAAATCCAGACAAGGCTTGTCCGGGAATATATCTCGGTGCAACAACCATCGGGAAGCGCAATGAAAAAACATTATCGGCAAAATGGACGGTCTGCTGATATTCAATTTCAACAGTAATTTCCTCCCCCGGTCCGATATTTGCGACTTCGGTGGTAAAGATATTTGGTCTGTTCTGCACCAGCAGGGAGCTTTTCTTTCCCTCATCCCTGGCTCTTTCATGAGTTTTTCGAGCTTCTTCCTTTTCCATTATCCGGCCTTCGAGCACCCTTTCGCCAACCCGCAATCGCAGATGATCCACACTGCTTTCGTCGGGCAAGGGAAAAACATAAACAGCGTTGATCCAATTCACATCATTATTCACAAAACTCTGTTCTACCTTAACTCTTGCGGTGATGCCGCTGACCGTTATATCTACTTGCTGGGAGAGAAGAGGGGCCGGATGCAGTCTTCCATTTTCCATTGCCACCAGTAATTCACCTCTCTGCACGTCATCTGGAAGCATTTCAGTCCCTGTTCCGTTCATTGCTGCCGCATCTTCCCACAATACACCCAAAACCAGGATGCAAACTATTACTGTGATATAAATAAGCAAAAGTAAGTTACCAGGATCACGCAGTGCCTTCAGGTCGCTTAAGCTATTTCTCGTCATATAATCTTTCATTTTATCAATCCTCCCGGTTTCAATGCTGAACGTCAATTGACAAACTCGTAAAAACCTAAAATTTCAGATGCCTCGCAGATGAAGAGTTTTTACGACGCCATGAATTAACAACTGATTCTTTTTATTGAAACCACAGTAAACCAGGAGATCATGACGGAGGGCTGAATTGATTATGACAAAATCAAGATAGAAAGTGATCAATTATGACTAAGGGGAAAGATACCGTGGCTAAAAGGTAGAGAGTTATGTATGTTTTTGCCTTGGCAACAACAGTTTTCAGTTTTTTTCTGCTCAACATCTTTGAAAAATTCATTTTATTATGGCCTACAACATTGCCCTCGTTGAAGACGACAATCTGCTGCGAGTCAACTATACCAAAGCCCTGGAGCGAGACGGATACCTGGTAGACAGCTATTCGAACCGTCCTGAGGCTCTTAAAGCTTTCAGGAAAAAACTGCCCGACCTGGCTATTCTCGATGTAATGCTGCATGACGAGATGGAGGGAGGTTTTGAACTCTGCCGCGAATTGAGGCAGCAATCCCCGACCATACCCATCATTTTCCTTACTGCCCGGGATTCAGATCTGGATAGGGTGAGTGGGCTGAGGCTCGGAGCCTGGGATTATCTGACTAAAAACACCACTACTCTTGATTTTCTGCCGGTGCGAATTTCCGCCCTTTTTAAAATCGTCGAGTCTCTTGGCAAAAGTAAGGCGAACAGCACAGAGCATATCTTTACTGCGGGACAACTTAAAATTCATGAGGAACGAAAGCAGGTGTTCTGGAAGGATCAACTGATCGACCTGACTCTGACGGAATTCTGGCTGCTGCACTCACTGGCTAAAATTCCAGGGCATGTTAAATCCCATGACCAGTTGATGGAAGCCGCCAATGTGGTGGTTACCAATAACGCTATTACCGCACATATCAGACGTATCAGGGATAAATTCAGAGAAGTCGATTCAACCTTCGATTCCATCCGGACCGAATACGGTATGGGCTACCGCTGGCTGGCTGGATAGTAAACGTTCACCAACATCCCACACGGGGGGACTCTTTTCAGTGCCCCCTTGAGGGGTATAAGTGCCTTGGAGGTTACTTTAACATTATAATTTTAATCACAAATCAAATACTCATCCGGGTTAAGTCCCGGTGAAGCTTCAATACGCCTCCTTTTTTATCCCCTGCTATAATTGCCGTATAATCATCGCAGCGCTGTTGCTGGACTTCAGCTCTTTTTGCTGATTCGGACTCGTTTACTTATGTGCTTGTGCTTGCCGGCACGTTGGTTGAGAGTGAGCTTTTTAACTCGTTCCCGCTTATCCAATATGCAGGTCCAGGGTTCGGATATGGTGAGATTGATCAGGGCGTGTTCGGCATCCAGTATAACCAGCTCTGTAGTCAGGTTGGTTTCTGCGCCGCATTGGTCAGGCTTCAGATTTACGGCATTGCGGATGTGCAGGTCAAGCCGAAGCTCACCATTTTCGTTGTCCAGCCTGGCAAGCACTTTAGGCACTACCCCAGCAGGTGTTTTAAATACGGCTTTGTTTCTCGCACTGTGCATCGCGTGAAGCACCAAATCCTGTCCTGTCTGGGCTGTCACGCCAGGGAGCAGTTCGCCGGTACCTTCCAGCTCGTTAAGCACACTGTCGATCACCAGTTGTGCCACAGATAGATCGATGTTCCCCTCATGGGAAAATTGGCCGGTGAGACGGAAGTCTCCAAATGGTCGTTTCGTCCCTACATGCTTAGCCTTTCCATCAGCCTGCTCCAAAGATATCGAAGGGATTTTCGTATGGCGGTTCATACCAATCGAAGGTCATCCCTCCCCCACGCGCGGTAATAGTGTCACCTGGAAAGGTGATTTCCCAGAAAGAGTTGAGTCCGTCGTCGAATTCCTTTGACTCCACCATCCGATGGTGCGAAAGACTGATGAAATCCAGTTGCTAAGGCTTTAGAAAGGTCTTCGGCATGAAGGACGTAACGAAATTCCTTTGGACGGTTTTGACTTCTCCACCAATAATGGGGTTATACCGGTATCACGCAATATCTTAATGCCTTTTTGCGCATTTTCGGCATTTCCGGCAGATAAGAATATCAAGTCGACATGCGGTAGATTCTGTCCTATCTGGCTCATTTCTGTCGGGATCAGGACATGCCCTGTTCTGTTGAAAACTACAGGGCCATCTCTATCTCGTAACAAGATAATCATCCCGTTTTCTTCTTGTCATTAAGGGTGGTAAAGGCTATTGAACATGGATGATCACGCAATGTACTCAATCTCCATATTGAAAATTTACCCGGTAGTATCAAGCAGATTGAAAAAGAGCTTGAGAGGAGTGGTATCTGAATTAAGGAATCTGCTAACATGGTGAGAGGCCACTTTGTCATCAGGAATTAGAAAGAAATCATAGTCCCGACAAGGTGAAAGAATGCTATAAATCATTGGAGAGGAAATATGTCTGATCCCATAGAAATCCTGCGTGGAGTTGTGCATCCATGGTATTGCGACAACTTCGGGCATATGAATGTTCGCTGGTATAGTCATTTTTTCGATGATGCGGCATTTCATCTATGGCCACTTTACTGGGGGAGTCACAAAAAAATGCAGGATGAGTTTGGAGTTCATACAGTGACAGCCTCAGCGAAGGTACAGTTTCTGAAAGAACTGGTTGCTGGAGATTTGATTTTAGTAGATAGCTTACTAACTCGAATTGGCCGCAAAAGTTGCACTTTTACAGAGCGAATGTTGCATGTTGATACGAAGGAAGTCCATGCCACATATGAAACTACAGAAGTCTTCTTTGATCCACAAACACGCAAGTCAACAGAAATTCCGATATTAATCAGGCAGGCCCTTAAAAAAGGCTTAACAGGGCAGTGCAACTGACACTAATCTGCTGTTTCTTTGTGAGTATTCCGCTATGGGCTTCAGTTTTTTTAATCGAAAAAAAGTGTCGCTGAAAGCTAATTCCAAAGATCAATAATTTAAAATACTTCTTTTTTAGAAAATTTCTCAGGGAATAATTTTGTTTTCACGAAGATCCAGGATGCTCCATTTCTGACAAATTTGCTTAAGTGCCTGAGATTGCCAAGAGACATGCAGGCGTCTTACTTAATAGATCAAAATGGAACAAAATCAACTTTATGCTAAAAATGGCACTGAGGTAATAAACATTGGGATAGCTGAAAAAGGTATGGGTTACGTTATATTCCAAGATATCAAGAAGGTTGATACTGCAATAAACCAGTCGGCTGTCTCAATTTTCAAAGAGAAAGCCGACTATACCGTTCGTCACTACTACCCATAAGGGCACTCGATTCAGCGCCTCTTGTGGGTGTAAAATACTTTATAAGGTATTAATTGCTGTTAAAAGCAGAGTCGATGAGATCTTTGCCGATTTCGTCTTCAAACTGTTTCCAAACAGGTTTCATGGCATCAACCCACTGTTGCCTTTCAGCGTCAGTAAGGGTTATTATTTCCGACCTTCTTGAAGCAATGATATTCTGTTTATCTTCCAGGTCCTTGATAGCTGCAATTTGATTTCCGTAGGCGACTGCTTCATGCATTGCCGTCGTTAAGCCAGCTCGGATATCTTGTGGCAAATTCATCCAGAAGTCTTTGGAAGTAACCAGCATATAGTCAAGCAGGCCATGATTAGATTCAGTTATATAAGGTTGGATTTCGTAGAATTTTTGCGAATATATATTAGAATAGGTGTTTTCCTGACCATCGATAGCCCTGGTCTGCAGCAAAGTGAAAACCTCAGAGAAAGGCTTCTTTATTGGAGTCGCCTTGAGAGCCTTAAACTGGGCGGCGAGAACGTCCGAAGTCATAATCCGGAATTTCAGACCTGCTGCATCGGCTGGGAGTTTCACTGGCACGCTGCTTGACATTTGCTTCATGCCGTTATGCAGATAGCCCAGGCCAATCAGCCCTTTTGACTCCATTGAAGTAAGTAGTTCCTGCCCTTTATCACTCTGCTGAAATTTTTCTACCGCTGCCATGTCTTTGAAAAGAAACGGCAGATCAAAAATTTGCAGTTTCTTGGTAAAACGCTCAAACTTTGAAAGCGCAGGGGCGATGAGCTGAACATCGCCAAGAATCATCGCTTCCACCTCCTTGCCATCACCGAAAAGTTGTGAGCTTGGAAAGACCTCAACGATGACTTTGCCGGCCATACGCTGCTCAGCTAATTCTTTAAATTTTATGGCCATTTGGCCTTTGGGTGTATTTTCAGCCACTACATGAGAAAATTTGATGGTAATAGGATCAGCAGCCAAAACTGAACCGTTCAGCGAAAAAGCCGAGAATGCAACTGCTGCAGCGAGCGTAACGATCTTTTTGTACATGACTTGTTCTCCACATTTAATTGTTGCCCTACTTATCACCCACTCACATCGCGACAAGTTTTCCAACCTGTCGATCGCATCAGGGAAAGACAACTGACGGGATTAAATTGATATGCAATTTTCCAGCCATGCATCTGAGTATTCACAGCCATTTGATTTGTCTCTATTTTACTGTAATAAGGTTATAATTGCTCAATGTGATGGATGCAAATCCGCCGATTTCAGCATTTTGATATTCTAAAATGAACTTATATCGAACTATCATTGAGTTACTTTAACAACGTGACAATAGTTGCGCATCGACTAGGCGGATTTCCATCCATTTTTCGTCAAGGATATATTGTATTTTTAGTGATTTATTCTATTTAAACTCTCCCCCAATACACCTTTCTGACAGACATTCCCCTGTCTTTAAAATAATTTTTTTCGGCATTACGTTATGGGTAGAACGCCGGGGGCAAAAAAATAAAACGAAAGTAATACAGCTGGAGGCCTTCAATAAATCTGCGGCAGTAAAGGAGAGTAGCAGTGATAATCAGCGCCACCCGCAGAACCGATATACCTGTATTTTATTCCGACTGGTTTATGAATAGGATTAATGCTGGCTATTGCGCAGTTCCTAATCCGTTTAACCGTAATCAGGTTTCCTATATTTCATTGTTGCCAGACGAGGTCGAAGCAATATTACGCTGGTCAATAACCCCAAAAAGATTGATCCGCATTCCCCGGCCCTTGATAAAGCTGTCGAAGTTTTTCAGCAACTCGCCGATCGGGTTGGTCCAGCGCGGGTTATTCGGCGCTATGACACGATTTTTTTAAGTAACATCAACCCTTTTTCATACCATATCGACAAATACAGCAACATTGCCAAAAAGCTGCAGGGGTATGCCAAACGCTCAGTTATCAGTTTTGTTGACGACTACCGCAAGGCCAGCAAGCGCCGCTGGTGGAATAGGCACGCCAAAGAGATTGTTGTTCAAACGAAGCCGGGACAGCAGGTGGGCCGGCTTTCCTGGCTGTTTCCGGTTCGGGGATCATTTTCCACAGCCTCGGCCAGAATCTGTCCCAAGGAATCTTCGGAGAGGCGTACCGTTTCTGGCCTCCTAATAGTTATGGTTATTGGAAAGATCTATGGATAACTATACACCATGATCCTAATGAGTCGGTGATGCACCTCTCAGGAATAATCTCAGCTATGCCCTTTCATGACAGAGGTGAATATGGTCATGGATAACCTCTTGTCTCAAGTTGCCATTTTCTTGTTAGGAATTAGGAGCAGTATACTTCTTTAAATCGTGAGCAGTGTCCATTTTAAAGATTGAAATTGGAATCTCTCTTTTCTATCGGTTCAGCCACCTTGCTCAAACTCATATCTTCGGTAGCTGAAGATATTAAAATAATGACTGCGGTCGATTTTTCCATCGCTACGGCAATAGTATCCAGTTTGTCGCTCAGCGTATCTGTGGACAACGTCAGTTGTTGCGAAGCCAAATAAATGAGATTATTATTTGAAGAAACCTGCCCAATCAAGATTTCCAGATTTTCAATAAATGCATTAAAGTTTTCTGGGTCAGGTGTAGGTCATGGAGATGAATGAAAGTGAGACACTGATACAACTGCATTAGTCTCACTCGTTTTAAAAGTATTGCGCATGATAATGCACGATCTCATCCAGCGATTGACCTCGACAAAAGAGGATGACAGAGGAATTCCTGTTGTTTCTTTAACATATTCCGCTGGAGCTAATTCGCATCGATCGGCTTGCGGCATGTGAAAGGCTTGGCTGTCCGTCATCATGCTTGGAATCGAAGGAAAAAACCAATTCTTTCACTGAATTCAAAATTATTTTCAATCTGGTAGAAATGAAGAATGAATGATATTTCCATTTTGATTGTTGAGGACGAAGCGATTATCGCCGAAGACCTCGCTAGCAAGATACGTAAAATGGGCTACAATGTTGCTGGAATAACTGCAACCGGCGAGGAAGCAATCCAACTTGCCTGCCAGAAACTACCTTCGCTGGTACTGATGGACATCCGCCTGGCTGGTGCAATGGATGGTATTGTGGCTGCACGGCAAATCCATCGTGACAGCAACCTGCCGACACTGTTTCTGTCATCGAACTCAGACATGGCCACGGTTAAGCGCACAAAACTTAATGGAACGTTCGGATACATCCTGAAGCCGTACAA
>JBARUR010000012.1:0-4558 GCA_049645845.1 Desulforhopalus sp. | reverse complement strand
GGCACCTATTGCCTTAGTCACTGCAATTCGCGAGACCAGTATTGTCTTCGCCCTGGCAATTGGAGTGATTTTCCTGAAGGAACGCGTTGACGCCGCAAAAGTCCTTGCGACCATGATGACGATTCTTGGCACAGCAATGCTTCGTTTCTCGAAGAATTCGTAGGCGTGTTTAAATGAGAATGGCTATTTTTGTCCATCTCCCGAAATCGTCAAATCTGTTTTCACACGCATGAGCAGCGCGATAATGGCCCGACATCGACCCTGATGTTTAATGTGACGTAGGCTTAGGTACTTTTTTGTCCATATGTAGAGTTCAGAAATATGCAGAGCAAGCTGTCATCAGACGGTGGTGATACATTGTAAGGTCTATCTATTCTCACATAAGCACTTGGGCTTGTGAATTAGTAAGCATATTAGTTGTATCGGTTTCAAAAAAAGAACGCCCAGGCACACAAACTGAAAATGAACCCACTGGGCCTCGAAGAAAATCTCTTGACACAAGACTATAAGTATCTAATTATAGTCTTGTGAAAGAAAAAAATACCATAGACCATATATCCAATGTCTTTAAAGCATTAGGAGACAAAAATCGGCTTAGGATTGTCAAGTTATTGGCATCTAATAAAAAATACTCTTTTTGCGTTACAGAAATAGCTGAAAAGATGAACATATCTCAACCAGCGGTTTCACAACATATAAAGGTTTTGAAAGAGATTGACATGTTGCTCTCTCATCGGGAAGGTTTCAGAGTGTATCATACTGTCAATATGGAGACAATGCGAACATTGGTGCCAATGGTAGAAAACTTGTATTTAAAAGCATTTAAAAAGTGTGATCGCGATTACAACTGTTCGGAGTGTACAGAGTTGGCTAACTGCAAATAAATATTTTTTTGTCCAACTCTATAAGTCGTTACTTATAACGAACCAGGAAACAAGGAGGAGCTATGAAAAGTAAGGCAAAATGATTTGGAGTATTGCAGCTATTGGTCCGGGATCATATTTTTTCATTACTGTTCATACTACCGGTAAAAAGATGCGCTGTCTGTCTTCATTCACGGTTGCTGATGGTATTTTCATACTATTCGGCTTGAAACCATTTGCTATCAAATAAAATAAACCTCAAAAAGCGACTACTTATCACCTGAAAGGGGCAAAAGAAAGATCCGGTCATGAAAATTAGACCCGAAAAAAAAGATGATCACGATGCGATCTCCGAAACAACTATCACTGCGTTTGGGGATTATCCTTTCAGCCAACAGACGGAACATCTGATCATCGACGAGCTTAGAAAGGCCAACGCCCTAACGCTTTCTTTGGTGGCTGTAATTAACGAGCAGGTAATAGGGCAGATTACCATCTCACCAGTAAGTATATCCGATGGCACCAGTGATTGGTATAACTTAGGTCCGGTGTCGGTATTGCCTGAATTTCAGGGACAGGGTATTGGCAGTAAGCTTATCAAAACAGGCTTATCCCGTATAAAGAACGGTATTGGAGGTTGCGGCTGTGTCCTCGTGGGGCCTGCCAATTTTTACTCCATGTTCAGCTTTGCAAATTATCCACAGCTGATCCATGAGGGTATTCCGCAAGAGTTGTTCCTCGCGCTGCCATTCACGGGAAATGTGCCAAGTGGGATTGTTAAATTTCACCCTGCGTTTATGCAGCTGCCAGAAGTTGAAAAAGACATCGTCGCCGATGTCATCATCGACTACACCATTGCCGGGGTGAAGGTAGACCTCAAAAAACCAATGATTCAAAGCCTAATCGAAAAAGGAATTTTGATGGAAATACCGGGCAACAAAGTCATGCTGCGGCCAGCAATCCTGGCTAAATACGATCCGTATCTGGCTAAAGTTACTCAATTCAGAGTGTCTGAACTGAGCCGTGTCCACAAGAATCCAATCATGATGGCAATTAAGCAAACGTTTTTCAATCCATAAAACCCTCCAACCTAATATAACTATAATATAAACTTGGGCTTGATGAGATTTTGGTCTCAAATTGTTACTCCTGATTGGACAAAGTGTTTCTATCCGTAGCGCCAAAAACAATTCGGCAAACAATAAACTGACTAACACTTGTTTTCTGAAAAGCCAGGTGCACGGAGCCTGCATTGATCTTGCCGACAAAGGCGCACAGTTTGATTGTGTGCTCATCGCCCCTCTCCCCCCGGCCAGTGGGCACCCCGGCCTGGCTCGTCAACTGGCAGCAATTACAGCCAAACGTCTGGTTTGTATTTCCTCAGACAACAGCCAATCTTGTCGACAACTCCCAAACATCACTTTCGACATCATTGGTCAGTAGTTCGTCATTATTGATCACCGCAATGTTTCCGCACACAGGCTACATTTACGGAGATAATTTCTCTTGACATCGAAAAGGTCGATACTGTATTAATACTGTATCGATACACACAAGGGAGAACAATATGCTGGACTACACAATCGACAAAGAATCGGATACCCCTTTATATATGCAGATACGAACGAATATCGAAGACGCGATATTAAAGGGAGAACTCCGCCCTGGTGACAAATTACCATCAGTCACCTGCCTGGCAAAAGATATCGGGGTAACTCAGGCCACCGTACGTCGAGCACTTCAGGATCTGGGCAAAGCGGGCCACACCTCATGCCATGTTGGTCGCGGCACATTTGTTCAGGACGCGACCAGTGTGGGGGAAGAGGGCCGGGCGAAGGAATTAGCTGAGTCAAAACACACAGTGATGAGGAAAAGGAGCAATCAACTTTCCAGCGAAAACACACGGGAATTTGCCGCAAGGCGACTTCGAATGGGGGTCGGCAAAGCCCTCAGTGACATCATGTCGCTTGCCGAAAAGCCAGGTATTATCCATTTAACCAGGGGGGTACCGGACCCAGGCCTGCTCCCTAAGTCTTTTCTCCAGGATATCACCCAGGAAACTTTGCAACATGGTGGCAACGAACTGCTTGAGGCAACGGATCCACTGGGAAGATATGATCTTCGGAAGGAAATTGCCCGCAGATTCACAGAACGCGGAACCATCGTCACACCGGAACAAGTGCTGATAACCAACGGCTCAATGCAGGGCATCACCCTGGTTGCCCAGGCCAACCTGGGAATGGCACACAACGTGATCTGCGAGACCCCCTGTTACAAGGGAATTACTGAGATCTTTACAGCCATGGGCCAATGGGTCGAGACCATCACCCGCGACAGCCAAGGCCCCATGCCCAACCTGCCGGATCGACTTGCAGGCGATAACCCATTCCTGCTCTACCTCTGCCCCTATGCTCACAATCCAATGGGAACTAGCCTCAGTCACGAGCGATATTCGATGGTAGTCGAATGGGCCAAAAAGACCGGCAGCCTGGTTTTAGCAGACGAAATTTTCAGGGATCTCTGCTTTGACGAAGCCCCACAACCAAGCCTTTTGAAGGAGCTGGGAGCTGAGCAGAGCGTGGTCGTCAGCTCCCTCTCTAAATCGGTCATGACCGGGCTGCGGCTGGGTTGGCTGATCAGCTCGCCTAAGCGTGTGCAACAACTTGCCGAACTCAAACGGCTTATGGACCATTCCTGCGCCTCTTTTATACAGGGTTTGGCCTTCAATTTATTCACATCAGGCCACTTCGATGCTCATACCAAGAATATGCAGGCCATCTATAGGAGTCGCTGTAATACGCTCATGAAAGCACTTAAAAGATATATGCCAAAGGAAGTAACCTGGGCTGAACCGGATGGCGGATTTTCCCTCTTGCTGGAACTGCCGCGGGGGTATTCCAGTATTGCAATGTTTCTAAGTGCCATCGAAAAAGGTGTGTCCATTCTCCCTGGTCCGCTATTCGATATTGACCATCGTTTTGTCCACTGTTTTCGCATCAGCTATGCCTGGGCAAACGAAGAGCAGATTAAAGAAGGTATTGAGCTCCTGTCCAGTGCCGTGGAAACATTCATTAGTCGCCCTCCCGGGGACTCCGGACTCAGTGGGGTTGGCAGCTATCAGTAGCGAAGCAGGATAAACAGCTTTTAAAAAATTTTGTTTTCAAACCCATGGTGAGCCAATGAATCCGCTATTACTTGAAGTGATAATCAAAGAGAAGCGTCAGGATATGTTGCAGGAGGCAGAGCGTCAACAACTGCTTGCCATCTATCACGCCAACAATCCCGGCTGGAGGGCGAGAATGCAACTTGGCCTTGGCAATTTTCTCATTCGTCTTGGGGGAAAATTAAAAAGCCGTTATACCCGGCCGCTCGATCTCCAGGACGATCTCTGCCGCGAATAGTTATCTGAAGCGACCCGCAATAATGATTAATCTGGGCCCACATTATTTGACAATAGGTACAGGGTCGGACCGACATTAAATGACAATAAGCACAAACTTTAGATTGTCTGGTAGATAGGAAAGTATCAACTTATAAGATGAAACAGGTGAACCACAAATGGAGCAAAAATCCGATCGGAAACCAGAATCTTTGACTCATGACTTAATGTTTTTCTTAGCTTTTGTCTATTGCAGATTGTTTAGAGGCACAACTGTGCCATTGTTTGACGCGGAACCACCTGGTTTACGACAGAA
>JBARUR010000011.1:0-2918 GCA_049645845.1 Desulforhopalus sp. | reverse complement strand
GGCTATAGTCAAAAACAGATAATCCGTTTTGCATGGTCGCTACAACTGCAGCCCCCCGGGCATGTCCTAGCTTCAAGGCTGAGCGGGGGTTGGTCGCGAGAAAAACATCTTCGATTGCGGCAATGACGGGTCCGTGCACCTGAACCACTTCGTTTATGCCTTCAAAAATTTCATTGAGCCGATGAGAAAAAGAATATTTCGTCGTTGTTTTTATCACTCCGCAGGCGACAAAATATAATTGTCCCCGATCGGCATCAATAACACCATAGCCGGTTATTCTGCTGCCCGGATCAATGCCTATGATTCTTTCCACAGTTGCTGCCTATTCAGACAGCTGCTCCATAAGATCATCATCTATGTCAAAATTGGCGTATACATTCTGCACATCGTCATGATCCTCAAGACTTTCCATCAGCTTCATAAGTGAACGGGCAATCTTTTCATCAACCACTTCCACCGTATTCTGGGGAATCATGGATATTGATGCGTCTAAAAATGTCACTCCGCTCTCTTCCAGGGCGCTGCGCACATCTTCAAAATCTTCCGGAGCTGTCAGGATCTGGTATTCACTTTCTTCTTCGACAACATCCTCGGCGCCTGCTTCAAGGGCAGTATCCATCAGGACTTCTTCCTCTATGCCGCTTTTTTCAACCAGAATCAGGCCTTTCTTGTCGAACATATAGGCGACGCAGCCGGATTCACCCAGATTGCCGTTATTTTTGGCAAAATAATGCCGAACATCGGCAACGGTCCGGTTTCGGTTGTCCGTCAGACATTCAACGAGAATAGCAATTCCGCCGGGACCGTAGCCTTCATACATGATCTCGTCATAAACCTCGCCGGCTATCTCGCCGGTGCCCTTCTTGATCGCGCGGGCGATATTATCCTTGGGCATGTTTTCAGCTTTGGCCGTACCGATTGCCGAACGCAAGCGTGGATTCCCTTCCGGATCGCCCCCGCCCTGACGGGCTGCAACCGTAATTTCCTTGATCAAACGGGTAAATATTTTTCCCCGTTTGGCATCGATTGCGCCCTTTTTCCTTTTAATTGTCGACCATTTAGAATGTCCTGACATATATCACATCCTTATAATTTAACATCTTCCTTGTTTATTTTTTATATTCCATTCCTAAAACAAATACTTCTCTACTTTCGATTCGTGAACTTTTCGGTTTGAGTACCTTGACCATTGCAAAACGTTTTTTCATATCATCAACAAACTGAGGAAAATCCTCTCCCTGAAAAACCTTGCAAATATAATGGCCATTATTGAGCAGAAGCTCCTCGGCAAGTGCTAATGTTTTTCGCACAAGAATCAAGGATTTCTGAGCATCTGTCCATTTGTTGCCTGTGGTCGATGGAGCCAGGTCGGAAATAATCACCTTGAAGGCCGGACGAAATTTTCGGACCGTGAGAATCATCTCCGGTTCGAGTATGTCCTGACAAAGCCAGTGAATAGGCGCTCCTCCCGGACGGACAGCCTGATCCGCCTGTTGCAGATCTACTCCGACAACAATCCCTTTCGGCCCGATTACTTCAGAGGCATACAAAGACCAGCTGCCGGGGTAACATCCCAGATCAAGGACACTGTCTCCCCAGTGGAGAAATTTGTACTTGAGCTGCACTTCTTCCAGTTTATAAATAGATCGGGCCGGATATTTATCTTTTTTGGCCTTTCTCGAATAATAGTCGTTTATTTTACGCACGTTTTAGTCCATTTATTTTTCTTTGACAAGCCGAAAACCAGTATCAGGAATACTCTCAATCGAGTTCTCCCCTTCTTTTTTTCTCATGTAAATATTGCTTCACCCAGGCAAGGGCGGTTTTTCGGTCAACGACTATTCCTTCCGCTCTTACCGATTCGAGCTCATCCATAATTTCTGAAAAAAGAGGCCCCGGCGTAAGATTGCATTCCCTGATCAAATCCTTGCCGGTCAAAAGTCGAGGGCCATGCATTACGGCGGCAAGAGTTTCATCGTACATTTTCCGGACAGTATTAAAGAGTACCAGCAACTCTTCTTCCATTCCTTCCGGTTTCTTTTCTCCCTTACTCGCCAGGCTGTCCGACATTGCCACCAGAAACAACCCTGTCAGTGCAGTTCCAGCCCTTCGGCAGAGCTTTAGTGCCGCTTTTTTGGAAAGTCCATCCTCCCTTTGTACGTTGCAGAGGTGAAAGGGATGCATATGCATCTCAATTAAGTTACCGACCAGCTCCGTATCAGCTTTACTCCATTTTGAACGGAAGGCATATTGTTTAAAGATTTCCCTGCCCACTTCATCATGGCCGTAAAAAGTTACCCGGCCATCTTTATCGGCCCTCATTTCTTTTGTCGATGGTTTTCCTGCATCATGCATTAGAGCGGCCCACTTAAGACATCGCACCACTTTTTCTTCCTTGAGATAGTCTCTGATTGTTTCACCATGACCGGGGAAAAAACGATCCGGCTCGGCTATAACAGTCTCCATCATTTCAAGAGCTTGAAAACTATGATCAAAAACATCCAGATGATGAAACTCCGGCTGCTCCACGCCCTCTCCTTGATACAGTTCGGGCAGGAGTTGACGCAGAAGCCCCGTCTCACCCATATCCCGAAGCGTTTCGGTGGTCCTCGGTGATTCAAAGATTAGCTTCAGCTCATAGGATATCCGCTCTGCTGCAATTTTATTAATAAGAGAGGCATGCCGACCCGCCGCTTCTTTCGTCTCTTTTACCAAGTAAAAGCCAAGCGTTGCACATAGTCGATATCCACGCAGCATCCGCACTGGATCGGCCACAAAGGCTCCGGGACAATGCTTCACCCTTCCATTGCGCAGATCATCCAAGCCGCCGGCAGGATCGAGTAAGTTCCAGGTTTGTTGTTCTCCGCCAATCCCCGGAAGCTGCACCGCCATGGCATTGATGGTAAAATCCCTTAACC
>JBARUR010000010.1:0-22373 GCA_049645845.1 Desulforhopalus sp. | reverse complement strand
CCTATTTTTGAGCAGGCGCTGAAGAAACTCTACTCAGTAGCCCACGAAAAATTCAGTATCGCTTAATGCGGCTTGGCGGCGATCCATTTTCTTTGAATTGATAAGACCGTCGATACTTATATTTCCCGTTGCCGGGCAACACAATTACCACTGAGGCTAACCATGTTAATTGCAATACCAAAAGAGATTTTATCTGAAGAAAAACGGGTGGCAGCAACTCCCGAGACTGTCAAAAAATACATCGCCCTGGGCTTCACTGTAGTTGTAGAAGCAGGTGCCGGCGAAGGCGTGATGATCACGGATAATGACTACAGAAATGCCGGGGCGACCATAGCTGACGACGTTGAAGAAATGTTTGCCGAAGCTGATATTGTCTTGAAAGTGAAACAGCCGGTTTTCAACGAACACAAGAAAAAGCATGAAGTGGAAATGCTTCGCCGAGACAGTATTCTGATCACTTTTCTCCATCCTGCGGCACCCAGCAGCCATCAGATGGTCAGAGATCTTCAGGGGAAAAATATTACCGCTTTAACCATGGACGGAATTCCCAGAATTTCACGGGCACAGAGAATGGATGCTTTATCCTCGATGAGCGCGATTACCGGCTACAAATCAGTTATCATGGCCGCAAATCAGCTACCCAAATTCATTCCTATGATTGGTACCGCAATCGGCACAATCAAACCGGCAAATTTTCTGGTTATCGGCATCGGTGTTGTCGGCCTCCAGGCCATCGCCACGGCCAAGCGGCTTGGCGCGGTGGTTAAAACGCTCGATATCCGTAAGAACGCATCTGTGGAGGCAGACAGTCTCGGCGGCAAGGTTATCGATTTCGATATTCCCCAGGAATTGGCAGCCGGCAGTGGCGGTTATGCCAAATCCCTGGATGAAGCATGGCTTCAAAAAGAGCGCACACTTATTTCCAGCCAGTTGGCGGATATCGATGTGATAATTCTCAGCGCTTTGGTACCAGGGGAAGTCGCGCCTATCCTGATTACCGATGAAATGGTCGCCGCCATGAAACCCGGCTCGGTCATCATCGATGTGTCCATAGATCAGGGCGGCAACTGCCAGGTGACTGAACCCGGAAAATTCGTGCAAATACATGGGGTTCATGTCTGCGGCATCCAGAATATTCCCGGCCGGATGGCTGTCCATGCCAGCTGGCTGTACGCTAACAATTTGTACTACTATGTCGAAAACCTCTTCAAGAAGGGCAAAGATACGCTCGATTTTGACGATGAAATTGTCAGCAATTCTTTAGTCACCTGTCGATCGAAGATCGTCCATGAAGGCACTCTAAAAGCCATGAAATAAGTTTTATCGACAAGGAATGGTTGCTCAGGATGAGGAAAAAACGGGTATCGACAAAAGACGAAAAATACCTGTCGATACCCGTGCACCGTTTCTGTAAGGGTTTTAAAATGCTGGAGGCATATCCATGTTTAATCTGTTTTTGATGGCTGTGGTGTTTATTGGTTCCTTTGCCATTGGCTACGTCCTTATTTCACGGGTGCCACCCTTGCTGCACACCCCGTTGATGTCCATGACCAATGCCATTTCCGCCATAACCATTCTGGCGGCGCTTATATTGTTTTCTGTTCCGACGACACCCATAGAAAAAATTCTCGGTTCGATTGCCATAATGACCGCAACCTTTAATGTGGTTGGCGGCTTTGCCATTACCGACAGAATGCTGCGGATGTTCAAAGGTAAAAAGAAGATATCCTGAATTATCAACCAATGGATCCAATGATATGACACTGCTCATTGACTTTACTGTAATTGTTATTCTCATATTCGGCATTTGGCAATTCCGTGAGCCTCTCCGGGCAAAAAACGGTAATCTGATCGCTGCTCTGGCGCTGTTCATGGCTTTCGTGTTGGTTCTCTACCGGCATGGAATTGTCGATATCACCACTGTATTTGTATCCCTTCTGGTGGGTGCTGTTGCCGGCTTGGCCCTGGCCCGGGTGGTCAGCATGATCCAGGTACCCTCCATGGTCGCTTTTCAACACGGAGCCGGCGGTGTCGCAGCTTTTCTGGTCTCCTTGGTGGAACTTTCCCGAACCACTCATGCCTTAAGCCTGGTGAGCGAAATATCCGGAGTTCTCGGTCTGGCTATCGGTTCTCTTACCTTTAGCGGCAGCATGATCGCCAGTGCCAAACTCGCCAATAAAATGCACCAAGCGCCGCTAGTACTGACGCACCATAATCTCTTTGTTATCCTCAACTTTATCGCTCTGGTAGTCATTGGCGCAATTTCTCTTATTGTTCCGGCGAGTGTTGCTCCCTCCCTTTTTGTCTTGGAGATTTTTCTGGGAATCGGTTTTGGCATACTGCTGGCGATTCGTATTGGTGGCGCCGATATGCCGGTGTTGATTTCCTCACTTAATGCAACTGCAGGCCTGGCTGCCTCTCTTTGCGGTATGGTCATTGAGAACCAGCTATTGATTGCTTTCGGCGCAACCGTCGCCGCTTCCGGCTCGATCCTTACCTATGTCATGTGCAAAGCGATGAATCGCAGGATAAACAAGGTTATTTTCCCGGATTACAAGCCACAAAAACCTGTTTCAAAAACACCATCGACACCGCCAGCTGCTCCAACACAGATGGTGAAAACAACAGCCCCTGCTGACCCAGCCGCCGAGCTGACCGATGTGATTGCCGCCATTCAAGGGGCGAAGAAAATTATTATTGTGCCCGGCTACGGCATGGCCCTGGCCAAAGCGCAGCAAGACGTCGCGACGCTCGCGCAAGAATTGACGGCCATGGGGAAAGATGTCAAATATGCCATCCACCCCGTAGCTGGTCGTATGCCGGGCCACATGAACGTTTTGCTCGCCGAGGCCGGTGTTGACTATGACATGCTAGTGGAGATGGAAACCATCAATCCTAAATTTCATGCCACCGATCTGGTTTTCGTCGTCGGCGCCTGCGATGTGGTCAACCCGACGGCCATCAAAGTCGAGGGGACTCCCATCTCAGGCATGCCGATCCTTAAAGCCCATGAGGCCAAAAAGGTGGTATGCTGCAATTTCGACCGCAAACCCGGCTACTCGGGGGTCGAGAACTCGCTCTATGACCAGGACAACTGCATCATGCTCGAAGGTGACGCCAAACAGACAGTGCAGGATCTTCTGAATTCCTTGAGCAGTAAATCAACACATGAGTCTTCTGAAGGGTCGATTGCCTATGATAATTATTCCAGGGCAGACGCTGCGCTACGGACAGCCAAACGAATCATCATCGTACCCGGTTACGGTATGGCTCTAGCCAAAGCGCAGGAAGACATTGCAAATCTGGCCGGCGAGCTGATCGCCATAGGTAAAGATGTCAAATACGCCATCCATCCCGTGGCCGGTCGCATGCCGGGACACATGAACGTTTTGCTCGCCGAAGCTGGTGTTGACTACGATATGCTGGTGGAGATGGAAACTATCAACCCAGAGTTCGATGCCACTGATTTGGTACTGGTTGTCGGTGCCTGCGACGTTGTCAATCCTTCGGCCATCGAGGTCGAGGGGACACCCATCTCGGGAATGCCCATTCTCATGGCGCACAAGGCAAAAACCGTTATCTGCTGCAATTTTGACCGCAACCCCGGATACTCGGGCGTGGAGAACTCACTCTATAGCCAGGACAACACCGTACTGCTTGAGGGAGATGCCAAAAAGTCAATCCAGGAGCTTCAGAAAATGCTCGTTTCAAAGACAACACCACAGGGACCAAAACCTTCCACCGATATGGCTGCGGCGGACGCCACTTCGGAGTCAGTTGAAGCCCTAGCTGAGGCAAGAAGCGTAGTCATCATTCCAGGCTATGGGATGGCCTTGGCCAAGGCCCAGTTCAAACTGGTGGAGCTGGTTTCCTTACTCGAAAATCGCGGTGTGAGTGTCAAGTATGCCATTCACCCTGTGGCTGGTCGGATGCCCGGCCACATGAACGTACTGCTAGCCGAGGCGGAAGTTGAATACGAAGACCTGCTTGAGATGGACGACGTTAATCCGCTCTTTGGAAAAACTGATGTTGTAATAGTTGTCGGGGCCTGTGATGTCGTTAATCCCGCTGCCATTGAAAGTGAAGGAACCCCCATTTCCGGTATGCCGATCTTGCTGGCCCAGGATGCCAAACGCATTATTGTCTGCAACTTGGATACAAACCCCGGCTACTCTGGTGTCCCTAATCCGCTGTATAACACCAGTAAGACAATACTACTTACTGGTGACGCCAGGGAAACCATAAGTAACCTGCAGGCAGCATTGCAAAATATCGATGTTTGATTTTTTGCAAAGGTAGTGGCCATCTTGTCAACAACGGAGCAACAGCGAACACTATGTTTACAAAATTATTACACTTTATGTCACGACCCAATATTGCTGTAGACCTTGGTACTGCGAACACTCGGATTTACAATTCATTTAACGGGGAGATAACAGATAATCCGTCTTCAATTAACCTTGTTGTAAGAAAAACAGCTCCGGTCTCTGATGAGTATTTTCAGTATATTAATAATAAAATTTCAACAAAACCGCTTCGCCGAGGCGTAATTGTTGATTTGAAAAATGCAACGATATTGCTGAAAAAATTAGTGAATATGAATAGAAAATCTTTTTTCCCACCAATGGCTTTGGCCACCGCACCAATAGGCACAACAAAGAAGGAGCGGGACCTCCTTCGTAAAGCGCTTATGAATGCCGGGACAGCACATGTCGCAATAATTCCAGAAAGCAGAGCTGCTGCTATCGGAGCGGGAATGGACCTTGCTCTCCCCCATGCGCAAATGCTTGTAGATTTTGGTGATGGAATAACTGAAATGGTAGTGTTTCGGGGAGGAAGCATTATTCACCATTCAACAGTGCATATAGCGTGCAGTGATCTTCACAGATCGGTTCGCTCCACAATCCTTGCAAGACACAGGGTGCAACTGGAAAATGCTTCTGTTGAAAAATTGACTCACGTAATCTCATCCATGCTCAATGAACCAGGCTCCAATAGTGGAATATTTGATATTTGCGGCATTGATGCTGTCCTAGGAAAGAGTGTCAATTGTTGTGTCAACCAAAGAGATGTGATAAATGCGATAGAACCGATATTGATAAAACTTACTGTTATCATTGTCAATTTTCTGAAAAAACTGTCGGATAAAATATATTGTGAAATCCTGGAATCAGGAATTGCTTTGACAGGCGGTGGCGCATGTATTCCAGGAATGGATAAGCTCATAGCATCGAGAACCAACATCAAAGTTATTGTTGCTATTGATCCATTGCATGCAGTGATAAATGGTGCACGTCAATCATTGGATTATTGGATTGGCAAGGAAGGTGGGTGGAAAAATTTTACCTGGCCGAAGTAGACTGCTTTGCGTTAGAGAGAAGCAGTTTCACTCTCTTTAAAAGCTAAAATTAATTCTTCTTTTATTGACTGTCTGAAGTCCACATTATGCTCTCTTTCCTGGATTCACACATTCTACTGACCGGGCTCTTTATTTTCTCAGCTCGTGTAGTCGATGTCTCTCTAGGCACTGTCCGTACAATTGTTACAGTTCAGGGGCGAGCCGTCGTTGCCTTTTTTCTGGCTGTAATCGAGATAACCATCTGGATAACCGCCATCAGCACCATAATCAAGCAGATCGATCAGTCACCGATTCTGATTATGTTTTACTCCCTTGGATATGCCTGTGGAAATGTTACCGGAATCCTGGTCGAACGCAAGTTGGCCTTCGGCAAGATTATCCTCAAGGTCTTTGCTACCAACAGTGGACAGGTAATCGCCGATAAAATTCGCGAGATGGGCCAGCCGGTGACCATATTTCACGGAGAAGGGATGAACGGACCGGTTCTGGAACTATATATCGCGTGTGGGCGGCGACACCTGAAGTGGCTGCTGCCCATGATCATCGAATTTGATGAAAAGATCTTTTACGTCATCGAACCGGCCAGGGATATGAACAGAATACTCAGGCCGACCTTTTTGCCACGTGGCGGTTGGCGCTCCCGGCAAAAAAATAAATAGTGCCTTAAGCAGCAACCTCATAAAAAGTGCATTGTTAAACTAAGAGGCGTAGTGATCATGCAACCTTTCAAGAATATACTGTACGTAAATGAATCAAATGTAGAGCAAGCAGCGATTCTTGTACGTGCAGTCTCTTTGGCGGAAAAGAATCAGGCGGTCTTAACAGTCGTAGACGTAGTTCCGATCGAGGTCGTCCAGGTGGATATGGCTTTACCACCAGGTGGACCTGTCTCCAGAGAACTACAGGCTTTTGTCATGGCTGACCACCTCAACACTCTGAAAACCATGCTGCGCCCCTTACGAACAACGCCTAAACATCCGGGAGGATGTGCTGATAGGCAAAACCTTTTTTGAGGTGACTCGTGCAGTAAAAAATAATGGACACGATCTGGTCATCAAGCCCGCCGAGAATCCATCCTGGACGCACATGCTGTTTGGCAGTGACGACTTGCATCTGCTTCGAGAATGTCCCTGCCCAATTTGGCTACTAAAGTCATCTGAAAGATCACCCTACCAGAATATCGTGGCGGCTGTAGATTTCAATACGCTACGCCCCTCAACCACCGAGCGAGATCTGAACCGAGAAATTTTTAGTATGGCCGGTAGAATTGCGCTGACCGACAGAGCCTCCCTGCATCTTGTGCATGCATGGGAACTGGAATCAAACGTTCATCAATTGCATTTACATTGCCAACTTGCTCTCATTTATTTGAATTCGCCTATAATTACAGTCATTGTTGGATGAAAAATCAGATATATCTGGTAATAAAATCATTGTTAAAGAGGATTTGGAAATCCGAGATTTTCGATAAAAACCTCCTGGAATTCGATGTTTGTTGCCAGGTCAATTACCACTGTTATTGTTGCCAGGTATTTTGCTAATTGCAGATATCGTTCATCGCAAAGTGCCATCACAGCTCCCGCACCGGCAAGATTTCCTGCGATCTCTATTTTTTCTTCGGGTACTTGGGGTATCATCCCCAAAATCATCATATCTTTTTTGTCCAAATAGGATCCAAAAGCTCCGGCAACAACAATTTGTTCTGGTACCGACACCCCTTCCTTTTTAAGGAGAAAATCAACACCGGTTATCAGTGCAGCCTTCCCCAGTTGGATTGAGCGAATATCTTTCTGACTGATAACGACATCTTTGCTCTTTTGGTCTTTGCCTTTTGCTGCGATAAGGTATTCTTTCATTCCTGATCGATTTTTTTGTAACGAAACAATGCTGTCGTCAACCGCCATTCCACCTCCGGAGTCAATTACCCCTGCTCGATACAATTCAGCAGTAGCACTGATCACACCGGAACCACAAAGACCTAATGGGGGCATCTTAACCTCGTAGTTGGACATTTGGATTACGCTATACTCTGGAGCCATTAAAGATCCGGCAAGAATAACTTTATCTATGGCACCTGGAATTGCCTGCATCCCACAGGACAGAGATGCACCTTCAAAGGCGGGTCCTGTGGCACATGATGTGGCATATAATCCATGTTCTCCTTTATAGATGAGTTCCCCATTAGTACCGATATCAACCAACAACGTTCCTGTTTGGCGCTGTCCCATTTCTGCCCCAATAGCGGCAGCCAGGATGTCGCCACCAAGAAAGCCTGAGATCTGCGGAAGAGTATGAACGGGACAAGTTAACTGTTCAAACCCTAACTGTTCTCCCTCGACCCGTTGAGCTTCATAAAATGCGGGTTGATAAGGCGCAACACCAATCGATACAGGGTCAATGCCCAAGAAGATATGGAGCATTGCAGGATTACCAACAGCCATCATTTTTTCTATATCAGAGGTCTGGATTTTCTGGAAACTAGCAAGTTCCTGGCAACCCCATTCTACGGTCTTAACAACCAGCTTTTGTAGCCTTACCAGATTTTCTTTTTCTTTTGCGACCACCCCGATCCGGCTCATCACATCATCCCCATAAATCGCCTGGGGGTTTTTCACCGACATTGAGGACAACACCGTCCCTGAGTTCATATTACAGAGATAGATCGCAATAGTCGTTGTGCCAATATCCACGGCCACACCATATGAGGGTGGCAAAGCTGCTGTCTTGTCAAAAGACTGGCTAAAGGAAATCGGTAAAGTCGCCGGAGTTTTTTTGACAATATGAGAAGAAAGTAGAGATGCTGTCGGAATTTCTATGGAGAGATTCCCGGAAACTTTTACCAGACAAGCCTCTATTGTCTCAAGAGCCCCGTCGTTATGCCTTATCTCGACCAAGCATTTGCCACAGACTCCTTTTCCACCACAATCTGATCGCAGGAAAATAGAATGATCAATCAAATTGCCCAACAGAGTGCTCCCATCAGCAACTTGTATCTTTCGCCCATGGGGATAAACATTAACAATATGATTGGTCATTTATCACTTTGTGCGCATCACGCACAGGCCTCTTTTTGAACAGACTTGACAGGTAGTCCCAACTTCGATCTCCTGATATCCCGGCCCTGTGCCGATCAAAAATGAGATGCTTTTAAACGGAAGAAGTATGTTATTCTCTTGCAGCATGACATTGATCATCTCAAGTGGCAACATCGAGCAAAGATTCTCCTGGTCCTCTAACTCCCAACCATGAACCGATCCAGGACTGAGAAAGGGGCTTACTCCCCAGTCGTGGTTTTGGCAATACTCCTTGGCAACCCTGTTCACAAAACCCTTTAATTGATCCAGCAGCACAAGACCAATAATATCATACAGGTATCCATCAAGGACCTGCCTTTCTCTGGAAGCTTGAGCGCTTGCGTTCTCAAGGCCTTGACCAACTGTGTACACTCCAATAAGCGCTCTGGAAGCTTCGTTCATGAATTTGGCGGAAAGGCCCATGGATAACTTGACACTTTGCTTTGACTGGTCACAAAACAACTTTATGATGCCATTGTCATTGGACACGACATTGACCCAGCGATAAACAATTTGGGGCCGCAATAATCCTTTCGCAACACTCAACGTTTTTGAAGCGGCTTCGACAAGTGCCGGTCGGCTTTGCGCCCTACCTAGTTTTGCTGCCACATCATCAAGAGACAACTCCACCTTCATGCATGAAATCATCCCACCGCAGCCCTCAAGAATTGAGTCTATTTTATATTCCATTTCTTCGTTACATCTTTATCGCAGGTATCTGGAACAATACATTTTTTTATTACCAAATCATATCGTTTATTGATGAAGAGATGTAAACAGTGGTTCAATTCCCCTCAATACTTTGCTCTTTTACTATCTTTTCCGTTTCATCATCGGGCACCTTCACAAAAATTAGTTAATTCACTCTTGCAAATTGCCAGCCATCTCAATAACCTATAAAATAAATCTCATAATTCTTTAGAACAAAACTCACCTAAGACAGCAATACATGTTAACTGTCAAATCATAAGAACTAATGCGACAAAAAACTTAGGCGTGACGCAGAGCCTGGTGTTTGACAAATTTATTAAATATCCAAGCTAAATTTGAGAATTTTATCATTTGTCCTTCAGTCGCCATATCTTCCTCGCACCCTCACCATACAGCTCCAACTAACTGTAATAAGATAACAATCTTTAAAACAAACTACCAAGACCCGCTTCTGGCGCACTAATTGCTCTAGAGGAAACAGGATTTCTGCCCCGGGAAGCCCCTAGGCGGTATACCAATCAACATGTACCACATAAGGAATAAAACCTGAAAGGAGTAAAAGATGACTACAATCTCACGAACTTCCGCACTGAGCGCACGTCATAAAGACTTGGGAGCAAAATTGGAAGAGTATATTCGTATGGGCGTACCAATGAAATATAGCACAGATCCCCGCGACGAACACGATGCGGTCCGGGAAAGAGCAGGAATGTACGACTTAACTGCTTTTTTAAAATTCCATGTTAAGGGGCCGGATGCCGCAGCCGTGCTGAATCATGCCATGACCATTGACGTGACAAAGCTTAAGCCTGGTCAGTCAAAATACGGCCCGTTTCTGAGAGACAATGGAACAATATGTGATGATGGCATTGCTTTCAACTTGGGCAATAACGAATATATGGTTTGCCACGGAGACGGTTGTGCAATGAAAATGGCGGAGGAATCTGCCAAAGACAAAAATGCCGTCGTCGAATATGAAGGTGGTCTTCACCTTATCTCTCTGCAGGGACCAAAGGCGGTCGACCTTTTGGATCAACACACACCCATAGACCTGCAGTCCATGAAATATTTTAACCACCAAAAAACAGAGCTGTTCGGCCTCCCTTGTCTTATTTCCCGAACAGGATTTTCTGGCGAACGTGGCTATGAAATTATTATCACTCCAGATATCGCATGCGATATCTGGGATAACATTCTCGCCTATGGAAAAGATATGGGAATCATGCCCTGCTCCCTCTCCAGCATCTTTCCCCTCCGGATGGAAGCTGGATTGCTTTGGCGACGCTTTGATTTGATGGAGAACAGTCCATGGGAAGTTAACATGGGCTGGTGCTTCAACAGGAACAAGGGCGACTTCCGAGGAAAAGATGCTGCTCTGGCATCTGAGGGAAAGGAGAGATTTAAACTTTGTGGTATTGAGGCAGACATCGACCACTCCTTGGCAGGCGGAGAAAAGTTATTGATCGACGGTAAAGAAGTGGGCGTGGTCAATGATAAACCGGCATATTCCCACCGGATGAAAAAATCCTTGGCACTAGTACGCTTAAATCCTGAATGTTCGGCTATCGGTGTCAGACTGGAAGTTGTAGGCGAAAAAGGCTCCTGCACAGCAACTGTTGTGAAATTCCCTGTATATGATACGGACAAAACACGTACTCACAAGTAGCTAACACCCCACAAGGGGGGTACTCTCTTTAGTCCCCGTGCTTTGTGGGGGATAAGTACCTTTAAACAGACTTATTTCATCAAAGACCCAAGAAATCAATCTGTTTAAAATACTAAAAGAGAGGTCGCTGCAGAAGGTCATTTTTATGTATTCTAACTTCTACATTGTACCTGTAAAGTTCTATTTTTGCAGGTACATTATCTCCTTACATGATGTTTCATGTATACATTAGCTTTTTATACTGATACCGAAAAGTATGATGCTTCAAATTTAACAATTTTGCGGCACGCGATTCATTCCCTTTTGCAAGTTTCATTGCCTCGGTGAAATAGAATTTGTCAATGTGATCCCGCAGTCCATCAAGATCTATCCCAGCTAGTGAAAGAGGGGCAAGGCTCAAGGGATTTTCATACTCCATAACCTGACTTCTCTGGACATTCTCCAAACCTAAATCATAGGCTGTAAGCATCCCACCTTTGCTGGTAAGAACTGCTCTTTCCATCACATTCCGCAACTCCCTCACATTCCCGCTCCAAGTGTACTGCTTCAAAAGCTCAATTGCCTCATCTTCAATACCGGTAATGGATCTTTTAAACTTGCCATTGAAAAGCTGAAGAAAGTAATTGGAAAAAAGCACTACATCCTCACCTCTTTCATTAAGGGAAGGTACATTTATCTTGATGACACCTATGCGAAAAAAGAGGTCCCTTCGGAAGGTTTTTTCATGAATCATTTTTTCTATGTCTTGATTTGTGGCAGCAACTATTCGTGTAGTTACATGGTGTTTTGTTGCACTTCCTATTTTATAGTATTCTCCCTCCTCCATAAATCTGAGCAATTTAGCCTGGGCATCAAGGCTGAGTTCTCCGACCTCATCGAGGAAAAGAGTACCACCGGTAGCCATCTCAACCAAACCCGCCTTGCCCGAGACGTGGGCTCCACTAAAGGCCCCTTTTGTATAGCCAAAGAGTTCACTTTCAAAAAGATCTTTAGGAATAGCCGCACAGTTTACAGCAATAAAAGGACCTGCAAAGTTAGGGCTGCGGTGATGTATTGTACTGGCGATGAGTTCCTTTCCTGTTCCTGTATCTCCGAGTATAAGAATTGGTGTATCAGGGCTTTGTGCCACCATTTCAATATAGTCCATGATATCATGAATAACCTGGCTTTCACCTATAAAACAGGGAAGGTTTTCCCGAATCTGCTTTTCCTGCAGCAATTTGAGTTCTTTGCGTAAGCGTATAGTTTCAAGAGCATTTATGATAGTAACTTCCAACCCTTCCATATAGATGGGCTTGATAATATAGTCATAGGCCCCTATCTTCATACACTCAATGACGGATTTTATATCTTCATAAGCAGTAATCATGATAACTAGAATATCGTTATTCAAGGCCTTAAATTCAGCAAGAGCCTGTATACCATCCATACCCGGTAGGCCTATATCAAGGAGCACTAGATCCGGTGTTTGGCGGATCGCTTCTTCAAGTGCCAGTTCTGCATTATCAAAAGCCAGAGTATGGTATTCATCCTCTATGCCGGACGTGATCCCCTCGCGAATGGTCTTTTCATCATCAACGACAAATACTGTATATTCAATCATCATTTTCACTTTCCATAACTGTTGTGTCTCAACTCCGCTCTGATGCCACAGGGAGTCGTATTTCAAAATGCGCTCCTCCGAGCTCCGATCTAAAAACGTTCAGAGTACCTTTGTGATCAGTAAGGATGCGATGGCAGAGGCTGAGTCCAATTCCTGTGCTGTTTTGTTTTGTTGTAAAAAACGGTTCAAATATTTTTTCCCTGATATCACGAGGAATTCCAGGTCCGTTATCTTCTATAGACACAACAATATCATTTTGCTGCTGCCCTGTTCGTATGCGAATAACCCGTTGTTTTTCTAGAGGATCTAATGCCTCGGCTCCATTATTGAGTAAATTGAGGATCACTTCCTCGATAAGATGTGGTTCTGCGTAACATTTAGGCAAAAACTCAACAAATTCCTTTTGCAGGGTAATCCCCTTCTTCCTGAGCGTAACTCTTGTAAGATCAAGAGCCTCGTTCAATGGTCCGGCAATATCTACCAACTTAAATTTAGGTTCCGTTGGCTTGGCAAAGTTCATTACTCTTCGGATAACTGACTCAATTTTATTAGAAGCAGATTGTATTGCTTCAATTGCAGTTTCAACCTTATCTTTTTTTTCAATTTTATGGAAATTCTTCTCAATAGTCCGAAGGTTTATATTAATTCCAGACAAAGGGTTTCTAATTTCATGAGCGATACCCGCTGAGACATGACCTAATGAGGCCATTTTATCCTGTACGAGCAACAACCTCTCCAGCTCTTTTGCCCTGGTCATATCAATTGTAATTAATAGCAGAGCTTCCTTATCCTGAAATTCTAGAGGGGAGGTTATACAATTAATCCATATCATTACACCTTGATCTTCGACTCCTGGATCAGGAAAATATCGAAAATCAATCTCAAGCTGGACAGAGGTGTCGCGCTGAATTTTGTTATAAAATATTTCGACCTTTTCAAGATCGTCCCGATGAATTGAATTGAGCCATGGGGTTCCGAACAATTCCAATCTCCCCATGAGTTCCATCTGCTTAGAATTTTCATAGACAACGCTACCATCCTGTATAATTGCAATCCCATTGGGAGAGTTTTCCACCAAGTCACGAAAACGCTGCTCACTCTTTTGTAGGGTTTGTTCAGCCTTCTTTCTTTGAATGAGTCGCCACATCCCTTGGGCCAGCAGATTTAACTGCTTCAAGTCGCTAGAGGTATAATCAACCATCTTATTCCCTACCCCAGCTACAACGACAACTTTACCTTTATTCATAATAGGTACGTTCATATACCTGTTTATTTGGGGATATTTTTCAGGGACACCTCGCTGCTTGGGGTTTGACAACTGGTAGTTGTTTGATATGAGTGGTTTACATCGTCGCACAGCTTCCCCCCAAAAACCGATGGTTTGTCTATCAAGTCCGTCAGTTAGTGCTTGTGTCTCATATTCCAATCCTATATCGCCAAAACTTGAATCCACTATATACAAAAGACCTTCTTGATCATCAAAGGCAAGATAGCCAAAAGTGGAGTTGGTCAACCTGAGCATTCGCTGAAAGGTAAATTCAATAACTTCCCTGATAGAATTATAGGTTTTTTCATTGAGTTCCAACAATGCCTCAAGTCCAACTTCATTGAATCGTAACTCATCTGTCCGTTCTGCAACCTGATTTTTTAATGTTCTATTCCAGAGCAGTACGAAGCTTATAAACAAAATAACACAACTGAGGGTTCCCAGTAAGACGTACCAAAAAAGTTTTGTCTGGTAAATTCTTGTGGTTTCAAGTTTTACCCACTTTTCCCGGATGATTTTGTGTTCAGCATCGGTTATTTCAGCAAGAACCTTTTCAATTATTTGACTGAAAATTGGCCAATCATCACGTATGCCTATGGAGTGATTAAGAGTAAAACCTGTAACTCCGGCTAGCCTGAGATTAGTTATCTTCTCTTTTACAATAATATAAAGAGCATTGGGTACTTCGGTGACCATCGCATCAATTTCACCAAAGGAAACTTTATTCATGCCTTCATCACTTGTAGTTACATCTACGATATCTAAAAACGGGTATTTCGCCCTAATGAATTCACCAATAGCATAGCCCTTTGGGACACCAATCTGTAGCCCCTTCATCTTATCTAAGGTCAGCACTCCTTTTCTGTTTTTCTCAACTATAATAGTTGTTTCAAGGGTCAGATAAGGCGTTGACCAATGCATATATGCTCTTCTCTCCTCAGTTTCCTGACCAGCGCTGATAACGTCAATCTCATGTTTTTGTGCCAGTTGGAGAACCTCATCCCAAGTTGCAACCTTTGCTATACTAAAGGTAATATCTAATTTTTTTTCAATCAGCTTAATATAGTCGGCTACCATCCCCTGGTGATTTCCCGCCGCATCCGTAAAATCCATTGGCGGCCAATCGGGAGCATGAGCTATCTTGATCTTCCCTCTATGTGCTTCTAACCACTGTTGTTCTTCCATCGTTAAAGTCGTTTTATCCGCATTAATTTTCGGGGTAAAAAGCACGAACAATAAAACAGCTACAGAGACCGTAACTCCAGAGAATATAACAGATAAAAACCACCATTTTTTAGACCAATACATTATAAATTTCACTTTAAACTTTTACTCCTCAACGCCTGCATCTCCTGTAATCAAGAAGTTTTTGGAAATTCTTGATTAAAATATATCTAGATAGAGCTCAACCATCCGTTACAAGAAACATACCAGATTGTTATAACTTTAGAAGCAATCATTCCTTTGTACATTCAAAGCTTTTACTGTTTTTGGGCAGCAGCATTCTTTCAAGTGAGCACAATCCTATTTGAGAAATTTTCAATTTTTTAATGATATTTCAATTCTCATTCAACACCCCCTTTCTGCGCTTAGACCCCTACCACGAGTACATGTGATTGGAATTTATTGCATATTTTTGTAACGGCTGAATGGCACACATTATGCTTGTCAGTCTTCAATATATGCAATGAGAAATTCAAACAAAAGGGTAGTACCTCTTTTGGCGGATACATTTTTCCCGGCTTAATCATCTGAGCCGAATGTTTATTGAAAAACAGAGAAAGGAAGGTAACAAATGGCTGATTTTAAAGAGATGCAAAGTGCCTTGGTCGACATGGACAACGACAAACTCGTTGAGCTTGTTAATGCTGCCCTGGAGGAAAATATCCCAGCTTCAGAAATACTGAACGAAGGCCTCATTGCCGCAATGGACATTATCGGTGGCAAGATGGAAAGCGGTGAAATGTTTATTCCCGAAGTACTTATGGCCGCCCAGGCAATGTCCAACTGTGTTGCCATACTGAAACCTCTATTAGGAGAAGATTCTAACGCAGGAAATGGTTGTGTCATTATCGGCACGGTTAAAGGCGATTTACATGACATCGGTAAAAATCTCGTCACTATGATGCTTGAAAGTGGTGGACTCACGGTACACGACTTGGGTGTTGACGTCTCTCCTGAAGAATTTGTCTCTCAGATAAAAGTTAAAAAGGCCAATCTTGTTTGTCTCTCTGCACTGCTGACCACCACCATGCCGATGGTTGAAAGAACAATTCATGCCATTGTCGAATCAGGCCTCAGGGATCAAGTTAAAATAATGGTCGGAGGTGCGCCGGTCTCCCAGGAATTTGCCGATAAAGTTGGTGCGGATGGCTATGCTCCCGATGCCGGTTCAGCAGCACGATACGCCAAGAATCTGATCAGTCAATTTATATTGGAGAATTCGAATGTTTGAAGTAATCGGAGAGCGGATTAATACCTCAAGAAAGTTAGTTAAAGAGGCGGTTGCCGCTAGAGACGCGCAGTACATTATAGATGACGTGACGAAACAGCAAGAGGCGGGGGCCACCTTTATTGACGTAAATGCCGGAGCAAGGATTGGACATGAGAAAGAAGATATGCTCTGGCTCCTTGAAACAATCCAGCCGGCAGTCAGTTTGCCTCTTGCCTTGGATTCTCCCGATCCTGCAATTTTAGAAATGGCCTTCTATGAGCTAAAAAGCACTCCGCTGATTAACTCAATCAGTCTGGAAAATGATCGTTTTGATACCATGATCCCCTTCTTGAAAAATAAAGAATGTAAAGTAATCGCCCTCTGCATGGATGATTCAGGGATGCCAACGTCTGCAGAAGATATCATTAAAAGAGCTAATATTCTTGTAAAGGAGCTTGAGACTATTGGTATTCCGAAAAGATCAATCTACATTGACCCCCTTGTTCAACCTATTAGTACAGATAGCACTAAAGGTAACATGGTGCTTGATGCAGTACGCGGCATTAAAGCTATCCATCCGGAGGTGCATATCACAGGTGGCCTTTCAAACATCTCCTACGGCCTCCCCCAACGCAAAATCATCAACCGCACTTTTGTCACCCTGATGATGGCTGCCGGGATGGACTCCGCAATTATTGATCCCCTTGACGCTAACATCATGGCCGTAATTAAGACCGCTGACATGCTTCTTGGCAACGACAGTTTCTGTATGAATTTTCTAAAAGGTGTTCGTGCCGGAAAAATTATCAACTGATTGTACTGAACCAGAAAGTTAACAAACAAAAACAGCTACACTTTTTTCACAACTGTTCTCCCTAGATCGAATGCGCTGCTATTCCGAGAGGGTGACTACCCAGAGAATGGACACATCATGATAAATCGACTGCAACCCCTTGAGTCAACACAGATTGACACGATTCACCAAGCATGCATGCAGATATTGGGTAATACAGGCATCATCTTCAAAGATGCTGAAGCACTTGAAATTTTCAAGAACCACGGCTTTAAGGTTGAGGGTCAAACTGTTTTTATTAGTGAAAAACAGGTTCTGGAAGCCTTAAAAACTGTTCCTTCCGAATTCACTTTACTTTCCAGAAATCCTGAAAAATCAATAAAAATTGGTGGTGAAAATTTTGCACTTGGACCTGGCTGGGCAGCCCCCTATATCATCGACAGTGACGGTACCAGACGGAGCGGAACCCTCACCGACTTCACCAACTTTTGCAAACTCGTTCAGACATCCCCTTGCCTTGACCTGACTGCGGGGTCTATGGCTATTCCCGCAGAGCTTCCCCCTGGTCTTGCCGCAACAGAAATGCTCGCCTCAAGTTTCATTTTATGTGACAAACCCCTAGTTGCAAACCCATGCTGCAAAGAAAATGGTCGTGAACTCGCTGAAATCGCAAATATTGTCTGGGGCCAGGATGTAACGTCACTAGAACACCCTGTCTCAATTGTCTCAGTTAATCCCCTTTCACCTCTTTCATACAGTGATGACACCATCGGCGGCCTCATCGAATTTGCGAAACAGGGTCAGGCATTACTCATTTCCAGTATGGTACTTGCCGGTATTTCAGGCCCCATCACTGTGGCTGGCAGTGCAGTGTTAGAACTAACTGAATGCCTTGCTGGGATTGTCCTCGCCCAGCTTATAAACCCCGGCACACCCTGCGTCATTGGGGGAACCTCATGCGCTGCTGATCTTCGCACTGGTGGCGTCAATCTCGGCAATCCCGCATTTCTCCAGCTCATGAGTATTTCGTCTCAAATGGCAAGCCATTACAACCTTCCATGCAGGTACGGAGGAGGATTGACCGATTCATTCTCCAACAATCTACAGGCAGGAGTGGAGTCAGCACTTGCCATCGGTACAAGCCTGATATCCGGCATTCATTTCATGCATCAGGCATGTGGTATTCTCGGGGCCTATAGCGCAATAAGTTTTGAGAAATTTGTGATCGACGAAGAAATAGGGGCAATGATCAAGTACGCAATTAAACCACTTGAAATTTCAGAGACATCAATCGCTTTAGAGCTCATTGAGCGGGTGGGATCTGGTGGCAGCTACCTGATGCAACCTGAAACGGCTAAAGCCTGTAGAACTGCATTCTTTCCTACCAAACTAACCACTCGAGGCACTTATGAATCCTGGAAAGAGAAAAAAATGGACGACATTTCTCTAAGAGCTTCAAAACTGGTGCAACAGCGTCTAGAAAACTATGTCCAGCCAGATATCGACCCAACAATTGAGAAAGATCTCCGCACATATGTCCAATCAAAAACCAACCTCTAATCAAAGGGAAAACAATGAACAACAATAGCAATAGTGCTTTAAAGAAATTGTTTGGCAAAGAACTCGATCCAGTAGTTTTTTACATCGCTGTGGCCATGACTGCTCCTTTTGTCTTTATGGGCCTTTTCACTACAAGCACACTCGCTACAGTAACAGGAGCCATGGTGGGTGCTATCTGTAAGTATTTTCAGTCGACTTACCTGTTAGGGGTTACGGGATTTTTGATTTTTTGTGTTGTTCTAGCTCTCTCTCCTTTAGGTAAGGTTCGACTTGGTGGAGATGATGAAAAACCTGAACATTCTACCATGAGCTGGTTTTCTATGCTCTTTTCTGCTGGAATGGGAATCGGCCTTTTATTCTGGGCCATTGCAGAGCCAATGAGTCATATTGCCAATCCACCGACCAAAGGTCTTGACACGGATGCCACAGCGATACTTGCTCAGGAAATCTATTTTTTCCATTGGGGCTTTCATGCTTGGGGAATATACGCCATTGTTGGCTTGGCTCTGGCCTATTCACAGTTCAGAAAGAAGAGGGGCGCACTTATTTCTGGATGTCTGGTGCCAATATTTGGAGAAAAATTATGCAAAGGCACATTCGGGAAAATTATTGATGCATTTTGCATATGGGCAACTTTATTTGGGGTCGTGGCAGGTATAGGAACCGGCGCAATGCAGATGACTGGAGGCTTGTCTTATCTTCTTGGCTTTGAACACTCAAATTTTGCTATTGCAGTCGTAATTACATTGATAACAATCTCTTTTGTGATTTCAGCTATCACAGGTATCAACAAAGGTATCAAAGCACTATCTCTTTTAAATATAGTACTAATGATAGCGCTTTTTTTGTTCTTTCTTGTATGGGGGCCAACTGGTTTTATTCTAAATAACTTTGGAGCTACCTTTGGAGCTTATTTAAAGGACCTTCCCGAATTGTCTTTTAGTACTGTACTGTTTGAAAATGAAGGGTGGACCCGTGGCTGGACAGTATTTTATTGGGCATTCTGGATCGCATGGGCTCCATTTACCGGCGGTTTTATAGCAAGAATCTCAAGAGGTCGATCCATTAGAGAGTTTGTCCTTGTAGTAATAGCAGCACCCGTAATCTTTTCCTTCCTCTTCTCCTCAGTAATGGGTGGAACTGGAATATATATGGATCTTTTTGAAGGAACTGCAATTGGTAAAGTGGCACTCGAGCTGAGCCTTTTCGAAACATTAAAACATATGCCTGCAACAGCATTAATGTCAGTAATAGGTGTAATCTTGGCAATTTCTTTCGTTATAACATCTGCTGACTCAGCTACTTATGTTATGGCACGATTCTGCACTCATGGAGTTGATCCTGCTGATGCCAAGGCGACCAACAGATTAACTATTTTCTGGGGACTCTGCCTTGGAGTTTTAACTGTTGCATTTATCTATTCGGGAGGTATAAACGGCCTAAAGTCCTCAACCATCATCGGCTCCCTTCCATTTATTTTCATTATGATACTAGGTGGAGTTTCTTTAGTTATTGACTTGGTAAAAGAACGAAAGTCTGTGTCCGCCACAATAGCAGTTCCATCAGACATTTCTTAATAAGCTTTAACTAACATTTCGACAAAAAGGGGACTGGTTAGCTAGGCTCCCTTTCTGTCGTTTAAAAACAGATTGGTCAATATATAGAGATGTAGTGGCAATCTAATCATTTTCTGCATTATCATTTCTTAGATGTTGCCTGATAGGGTGGGACCCGTTAAACACAGGGAATTGATCAAAAATGGAGCAACTGCAAAATAGAGCTTACCCAAGGAGCAACTTCGGATTAACCACCTTGGTTTTTTACTCCATCGCCAGGTCTATTCAGAAGAATGGGCTGTAGCTGAATTCTCACACAAGGTGTGTTAGGAATGGATAAACATACCCAGAAACAATCTGCTACATACCGATCTGGTTAATGCTTCAATTTCTGGCCTTTAGCAAGAAGTTTACTTCCAGATGGACGTAAACTCCCATCCGGACCAACATGTCGATAAAGTGTTTGACGCGATATGCCAAGCTCTTTGCACAGATCCCCTACTACAGTTTCTTTTTGACCCATTGCTGCCATTGCAAGTCTTAGCTTCGCGGGAGTCATTTTAAATGGTGCTCCTCCAGATCTTCCTCTGGCTCTTGCCGCAGCTAGGCCAGCTCTGGTTCTTTCCGCAATAAGGTCTCTTTCAAACTCCGCAAGAGCGGCAAATATACCAAAAACTAATTTGCCACTTGGAGTGGTGGTATCTATTGACGCACCATGACCAGCAAGAACACGAAACCCAATTTTTCTTTCAGCCAATGAATCAACTACGGTGATCAGATGTTTTAGATCACGACCTAATCGGTCAAGTTTCCAAACAACCAGAGTGTCTCCTGGGCGAAGTGCCTTGAGTGCGGCCTCAAGACCTGGCCGTGCATCACGCTTTCCTGACGCAAAATCTTCATAGATATGACTTTCATTAACACCGTCAGCCAGAAGAGCGTCATGTTGTAAATCTGTTGTTTGAGATCCGTCTGATTTAGATACTCGTTTGTAGCCTATTAGCATTTGTCACGTAAACGGTCGTTTGTGATACAAAGTTTTTTTGCGGATGAAAGCATAGATTCGTTGTATCATATTCGGTTCCATAAACAATGTAAACTAAATACCCCCTCAATTTGAAAAGATACAGGAAGGAGAATTGCGATGCTGAGTAAAACTGACACAGCCTATCCGCAGTTAAAATCCAAGATCACAAAAAGAGATTTGGAGCTGTGCTATACCCCAACAAATGAAGAATTGGATTTTTGTCTTAATCGTACAAGGGGAAAAGGCAGTCTTCTCGGTTTTGTTGTCATGCTTAAAACATTTCAACGGCTTGGATATTTTGTAAAAGTGATAGAAGTTCCGGAGCAAATTCTGCTCCACATCGCTACTTGTCTCAAGATATCCTCTCCGAAATCACTTTCGAAGAAATATGAAAAACAAAGAGTGAGGGAGAATCACCTCCACCTTATACGTGAATATCTCGAGGTGAAGTCATATATCGACGGGGGAAACGCCTCGCTGGAAAAAGGTTTACGGCAAGCTGTGCCAACAAGAGAGGATCTTGCAGATATTATCAGTATGGGTGTGGAAATTCTCGTCAGGGACCGATTTGAATTGCCAAGCTTCAATACAATATTGCGAAAGGCACGTAGCTTGAGAGCATCTGTGAATAATGAAATATTTTCCTGAATATACATCAAACTTAGAGATGCAGAACGACAATTTCTAGATTCACTTTTCATCTCGGATAAGCAAACGAGAATAAGCCCATGGAATGAGCTCAAAGCCGACAGCTCAAAACCTACACTTTATTGTCTTCGTGATTTGCTAAAAAAGAGAGAAAAACTAACAGAACTCTATAACCATGCCCGACTTCTACGAGAAGTTTCCTATACAAAAGTCGAGCAATTGGCCATTGAGGCACAAAGCTTGAACGCTACAGAAATGACGGAAGTATCTCCTGCAAAGAGATATGTCCTTGCCTTAGCACTTATCCGGCGGCGTTATGGGAAAATAACAGACGACCTCTGCGATGTTTTTTGTAAACAAATGCGTAAGGTTAAAAGCAGGGCCGAAGAAAGATTGGAGCATTACATAAAAATAAATCAGCAAAAAACAGATGAAGTTCTGAGACGTTTTGCAAACATCAGCGATACTCTTGAGTCGGATCTTTCTGAAAAAGAACGTCTTAAAATTATAAGCACCGTTGTCCTCTCCCGTCCTGATCTAACGGAATATTCCCGTACCCATGCAGAATATGGAGGAAAACATGCAACTCGGTTTATGTGGAATTTTTATTCAAGCCGTCGAGCAGATATGTTTCGTATCCTGGAAGAGTTAGAGTTTGTTCCAACCAGTCAAGAC
>JBARUR010000009.1:0-41929 GCA_049645845.1 Desulforhopalus sp. | reverse complement strand
GTGCCTTAAAAGACGACCGTTTTCTGGTTGTCTCCGATGTTTACCCGACACCTACTACCGATGTAGCCGATGTCATTTTGCCGGCGGCCATGTGGATTGAGCAGGAAGGTCTGTTTGGCAACTCCGAGCGCCGAACCCAGCATTTTGCGCAGATCCTTGATCCTCCGGGGGATGCAATGTCGGATACCTGGCAGATAATAGAAGTTGCAAGACGACTTGGTTTCGAAAAACAATTTCCTTGGAGCCAGGAAGAATACATCGAAAAAATATGGGAGGAATATCGACGTTTTCATGCCGGACCGAAACATGAAATGGCACCTTATTCCGTTCTCAATGAACGCTCCGGAGTACAATGGCCTTTTGTCGACGGCAAGGAGACCCGCTGGCGTTTTAATCCGGAATACGATCCGGCCTGCACCAACGGCAAGGATTTTGATTTTTACGGTAAGGAAGACAACCGTGCCTGGATCTGGGCCAGGCCTTACGAACCGGCAGCAGAATCTCCGGACAGCGAATATCCCTTCTGGCTGAATACCGGCCGGGTAATAGAACATTGGCATACCGGTACAATGACCAGGCGTATCCCTGTCCTGCATAATGCCGTTCCGTCATCCTATGTCGAGTTGCATCCGGAAGATGCCGCAGAGTTAGGCGTAGTCAACGGAGAAAAGGTGAAAATCATCTCCCGCCGGGGCGAAATAACCATGCCGGTCCAGATCAATGGCAGAGGGGTACCACCCCGGAGCATGGTGTTTGTTCCGTTTTTTGATGAGAGTTACCTGATCAACGAGGTCACTCTGGATGCCTTCTGTCCGATTTCCAAGCAGCCGGATTATAAAAAATGTGCCGTGAGACTGGAGAAAGCATAATGAAACGATCAGAAAAGAGGAATCAGTCGGCAGTGACCGCAGTGACCGCTTTCTGCTTATTCGGAATATTGTTGATGACTCTTAGTAGCTTCGCAGCGGATAACAACCTTGATGGTTTTGATAACCAGGGCCGAAAACTTTACCAGGCTAATGAAGCTACACCGGAAATGTATATGTCTGCCAATTCCGGCGGACGTACTCTGGCAGATTTTTACAGACTGCGTCAGTATCCCGGTTCACCGCCCCGCATTCCGCATGCTGTCGATTTGACCTTTAGCGGTAAAGAAACAGATTGTCTGTCCTGTCACACTAAAGGCGGTTACAGCCAGGAATTCGGTAAGTTCGTGCCGGTTACTCCGCATCCTGAACAAACTCTCTGTTACCAATGTCATGTACCGGTAACTACCGAAGAAAAATTTGTCGAAACCGATTGGAAATCGATTCGTCCGCCTCGTCTCGGCAGACCTTTTCTCGGCGGCTCTCCACCACCGATACCACATACTCTTCAGCTTCGGGAAAATTGTATCGCCTGCCATACCGGTCCGGGGGCAGTGGTCGAGATTCAGGTGACTCACGCTGCAAGAGGCAACTGTCGGCAATGCCACGTACCGGCAATACAGACTGCACCGGTCGTAGAATTCAAAAGAAAATAACGATAACAGGGCATGCTATGAAATATCCGCATTGTGCACATTTTGCTCCCACGAAAATATTCTGGGGAGTGATGCCGCTTCTGGCATTTTTCCTGCTGATGATGAATATACCGTCCGGCATAGCGAGTGAAACATCCTTTCTGGATGCGGTAAAAAATGTTAACGAACCGTTTGACAACCGCTCCGTCACGCAGGTACGGCCAATTGTGCAACCGACGGTGCTTGCCAAGGAAGAATACCAGGGCGGTTCATTCCGGGTACTTGCCAGGAAGCAGGAAATTGAACGTTATAAGTGCAGCAGCTGTCATACTGACAAGGAAGTGCGTGGGAAAAACGCGTTCGAACTAACCCATGGCGATGTGGTGATTAACCATGGTCAAGAAGGCTCTGCGCTCACCTGCATTGACTGTCATCATCCGGAAGATCTTGATTCCCTCGAGGATAAAAAAGGCCAAAAAATCGATTTTGATCATAGTTATCAGCTATGCGGTCAATGTCATTTTCGTCAGAAACGTGATTGGATCGGTGGAGCGCATGGTAAACGGGTAAGTTATTGGGCAGGGGATCGGGTCATCTTTAACTGCACGACCTGTCATGATCCCCATTCACCCAAATTTGCCAAACGATTTCCAGCCACCTATGCAGTACCGTTGGATTGACGGGGGGATATCGAATGAGTTGCAAAAAAACAGACCACGAAAACAGTATCCATGAAGAGACTCAATGTGAAAAGAGCAGCAGACGGACCTTTCTCAAAGGGCTGTCGATAGGTGCGGCAGCAGCCAGTGCTGCGCTGGTCACCGGCTGTGTACCTGGAGCCGATGCTGCCGCAAGTGGCGAATTAAAGCTGCGCTGGCAGGAGTTCTTCAAAAAAAATTACCGGTTGATGACCCAGGAAGAAAAAGAGCAGACCGTCGCTCGTCTGGAACAACTCGCAGCACTTAAGAATAATCTGGATCTGCAGATAGGAACTGAACCGCCCGTCCCGGGTGTGCTGTACGGGTACGCTTTCAATATCACACGTTGCGAGGGGTTCATGGAATGCGTGACTGCCTGTGTGAAGGAAAATAATCTGGACCGAAAAAACAACACCCAATATATCCGCATCTTTGAAATGGAACCCGGACAACTCGATCCAAGCAGCGGCGACGGCCAGTATTACCATGAAGTGCCTGTGGACAATAAGTTTTATATGGGAACTCAATGTTTTCACTGTGAAAATGCCCCCTGTACCAAGGCTTGTCCAACCAAGGCGACGTGGACGGAACCAGACGGCATCGTGGTCGTCGATTATGACTGGTGCATCGGCTGCCGGTACTGCCAGGCAGCCTGTCCGTATTATGGTCGACGGTTCAATTGGGGAGAGCCTGAAATACCAGAGGAAGAAATCACTTTAAAGCAGCATTATCTCGGCAATAGGATACGGCCTAAAGGGAAGATGGAGAAGTGTACCTTCTGTATTCAACGAACCCGAAAAGGACAACTTCCGGCTTGTGTCGAGGCGTGTCCAACCGGTTCCCGGATCTTTGGCAACCTGCTCGATCCGGACAGTGAGATCCGCTATGTGTTAAAGCATAAAAAGGTCTTCAGAATGAAAGAGGAACTCGGTACCGAGCCTAAATTCTGGTATTTCATTGATTGATGGCGCCGTAAAAACTCTTTATCTGCTTCGTTGTCACTCAGGAATCGGAGTTTTGAAGGATGCTTACCCCATCCCATGATTTGAAAAAGGAACGAAAATGAGCGCATCCCGGAATAGAAACCTCAGAACTTTTGTTATAGATGTCTTTCGCTGGAATCTTCGAGGTGGACTTGGATTTCAGCTTTTCAGGCTAGTTCTCCTTATGTGTATGGGAGTTGGACTCTATGCCTATTCCGTTCAAGCCCGATACGGCCTTTCAGTCACCGGCATGAATGATATTGTCAGCTGGGGCTTTTACATTTCCAATTTTACCTTTTTGGTCGGGGTAGCCGCTGCCGCTGTTATGTTGATTCTGCCTGCTTATGTTTTCCATGATCCCAACTTTCATCGGGTGGTCATTATTGGTGAAGGAGTGGCAGTCGGGGCATTGGTCATGTGCCTGAGCTTTATTATGGTCGATCTTGGCGGGCCGCTTCAGGCCTGGCATCTGATTCCTGTGATCGGCATCTTTAATTTCCCCTCATCGATTCTGGCCTGGGATGTTCTGGTGTTGAATGGCTACCTTTTGCTGAACGGTCTGGTTCCCGCCTACATTTTATACAGTCACTACATGGGGCGTAAACCGGACGAAAGGAAGTACCGGCCTTTTGTCTTCCTGTCGATTTTCTGGGCCTTTTCTATTCACCTGGTTACCGCCTTTCTCTATCAGGGTCTGCCCGCCCGGCCATTTTGGAATAACCCGCTGCTGGGCCCACGCTTTCTGGCATCGGCCTTTGCCGCCGGACCGGCGATAATTACGCTCATCCTGGCAGTGATTCATAATTTCACTACTTATAAGATTGACAGGAGTGTCTTCAATAAATTGCGGCTTATCATCGTTATTTCCGCCATTATCAATCTGATCATGCTTTTCTCGGAGATTTTTAAAGAGTTTTATTTTCCAACCCATCATTCGAGTTCGGCGATCTATCTCTTTTTCGGGATGGACGGACACAATTCTCTTGTTCCCTGGATCTGGACATCGGTGGGCGTTAATGTTGCGGCAACTCTGGTGCTGGCTATTAATCCCGGCAAAAACAATCCTAAAGTGCTCTTGCCCGCCTGCTTTTTCCTTTTTGTGGCGATATGGATGGAGAAAGGGATCGGCTTGATTGTTCCCGGCCTTATTCCTTCACCCCTTGGAGAAGTGGTCGATTATCTGCCAACCTGGGTGGAACTCTGTGTGACGCTAGGAATTTTTGCGCTGGGGGTGACTGTTATCAGCTGGCTTATCCGGGCCGCGCTGATAATTGAAGAGAGGTATGTTGAATAATGATGGCGTCGTAAAATCTCTTCATCTGCGTCGTTGCAGCAGATAGGCATCAACTTCGGCGATCAACTCATCACGCCTTGAAGTTTTAAGGAAAGATGCACTGAAGCTGTTGCGGGCTAATTGCGCCAGGAGTTCGGTATCGTTGCCGAGAATGTCGCAAACTGCTTCATAGTTCTCGTTCAGGTAGCCGCCGAAGTAAGCGGGATCATCGGAATTAACCGTTACTTTAATACCGGCTTCAAGCATTCGCGGAAGAGGGTGGTGTTTCATGTCATCGACGACACATAACCTGGTATTCGATAAAGGACAAACGGTTAAGGCAATTTGCTCCTCTACCAGACGACTGATTAAGGCAGGATCCTGTATTGATGTGTTGCCATGGTCGATTCTGTCCACCTTCAATATGTCGAGTGCTTCATAGATGTATTCAGGTGGTCCTTCTTCTCCGGCATGTGCTACCAGGCGAAAACCTTCTTCTTTCGCTTTGGCAAAAACTCGTCGGAACTTAGAAGGAGGATTGCCTTTTTCTGAAGAATCCAGCCCGACACCAATAATTTTATCTTTATAAGGAAGGGCCATCCTGAGTGTATTAAACGCGTCATCTTCATCCAAATGACGCAAAAAGCACATGATCAGGCCGAAGCTGATATCGTATTCCTGCTGTCCTTTAACCAGCGCAGAGTGAATGCCGTTTAGTGCTGTGTCAAAGGCAATGCCTCGATCAAGGTGTCCCTGAGGGTCGAAAAATACTTCTACATGACGAACTGACTGCTTATTAACTGTTTGCAGGTACGCCCAGGTCAGATCAAAAAAATCTTGTTCCGTGCGCAACACATCCATACCCTTATAGTAAATATCAAGAAAATCCTGTAGACGATTAAACTCGTAAGCCGCCTGCAATGCCGCGATGCTTTCATAAGGCAGGGTAATGGCGTTTCGTTCAGCCAGTTGAAACATCAGTTTCGGCTCCAACGTTCCCTCAAGATGCACATGCAATTCAGCTTTGGGTAAACCGGCAATAAAAGATTTCATGGGATCTGGGTGTTTGATTTGTTTTTGAAATGGAAAAACGCACATGTCTACATGAGAACATGTGCGTTTTTCTTGGGAAACCTGTGTGCTTACTTTGGAATACTGCCCTCAACACCTTCCACATACCAGTTCAAGCCTAGCAAGTCTTTGTCGGAGATAACTTCCCCGGCTTTTACAACTAACTCACCCTTCTGGTTTTTTATAGGGCCCTGGAATGGGTGCAGGGTTCCGTCAATAATAGATTGTTTGACATCATCGGCTAATTTACGGACATCAGCCGGCACAGCATCGCCATAAGGGGCCATTTTAACCATTCCTTCCTTGAGGCCATACCAGACATCAACCGATTCCCAGGTACCGTTCATTACAGCTTTTACTCTTTCGATATAATACTCACTCCAGTCATCGATAATAGAAGTCAATTGTGCCGTGGGGGCAAATGCTTTCATATCGGACGCCTGTCCAAATGCATAAACTCCACGATTTTCAGCGACCTGCAACGGTGCAGCAGAATCGGTATGCTGGGTTATGATATCAGCGCCCTGGTCAATAAGTGTTTTTGCCGCGTCACTTTCCTTGCCTGGATCAAACCAGGAATTAACCCAGACTACCTTGACGACTGCATCGGGATTAACCTTGCGTAATGCCAACGTAAAGGCATCGATGCCGCGAATGACCTCCGGGATCGGGAACGATCCGATATACCCCACGATGTTAGATTTGGTCATTTTGCCGGCAATCGTTCCGAGTATAGTTCTTCCTTCATAAAACCTGGCGGAATAGGTACTGACATTTTCCGCACGTTTGTAGCCGGTTGCATGTTCAAATTTTACATCCTTGAAATTTTTAGCCACCTTGATAGTCGGATTCATAAAACCGAAAGAAGTGGTAAAAATAAGATCGTGGCCTGATGCTGCCAATTGACGAATAACTCGTTCAGAATCTGCACCCTCCGGAACGCTTTCTACATAAGTGGTTTTAACACCCAGTTCTTTTTCAACCGCCAGGCGGCCTTGATCATGTTGATAACTGTAGCCATGGTCGCCAATAGGGCCAACATAGACAAAACCAACCTTTGTTTCCGCAGAGGCATTTCCGCCAATAGCAATACCAGTGGCCAGCAATAATGAAAATAATGTCTTTCGCAGCATTTCCTTTCTCCTTTAAAAATGAATCAAAACAATAAAAACAAAAATCCGATTAACGACTTGGATGAAACGGTTTGCCCAGACTTGCCGGGGCATTTAATTTAATTTTCGATACATCCCTTGATATGATTACCAGTACAATGATAGTTGCCAGGTAAGGCAGCATCGACATTACCTGAGATGGCACTCCGATGCCGAGTGCCTGGGCATGCAATTGTAAAATGGAAATTCCCCCAAACAAATAGGCACCGAACAAAACACGACCGGTCCGCCAACAGGCAAAAACAACCAGTGCCAGAGCAATCCAGCCTCGACCTGCGGTCATTTGTTCGACCCAGAGCGGAGAGTAGGCAAGTGAAAGGTAGGCACCGCCAAGTCCGGCCATGGCTCCGCCGAATAAAATCGCCATGAATCTGATTTTGACGACGGAATACCCCATTGCATGGGCGGCATCATGGGAATCTCCAATAGCACGCAGAATAAGGCCGGCCCGAGTTTTATTTAAAAAATAATGAATGGCAAAAACCATGGCGATCGATAAATATACCAGGAAATCCTGCGTGAACAAGAGAGAACCTATAATTGGAATTGAGGAGAGCAGGGGGATGGGAATCTTGGGGATACCTTCATAAGCGATGCCGATCATGCCCTGTCCCAGCAATGCACTCAGGCCTATACCGAAAATGGTCAGTGCCAAACCGGTGGGTACCTGGCTGGCGTGAAACTTGAGCACAAAAAGGGCAAAAATTGCCGCCATTGACGCCCCCGCAAGAATACTGGCCAAAATAGCAATGGTAACGCTGTCGGAAGAGTGTACCGTGACAAACCCCATTATCGCTCCCATCACCATCATACCTTCAACACCAAGGTTTAATACGCCCGATTTCTCAGTAACCATTTCCCCGAGGGCTGCAAATAATAGAGGGGTCGCAGCGGTGATAATTGTCAATATCGCTGGAATGAAAAAATCCATTAGTGCCTTACTCCTAAACGTCTGTATCAATAACAAGAAAGCGAAGATTCATTTTAACATTAATAGCTTATCTAGATCACCAAGGCACTTATCCCCTCTCAAGGAAGTACTAAAAAGAGTCCCGCAATTTCGCGCTTACAGGGGGCTAGTGCCTTACTCCTAAAACCTGTATCAAATAACAATAAAACGAAGATTTATTTTAACATTAATAACTTAAATAGACCACCAAGGTACTAATGCCCCTCAAGTGAAACACTATACCGAGTCCCTTACAAGGAGACTAAAAAGACCCGGCAAATTTCGCGCTTACAGGGGGTTAGTTTTTCTCCATAGCCAGGGCGGGTTTGCCGAATCGAATACGATAGCGGATCAGGACATCACTGGCCAGTAAAAAGAACAGAAGCAGTCCCTGAAAAACACCTGTTACCGCGACTGGTAGATTCAATCGGATCTGGGCGGTTTCTCCCCCCAGATATGTTAAAGCCAGAAGTAATCCAGCGAATAGGGCACCTACCGGATGGAGGCGTCCGACATATGCAACAATAATGGCTGTGAAACCGTAGCCGGGAGAAATATTTGGAAGTAATTGGCCAATTGGGCCCGATACTTCTATGGTACCCGCCAGACCTGCCATGCCTCCTCCGCCAAGAAGAGTTATCCAGATGATTTTGTTATTGCTGAAGCCCGCGTGTTCGCACGCTTCCGGGGCAGAGCCGGCAATTTTAATCTGATATCCAAGCAGGGTCCTGGAAAGAATGATCCAGCCCGCAACAACAGCAATCAGAGCCATGATCGCGCCAATATGTAATCGTGTGCCGTCAAATAAGATAGGTAAGAGCGCGGACTCACTAAACTGTCTGGATTCCGGAAAATTGAAGCCTTCAGGATCTTTTAAAGGGCCGTGCATCATAAAGCTCAGAAAATAGCCGGCAACGTAACTTAACATTAAACTGGTAAGTATTTCGTTGGCATTAAACCGTACCCTTAAAAATGCTACGATGGCAGCCCAGGCAACGCCACCAAGTACTCCCGCAAGCAGCATTAAAGGGAGGATGTGAAACCCTTCCTGGCCATAAAAATATAGTGCTACTGCGCCGCCGCATAACCCTCCCATCGTCAACTGGCCCTCAGCGCCGATATTCCATACTCCGGCTTTAAATCCGAGTGATAAAGCTACCCCGATAAGAATCAGCGGAGTTGCTTTGACTCCTAATTCTGCAAGGCCGTAGCTGGTGGAAAGAGGTTCGATGAAAAATGCATGAAGTGCCTCAAGCGGAGGTACGCCGATGATAACAAATAAAACAATGCCGGCGAGCAATGACAGCAATAACGCCAAGACCGGGGACAAGTAGACCATCAACCTGGAAGGTATTTGCCGCTGAACTAAATTAGGCCACATTGGTCTCCCCTTGTTCCAGTGAGATACCCGCCATGAGCAGTCCGACTTTTTCAACAGTCATGTCGCTCGTAGGATAAAAGTTCGATAATCGGCCACCACAAATCGCGCCGATTCTATCGGACATTTCCATGAGTTCATCCAGGTCCTGGGAAATAATAAGAACAGCAGCGCCTTTTTCGGCAAGTTTGCGCAAAGAATGTCGGATTGTCTGGGTTGCACCGGCATCAACCCCCCAGGTGGGCTGGGAGACAATGAGAATATCCGGTGCCTGGCTTAATTCCCTGCCGATTATGAATTTCTGTAGATTACCACCGGATAGGCTGTTTGCCGGCACACGGGAACCGGATGTTTTTACAGAGAAATCATCAATCACTTTATGAGCAAAATTTCGGGTTTTAGAATAATTTATCAACCCTCTTGCCAATAATCCCATTCGGTGAAATCCGGTCATAAAGGCATTGTCCACCAGGTCCATATCGGGAATTGCGCCATGGCCCAGTCTTTTTTCAGGTACACTTGCCATGCCTGCTTTGCGGCGGGCATTCGGGCCGAGTTTACCTGCAGGTTTATTTTCGATAATAATACTTGAGGCTGTCTGACAACATTCTTCACCATTGAGGGCTTTGAGCAATTCATCCTGCCCATTTCCAGCAACCCCCGCAATTCCAACAACTTCGCCTGCCCGAACCTCAAGGTGTATGTCTTTTAAGGTAATGCCGGTACTATCAATGGCCGGCATTGTCAGATTGTCTACTCGCAGACGAACTTCACCTGCAGTAGCCTTTTGGCCTTTATCAATTCTTTCGAGTTCTTCTCCCATCATCATGATGGCCAGGGAAGATGTACTTTCATTGTCTATGTTTACTGTGCCGATGTGTTTTCCAAGCCGCAGGATTGTTGCATGGTGGCAGAGTGATTTTATCTCATCCAGTTTATGGCTGATATAAAGAATAGCCAAGCCTTCATCCGCCAGCCGTTTCAAGGTTATGAAGAGTTTCTGAACTTCCTGGGGAGTCAGGACTGAGGTCGGTTCATCCATCACTAATAAGCGAGGCTGCAACAGAAGGCAGCGAATTATTTCAATACGCTGTCGTTCACCAACAGATAAGGTATAGACATGTCGATAAGGATCCAGCGGTAGGCCATATCGGGTTGATATTTCAGTAATTTCATCAGCGAGTTTCTTGAGGTCAACCGCCTGGTTTATGCCCAGTGAAATATTTTCGACGACGGATAATGAATCAAACAGCGAGAAATGCTGAAAAACCATGGCGATGCCAAGTTTTCTGGCATGGGCAGGCGATTCAATTTCTACCCGCTTGCCATCATATAAGATAGTACCGGCATCCGGTTTGAGAATGCCGTAGATCATCTTTACCAGAGTCGATTTTCCGGCGCCATTTTCACCAAGCAGGGCATGTATTTCACCGGCTTTAATCTTTAAATCAACCGCATCATTCGCAAGCACGCCGGGGAAAGCTTTGGTCATGCCCTTTAATTCAATTAAGTATGGAGAATTTTCTTTCATTAATCAATTGCTGACGATATTCAAAGTGATCATTAAAGTGAGCTCATGAAGCTGCTCACGAATGCTATATCCGGCACAACGTAACTCATTTTCTTCTTTTTATATATTTTTTTAGGCTCTAGCTGAAATAATTTTGGTTGATTCTTAGCATATGTGCAGGGGCAAGGAGTTCTCAAGGTGCTTTGCAAACAGCAGAAGAAACGTAAACGTATACCAGTGGCTCCTCTGCAGACCGGCTAAACCGAATTTCTCACCAGTCGAGGTTGACCTGAGATAAAAGTAACAGACAAACTATAATAATCAGTACTCCGAAAAAATCGACTTTCTTCAGGTTTTGGTGGAATTATTTCTCAAGTAAAAAAGAAATAAAAGATATGATCAAAAAAAACGAAACAATTGACCATCGTCAAAGGGGTCTCCATATATTCCGCACTTCAAATTTTCATCTCTTTACAACTAATGATATTAAATCAGTAAAATGTATAAAGCTCTTCAAGAACAGCTTCACAAAATGAAGAAAATCACAAGTTAGGAGAAATATCAAAAATACAGTATGAATAATTCTTATTTAAAAAAAGAAATGCTTGCGCGATCGAAAATACAATTGAACTCATTTTTTGTTTATACCTTGAAAAAAAGATTAGACGATATTATTATTGCATTTAAATTTATAAAAGTTTTATAAATAAAAGTTAATTTTAATAACAAGGATTATAGATGAATGATTTCTTAAGAATAATTACCCATGCCCGGCGGTTTAAAAGTGCTATACGAGAATTAGGTATTGAGCAATTGGAAGAAGTGAAAATCAAACTTCAAAAAATTATCGATGATCGAATTCTTGAGGAGCAGGCTGCAAAAATCGAGAACGCCGAGAGGGATGAAAAAATACGTAAATATCGTGAACTGCTGGCAGCAGATGGTATTGATCCTGATGAACTGCAGGATGGCAATTCCGTAAGACCAGGGAAAAGACCTCCGCGTCAGCCCAAATACGAGATTTGGAATGAAGCAGGAGAACATATTACCTGGACCGGTCAAGGACGTATGCCTAACGTTTTTAAAGCCCGAATTGAAGATGGTGAGTCTCTCGATACTTTTCTGATTGACCAGTAATTCTCCAGGAAATAATAAGGTCTTTTAAGGTCTTATTATTTCCTTGGCCCAAAAGACATCCGCCTCAGCTGCTTTCTGCATCTGTCATATTTTAAAATCCACCCGGCCTCTCAAGTTTTTTGAAATCTCTTAAACGTCCACCAGCATCCCATATATGCACTATCAGGCCGCTGTGCATAGTCGTATAGTTCTCTATTGCCCGATCTTGCTTGTGCTTCTTACGTAAATCTGAATCTTACGAAGGAGGAACTGCGAACTCTGTAAATTTCCGGAGAATGGCTACAAACCCTCCATCATAACGATATTCGCAGAAATATTCCTGATTGCTGTTAAAATAATTCGGAATGGTTATCATATGCAGAAGTAGATAGGTTTGAAGCTTAAATTGGTATAAAAACAGGATAATTATGCAATCGATGATTCTCAGGGCAGACAATATTTCCAAAGAATATCTTCTTGCAGGGCAGAAGATCTCTGTGCTCAAAAATATTTCCTTAACTGTAAATAAGGGAGAGTTTGTGGTTATATCCGGTAGCAGCGGCAGTGGAAAAACCACTCTGCTGAGTGTATTGTCCGGACTCGATCAACCAAGTAGCGGAAGGATCAGCTTGTCCGGAAGCGATATCACCGATTTGAGCGAGGACCAACTGGCTCCGATTCGCAACGAATTGACGGGATTCGTATTTCAGTCCTTTCATTTGATTCCCTCCCTGAACGGTCTTGAAAATGTGATGTTTCCTGCGGAGCTGAAGAAAGACGCTGACGCCCTGAGTAAGGCAAAGGCACTTCTTGAAAGGGTTGGTCTTGGCCATCGCGGCAAGAATTTTCCAGAGCAGCTTTCCGGTGGGGAGCAGCAACGGGTTGCTATCTGCAGGGCTCTTATCAATGATCCGGAAATTGTTTTTGCAGACGAACCGACCGGTAATCTCGATTCGGAAAACAGTGAGGGTATTATTAAGCTTCTCATGGACTTGCATTCAGACAAGCAAATGACTTTGGTTATGGCGACTCACAGTCGTTCTTTGGCGAATCGTGCAGACAGAGTTATCCGTCTTCATGATGGCAGGATTCTAGAGGAGCAGTCAGCACCGTGATTAATTTTCGATTTGTAAAAAGAGAGATCCTGCACAGCAAAAGTCAGGCTGCCGTCTTTATTTTATGTGTCATCCTGTCTCTTGTCAGCATTGTTGCAATAAACAGTCTCCGGCGTGATGTCAGGCAGTCCATTGTGAGTGACGCCAGAGGACTGCATGGAGGGGACATCATTCTTCATTCCCATTACGAATTATCTCCTGCTCTCCAGCAGGAGTTGCGATCTTTAACTGAAGAAGATGATATACAGAGCGTTCGTACCTGGGAATTTTATTCCGTTGCACGACGGGTGGATGGTCAGGATTCGTTGTTTTCTAATATTAAAGCTGTGGAAGAAGGATATCCTCTTTATGGAGTGGTGGAATTAAACTCCGGTCTCGATTTTTCTGCAGTCCTGCAGTCAGGTAAAGCAATTGTCGATTCTGCAGTTCTCGATCGCCTGAATCTTACCATTGGTGAAAAGTTGCATATCGGTGAAAGTACATTTGAAATAATCGATGTCATAAGCCGCGAATCACTTCGACCGGTCGAATTCTTTAATATTGGTCCACGAATATTTGTGCCTGCAGTCGATCTTGAAAAGATGGACCTGGTAAGAAAAAGCAGCAGAGTTCAATATGAAACTCTGTTGAAAATTGATGATCAAAGCAGAATCGATAATATAGCCGACCAAATCAAAGAGAAAACCGTACCCGGGCAGGAACGCGTTGCTACCTATGCCACAGCCGGTTCAAGCGTCAAACGGTTTTTTGATAATCTGCTGTTCTTTTTATCTCTTATTTCCGTTTTTACCTTGTTGCTTGCAGGTATCGGCATGCAGAGTTCCCTTGCCGCGCTGTTACGGCAGAAAGAAAAAAGCTTAGCGATTCTCCGGTCGTTAGGTGCTACCGGTCCTTTTTTGCTGCGTCATTATCTGTTGATAGTCTTTATTTTGAGCGGGATCGGCTGTATCCTTGGGATTTTGTCAGGATTAGTACTCGAAAAGAGTTTTTCCAATCTTTTTGCCGGATTACTGCCCGATAAAATAGTTCTTGGCGGAACGTTATTGGATATTTTGGAAGGAGTGGGGCTGGGGATAGTCGTCGTGAGTTTTTTTACCTTCCTGCCGCTCAGTAGAATTACCCATGTGAAACCGGCGGCTGTTTTCAGAAAGGATAATAGCAATGGTTTACGTACACGGAGATCATACGCCCTGATAGCTTGCGGAATTATCCTGCTCGCCATACTTATTGCCTGGCAGCTGGAGGATATCCGTACCGGATTATACTTTATCGGCGGTGTTCTTTCGCTCATTGCAGTAATTTCGGTAATGATTGGAACGATGCTGTTGTTTTTCTCACGTATCAGGATCGTTTCATTGCCTTTACGGCAGGCAGTTAGAAGCCTGTTGAGGCCTGGCAATGCCACCAGGTCCATAGTTGTGACACTGGCATCTGCTCTCTCGGTTTTGCTGACGATTTATCTCGTGGAAGAAAATCTTCATGGCACCTATATTTCGTCCTATCCTGCCGAGGCACCTAATCTTTTCAGCCTGGACATCCAAAAGAATCAGCAACAGGATTTTATTAATTTCGTCGGAAAAGACGTGGAACTCTTTCCCATTGTCCGTGCCCGTCTTGTCGCAATTAACGGTGATAAAGTAAAGAGGCAGGAAGAAAGAAAACGCGGAGACAATCTTACCCGTGAATTCAATTTAACATATCGGGAAAAATTGTTAGATGACGAAATAATCATCAAGGGAGATTCTCTTTTCGGTAAAGAACCTGCAGGAAAAGACCTTGTGCCGGTCTCGCTTCTTGATACCGTGGCGGAGATGGGCGACATGAAAATTGGTGATTTGCTGGAATTTAATATACAGGGGGTTCCACTGTCCGCTGAGGTCGTTTCGATCCGTAGCCGAACCAAATCAATACTGTATCCTTTCTTTTATTTTGTCTTTCCTGAAGAAGACTTGAAAGCTGCTCCGCAAACATTCTTTGCCGCCCTCAAAGCGAAGAAGGATGAAATATCACAGTTGGAAAATGCGATTGTCAACCGCTTCCCGAATGTCAGTACTATCAATGTTAGTGAGACGGCCGAAGAGCTCGGGAAAATAATGCATAAACTTTCGGCAATTATCAATTTCTTTGCGTCTTTTTCCATTCTTGCCGGGGCGTTGATTTTGGTCAGTTCAGTCTTGGCAACGAGAATGGCCAGAATGAAGGAAGCTGTATATTATAAGGTCCTGGGAGCTGATACTTTTTTTGTGCTGAAGGTCTTTTTCCTCGAGAACTTTTTGCTGGCACTGTTGAGCGGCGGCTGTGCTGTTCTTGTCGCTCAGGCAGGCAGTTGGGGGCTTTGCCATTTTCTTTTGAACATTGATTACGATCCGAATTGGTTGGCGAGTTTTTTGATGTTGGGATTAACGATTGGCCTGGTTGTTTCTTTGGGGCTATTGAGCTCCTTGCCCATTTTGCGTCAGAAACCCATCCGATTTTTGAGGGAACAGGCGTAATTGAGGATATTTCGACAGCAGGGTGGAGAGAATTATGGTAAGAAATCTTTATGTGATTATGTTCATTACCTGCCTTTTTGTATTCATCGGTGGGTGCAGTGACGAACAGGGTGACAGCGAAGCATCACAGAAACAAAATGAGACGATGAGAACAATAGTGGCAGTTGGAGACAGCCTGACTGCTGGATACGGTCTTGATCAAAGCGAAAGTTACCCGGCGTTACTTGAAAAAAAATTACAGGCTGCCGGTTACAAATATCGGGTGATAAATGGTGGAGTCAGCGGTGAAACAACCAGTGGAACACTCTCTCGCATGGAATGGATTTTAACTCTGAAACCGGATATCGTCATCCTGGAGACGGGAGCAAACGATGGACTACGAGGGATAGATACGCAGATCGTTGAAAGGAACATTCGGGAGATCCTTCAGCTTCTTGAGGAGAGGGATGTGATAGTACTTCTTTCAGGGATGAAAATGGTATGGAACCTGGGGCCGGACTATGTTGCAAAATTCAATAGCATTTATCCCGAGCTGGCTGAGGAATTCGATGTACTCTTTTTCCCATTTTTTTTAGAAGGAGTAGCCACGCAAAGCCGGTTGAACCTTAACGATGGAATCCATCCAAATGCCCAGGGATACAAAATTATCACGGAAAATATCTATCCGTATGTTGTGGAAGCAATAGAAAGAAGAGAAAACTGATGAAAGATTCTTCGTCGATAGAAAAAGCGGCAAATGAGATAATCCTCGAATCCATTTCCGACGGAGTTTTCACCGTTGATCATAATTGGCGGATAATGAGCTTTAACAGGGCCGCCGAAGAAATTACCGGAACCAACCGCAGTGAAGCAATCGGCCGGTATTGCTGGGAAGTTTTCCGCTCGAATATGTGTGAAGGGGATTGTGCCTTGAAACGGACGATGAAGGAGGGAAAATCTTTTGTCTCCAGTTCAACATACATCATCAATAATCGGCAGCAGCGTGTCCCGATCGGAGTCTCCACTTCACCTTTGAAAAACGAGGAAGGAGAGATTTTAGGTGGTGTTGAGACTTTTCGGGATCACAGTATAGTAGAGGAATTACGTCGTGAATTGATCGGAAATTTTGAAGTTGGCGATATGGTCAGCCGCAGCAAAGGGATGAAAAAGATTTTTAATATCCTGCAACAGGTTGCCGAAAGCGACAGTACTGTGCTTATCGAGGGAGAAACCGGCACCGGTAAGGAATTGATGGCTTCGGCTTTGCATAATCTCTCTTTACGAAAAGATGAACCTTTTGTCGCCATCAATTGCGGTGCTCTTCCCGATACTCTTTTGGAATCCGAGCTGTTTGGCTATAAAGCGGGGGCCTTTACCAACGCCGAAAAGGATAAGCCGGGTTTGTTCCAAGCCGCAGGCAAGGGGACAATTCTACTCGATGAAATAGGCGATACCAGTTCGGCTTTTCAGGTGAGATTGCTTCGGGTGCTTGAGGAAAAGGAATTCCAGCCGCTTGGCAGTGTTGAAAAGATCAAAACCGATACCAGGATAGTTGCCGCGACTAATCGGGACCTTGGTGAGATGGTTGAAAGAGGCGAATTTCGCCGGGACCTTTTTTACAGGATCAATATCATCCGGTTCCAGCTTCCGCCACTGCGTGAGCGGATGGAAGATATACCCTTGCTTGTCGAGCGATTCATAAAAAAAATGAATCATATTAAAGGCAGGGCAGTTTCCAATGTCAGCAAGGAAACCATGTCACTGCTTCTTGCCCATGATTATCCCGGCAATATCCGGGAACTCGAAAATATCATCGAGCATGGTTTTGTCCTCTGTTCCGAAGGCGAAATTGAGGTTGCCCACTTGCCTGCCTCCCTGACCCAACAAGGAGGTAGCCGGTCTAACTCCCGGTTGTCCATGGAAGAGAGTATTGGGCTCAGCGAAAAACAAACTATTCTGAAAGCTTTAAAAAAAACCAAATACAATAGACTCGCCGCGGCAAAAGAGCTCGGGGTACACAAGAGCACTCTATTTCGAAAGCTTAAAAAATATCAAATTTCCCTCCCTGAAATCGATGGCCGCTCGGGCCAGGAAAAATCCCGTTAGCCTAAAATACCGCAACCAAGAGTCGCATTCGCGCTACCCTTAACAGTCGCACGGAGTCGCAGGCACGCAACCCTCCACTCCTCTTCCCGTTTTTTGTTTTCAGTAACTCACCGAAATTAAACTAATTAAATATTTAACATCGTTTGGCCCGGTACTTGCTTTTCTTCTGGTAATAAAAGAAAAGGAGCATCGGTTATGAATGTCGCCATTACCGTATGGGGTAATCGAATTTCACCAGTTTTTGACTCGGCTCAGACCTTGTTGATAGCAGAAATTCGCGAAGATCAGGTCATCGATAGAAAATTACAATTGTTTCAGGCGACTATCTTTGATCGGTGCCTCAAACTTCTTAAAGAATTGGATGTCCGTGTATTGATATGCGGAGCACTCTGCGAGGGACCGGTCAGGATGCTGGAGTCTCATGATATTGAGGTAATAGCCTTTATTACCGGAGAAGCAGAAGAAATACTGGAGTGCTTCGTCCAGGGAAAAGACCTGAAGGAATTTGCCATGCCCGGGTGTGGTCATGGCAGATGCTGCCGCTCGCGAGAGGGAAGACGACACGGACGCATACATGAATTGTAAGGCTTTTGGAAAGAGTCGGATGGCATTCATATACGACGTCATCAAACCATAAAAAGGAGAGAGATCATGCCGGGATTTAATCAAAAAGGCCCAGATGGTGCTGGAGCAATGACAGGAAGACAGAGAGGTATGTGTCGGAGAACCGAAAATACAACTTTTGCAGGTGGTAATGACAATAGAGTCGGATCGGGCAGAGGTCTTGGAATGCGTCGCGGTTTCGGATTAGGTCAGGGCCGGGGGCTGGGACAAGGTTTCGGGTTGGGACGAAGAATAGCCGGAGCTGCGGAGCAGCCTCAAAGTCAAGGGGGCGATTCCTCTGAAGAAATAAAAGATCTTAAGGAACAGTATCAGGCGGTCCGGAAAACTCTCAGTACCATCGAAGAGAAACTGACTGCATTGAAAGGTGAATAACAGGCAGAGAAAAAGGGAATTGAGGATGAACTGGAGAAAAATATGTTGAGTATACTGTTGGTCGGCAACAATCCTGAATCATTGGCGAATTTTGCCGACCACCTGTCCCGGAGAGAAGGGGTTTCGGTGAGTAGAGCCGGTTCGGGGAAAACAGTCTGGGATATTCTGGGAAAAAGCAAGGTTGACGTGGTTGTCACCGATGAAAAACTGGCAGATGGCGATTCATTACCTTTCATCAAAGACCTCACCAAGCGACAACCACTTATAAATTGTGCCATGGTCAGTTCGCTTTCTCCGGAAGATTTTCATGAAGTAACTGAAGGTCTGGGCGTTTTTATGCAGTTACCTGAGAATCCGGGGGCTGAGGAGGCTGTGAAAATGATGCAGTTACTTGAATCGATAAGCGCCCTTTTGGCTAACCCGCATTTCTCATGAACATTGTGTTGATTTTCAGAATATATTTGTTTTTTCAAGAGGTTCGACATTTCTTCAATTTTCCTCTTAACCAACACAATGTTCACCAAAGGTCAGTCCATGCGGCGCCATCTTCGGCAGTATTTTGCCAGTGAACATAGCCTACTATAGTTCACTACCAAAAACTTTTAAGCTGACGCCGCCTGAACTGATGAGAAATGCGGGCTAAGTGACAGCGAAAGGCAGCTGGACGCAGCGGGAGAAAAACATCAATGATCATAAGTATTGCAAGCGGAAAAGGCGGTACGGGAAAAACGACAGTGGCGACCAACATGGCACTTTCTTTAGGAAAAGGAACGAGACTTCTGGATTGTGATGTGGAAGAACCAAATGCTCATCTCTTTCTCTATCCGGAAATAACAGAGACGGAGGTAGTGACCACAAGCATTCCTGTTGTTGATGATGAGTTATGCACTGCCTGTAAAAAGTGTGCGGAAATCTGTCGCTTTCGGGCCTTAACTGTAGTCGGTAAAAAAGTGCTGGTCTTCCCGGAACTCTGTCACAGTTGCGGCGGCTGCATGGAAGTCTGTCCTGAAAATGCTATTACCGAAGGACAGCGCGAATTAGGAGTTATGGAATCCGGATATTGTGGTGAACTGGGTTTTAGCCAAGGCCGTCTACGGGTAGGAGAGGCAATGTCCCCCCCTCTCATCAAAAAAGTTCGAACAAATCGAAACGGGGCGGAAACGATCATCATCGACGCGCCTCCCGGTACATCATGTCCGGTCATTGCGGCCATGAAAGGGAGTGATTTCGTCCTCATGGTTACCGAGCCCACACCCTTTGGACTGCATGATTTGAAGCTTGCGGTAGAGGCGGTAAAAATTCTCGGAATTCCGAGCGGATTGATAATCAACCGATCGGATATGGGGGATGACAAGGTGCTTGAATATGCACAGCAGGAAGGCCTTCCCATCCTCATGGAAATACCCTTTGACCGAAAAATAGCCGAGGCCTATTCCTGCGGAAAACCGATTGTCGAGATTATGCCCGAGTGGAAAAATGAATTTCGGACACTCTATCGCCGTATAGAAAAAATAGTACAGGATGGAGGGAAATCTCAATGATCAGAGAACTTGTTGTAGTAAGCGGGAAGGGTGGAACAGGGAAGACCAGTATCACTGCATCCTTTGCATCGCTGGCAAAAAACAGTGTGCTTTGTGATGCCGATGTCGATGCTGCGGATCTTCATCTTTTGATGGCACCGGAAGTTCAAAAAACAACCGACTTTATGGGAGGCTGTCTGGCTGAAATCAGAAAAGGCGACTGTGTTGAATGTGATAAGTGCAGAGAATTATGTCGCTTTGATGCTATCTCAGAAGATTATGTGGTCGATTCTATCAGTTGTGAAGGATGCGGGGTGTGTGTTGACTTTTGTCCGGAGCAGGCTATCGATTTTCCCGTTCAGAAATGCGGCGAATGGTTTATCTCCGATACCCGCTTTGGACCGATGGTCCATGCCCGTCTGGGAATTGCTGAAGAAAATTCAGGAAAACTGGTCAGCCTGGTGCGTCAGGAAACCAGAAAACTGGCAGAAGCAGGAGGATATAACCTCATTATAACCGATGGCCCTCCGGGAATTGGCTGCCCGGTGATCGCATCCATCGGAGGCGCTACGGCTCTTGCAATCATCGTTGAACCAACAGTTTCCGGTTTACATGATATGCAGCGCGTTGCAGAGCTTGCTGTGCATTTTAAGGTTCCGGGGCTTGTCTGTGTCAATAAATATGACCTCAATATGGAAATGACCGAAAAAATTGAAGCGTATGCGCTTGAGAGGAATATGTCTCTTCTGGGGCGAATCCCTTTTGATCATGTGTTTATCAAGGCGATGATCCAGGGGAAAAATATTGTAGAGCATGCTCCTGACTCACTGGCGGTACAATCAATCCGCGAAGTTTGGGCAAAAATAATGAAATTTCCATCGATGAACACAATAGGTCTAAAAGATTTCACAGCAATAATAAAATGATAGCTCAGTTGTCTTCATACCGGAGTTATTGGGCATTAGTTTTAAATAACAATAAAAAATAGAAAGGAGAGTAAGAATGGCACTCGTACGTATTGCAGTACCCTCAGAGGGACAAGGTGGACTTGACGGTCTGCGAGCCGGGCATTTCGGACATTGCGATGTTTTCACCCTGGTTGATATTGAGGATGGGGAAATTAAGGAAGTGTCTATCCTGGCGAATAAAGAACATGTCCAGGGAGGATGTATGGTGCCTGTCCAATTACTGGCCGAAAATAAGGTGCACAGGCTTGTGGTCGGCGGTATAGGAATGCGTCCGCTGATGGGATTTAAACAGGTAGGTATTGATGTCTATTATGACGGCGAATGCCGCGATATCCGTCCGGTGGTTGAGGCAATGATTACCGGAACCTTGCCGATAATCGGTGACGACCAGGTCTGTGGCGGCGGTGGTGGTCATTGATGTTGTTAAAGAAAAAGCAAAAGGAGATGTCATGATAGTTGCGGTTACTGCAAAAGGAAAAAATCTCTCCGACGAGGTCGACCCAAGATTTGGCAGGGCACCGTATATTCTCATTGTTGACACGGAAACGATGGAATATCAGGTGCTTGATAACAGTTCCAATGTTAATGCCTTTAAAGGGGCGGGCATTCAGGCTGCGACCATGGTTGCCGAAAAAGGAGCAGAGGTTCTGCTTACCGGATACTGTGGACCCAATGCCTTTAGAACTGTTCAGGCGGTAGGAATGAAAGTGGTAAATGACGTTACCGGAACTGTTCAACAGGCGATCGATACGTTCCGGAGCGGCAAAGTACAATACAGTGAAAACGCCAATGTTGAAGGGCACTGGTAGGCTTTCAATATGAATCGCAAACAGGCATGGTGGTATGGTTTTGTCGCCCTGCCTGTTTGCCCATGGAAGAGTTATAATGGATGACCGGAAATTTGAAGCATTAATGGACAAAATCCAGAATGAAATTTTTGAGGAAGCGAGAAACGCACTCGGCGAAAAAGGTTTTGATCGCTGGCGCAATCCCAAATATTGCGGAGTGATGGTGGATGCAGACCGCCATGCCCGCATGAAAGGGAGTTGTGGCGATACCATGGAAATGTACATCAAGGTAAAAGATGGCATAATTGAACAAGCCAGCTATGTCACCGATGGTTGCAGCTCCAGCTCCGTTGCCGGTTCTTTTACTGCCGAGATGGCCATGGGGAAGACCTTCGAAGAGGTGTTGGACATGACCGGTCCGGATGTGCTTAAAGAAATAGGTACTTTTCCGGAAGCTGAAGAACATTGTGCCCATCTTGCGGTAACTACTCTGAAGGAAGCACTCAACAGCTTTCTTGTTGATCAGGTGAGAGGAGAAAAGCAGGGTATTTGAGTCGGATATACCAACTACCGTTCCAGTTACTTTCAAAAAATTCTGCCCCAAAGAAAGAGGGACGGGAAACCGGGATTGTTCTTTGCACAATTCCGGTTTTTTCAGGCGTTGTCTGTGCCTGATATCAGGCTAAACGTTTTTGTGAAGGGAGTTGTTCCAGAGGGTGATGCGGTTGCGACCCTCGTCCTTGGCCGCGTAGCAGGCTTCGTCGGCTTGGCGGAGGAGGATATCGATATGATTATTTCCGGAACAGAGAGAGGTGATGCCCATGCTGATCGTGATGCTCAACATTTTCCCGTCATGTTTCACCCTGTTAGACTCAAAGAAATTCCGAATTTTCTCCGCCACGGCATTGGCTGTCTGCAGGTCTGTGTTCGGGAAGAGGATGACGAATTCTTCGCCTCCTATCCTCCCGATTGTATCAGTGGACCGCAATTGCTCTTTCAGAGACGAAGCAAGGAACTTCAAGACCCTGTCCCCCGCGGCGTGACCGTGGGTATCGTTGATCTTCTTGAAATGGTCTATATCCAGCTGGATAATGCACAGAGGCCTGCCATGTCGCAGGGCTTGAGCGATTTCGTACTCAGCCTGGTGCATGAAATGACGCCGATTCCAAAGTCCGGTAAGGTCATCGGTAGCGGCTAAAAGTTTTAACTTTTCTTCCACCTTTGTTTTTTCGGTGACGTCTTTATAATTCCAGAGTCTTCCGGAGATCCAGCCGTCCCCTATTAGTGAGCAGGAATTCTGCTCAAGAACGGTGCCATTCTTGAGGTAGATTAAATCTGTCGTGTCCCCTTTTGTTACCTGACGTCGCGTCATCATGACATCTGTGTATTCAGGTCTAACCGACTCCAGCATCCTGTCAAATGCTGAATTGTCAAATTTTCCGGAATCCAATTCCTTGTCGAGGTCCCACAGTTCCAGGAAGCGTCGGTTGTAATGGATCACCTGACTGGAGTCGTCCAGAACAAGAATTCCATCGCTTGTGGATTCCAGTATCAACTGGAATTCGTTGGCTTTGCGACTCAATGATGTTTCGGTCATTTCCTCTATATGAGCGGCGATAGAGGCAAGTTCAGGATTAGAAAAAGGTTCTTCCGGTTCATGGGTATTCTTGCCCGAGGTGATGTCCGTGACCCTCTTTTTCAGTGATTCCAATGGTCGAACAAAGCGGGATTCATATACTTTAACCTGGGTAATGCCGAAGGTGATCGACACCGCCAGCATAAAGAGGACAGCAAGGGCGACTTTGAAGAGAACCGGCATATACACCTCACGCCCGTCTATGGCGGAAATGATTATCCAGTTCGTAACTTTGAGCTTGGTGTAAAAAGCGATTCTGCTTCTATTGTTAAGAGTATAATTGATATAGCCTGAATCCTCGATGAAAAGTCCGACCGAACCGGGAGTGAGCAGGTCCAGGTGCTTGCCGATATAGTCCTGATTCTCATGGACCAATACTGTGCCCCGGCTGTCGATGACGTAATTCGTCTGAAAATTGAAGGACTTTATACTATTGATCAGACCGTCCATTCGGTTGACAGTACTGTCAACGGAGAATACACCTCTTATCCCGGTATTGTCTGCAAAGGCCATGGACACGGAATTCAGCCATTCCTGGCTTTTGATATCCTGGTAGGGAAAGCCTATGGACAATTCCGGATACCTGGCTACTGCCGAACGATACCAGGGACGCGTTCTCGGGTCAAACCCTGCAGGAGGGATGTAGTTGTTTATCAAGAGCTCACCGTTTTCGTATCCGGCGTAGCAGTATTTGACGTTTGGGTTCGATTCTTCAATGAACCGAAAATAGGAAAGAATTCGTTCCATCGTTTTTTCGTTCCCATTAACGACATCGGGATTGGCGGCCATGATCTTGACTGCTGCAGCTAACCCTTCTAAATGGGCTTCGACGTAAGAGGCTATTTGTTTATTGGCACCTGCAATCTTCAACCGAGCCGCTTCCATACCGGAACGGTACAAAATCACCGACTGCATGAAAATGAATATGACCGATAGAGCGATCAGGAAGCCTACGCCAATCAGGAAGATTTCCTTTCTGATGGTCAGACGTTGCATAGTAAATATCAATATTGCCTCATTGCCAGGTGTTGTGTGTTGTGTGCGTCCAGATGGAGATGAATAAAGAGATCATTCGGAAAGAAAGGATAAATGCCAATTCTGAGGGAGGCATGCCAGGCACCGGATGTTCTCCCGACAGGAGATGGGAACATATACAAAATTATAAAATCTCACCTGCGATTGAATCCGTCCATGCATTAGCTCGTATTGATGCTTCAATAATTTTTTGGGGAACGATTTTGAGCTTATTGGATAAATAAGTGAATTCGGATCCAGCGTCATTTTCAAGTGAAGTCAGTAATTGCAAAAGCAGGGCCAAAGGTGATTTTGGATCTGTATAGCCGGATAAGAAACTTTGAGGCAGAGGGAGGACGTTGAAGATTTCCGGAAATGGCGTGTCGAGCATGACATCAAGAAGAGAGAGCATACCGAAGAGGAACATGCTTTCCGGTTTGAACTCGGGCAAATGTCCATCAATGACAAGTTCCTCCAATAACCTTCCTCTGTTAAGGGCGAGGAGAAAAAGCTCACCGGGGTTATTGGAGGAATTGAGATCGGAGAGAACCACCATCCGCAGCCAATAACACATGCGAGTGTTTCCCAAGAGAACCACGGCATGTTGAATAGACTCTATTTTCATGGAAAAGCCAAATGCCGCTGAATTGAGCAACCGAAGAAGGCGATAGGTGATACTCGGATCACTGTTAACCAAACGCACAATTTTTTCGGTATCAATGTTTGGCTGGTTAAGAGCCGAAAGAACACGGATCTTTGATGTTTGAAAAGAAGAAACCTTTTTGCCCGTCAGATTTTCCGGTCGAGCGAAGAAATATCCCTGGAACAAATCAAATCCTGTTTTTAACAGGAAATTATACGAAGATCTGTCTTCAACCTTTTCGGCCAGCTTGAGCGCTTTTTTATGTTTGATCTGATTAAAAATATCTAAAATGGCGTCTTCTGTTTTTCCAAAAACATCGATCTTAATAATATCGGCGACATCTAAAAAAGAATCATCTAAAGAATTACCCTCAAAATCATCTACTGCTATTAAATATCCTTCCTGTTTTAGCTTGAGAAGCTCCAGAACAACATCCGGCGAGGGAACTATGTCTTCGAGGACTTCAATGACCGCTATTGTCGGAGGAAGTGCTCGCGGGGCTCCCGCGAGGAGCATGTTTTCCGTGAAGTTTATAAAAATGCGTTTGGTCTGATTGATATTTTCCTGTGATTTTATAAATCCACAGGTTACCACATTTATTGTGGCTGAGTCAGCATTGTCTATTTCGGCAAAGGTCCCTTCGGCATTTTTCCTGAACAACAGCTCATACCCGTATGTTCGACCGTCGCAGTCAAAAATTGGTTGCCTTGCTACATAGAAGTAATCAAAATTCTGTTCGTGATTCTTTTCCATACAATGTCTTCTCAGTTAGTGCCTTACGGAAACAAATTCAGCATGTTAATACAACGACCGGACCTTTTAAGTATTCGGAGACCTCATTGTTTGTTGCGGGCTGAACAATATCAATTATTAATGCTACTGTTCTGGAAAATCCTTGTCAAATATTTGTTGAAATTTTGCCTAACGGAGAAAATGTGGCTGGCCATCCTTTTCCAGCTGTCGGAAAGACATAAATGAAGAATTCGTAAATGGTCCGAAGAGTTAAGCTTTTTGCGAATTCATCATAAATGAATAAGGCAAAAATGCTCCCAATACTTATCGTTGAGATTTATAATGGAAAAATGGTGAAATTTTGGGTTTTTACGTAAACCGAAGAGTTTAAGTTTTTACGACTCAATAATAACAAGTGATCAAAGGAATAATCTTCCAGGGAGTACATTTTATGAAATTTTTACACACAATGGTGAGAGTAAAAGACCTTGAGCAATCCCTCGATTTTTTTACCAATACAATCGGTTTGGTTGTGACTCGAAGGAAGGATTATGAAAGCGGACGGTTTACGCTTCTTTATCTTGCAACAGCTCCGGGAGAACCGGAAGTTGAATTAACGTATAACTGGGATCAGGAAACAGCATACAGCGTGGGCGACAATTTTGGCCATTTAGCTTTCAGTGTTGAGAATATTTATGAATATTGTCAAATGTTGATGGACAAAGGCGTTACAATTCTTCGCCCGCCAAGAGATGGCCATATGGCCTTTATCCGTACTCCCGATCAGATATCTATTGAGTTTCTGCAGGAAGGAGACAAGCTGCCGGTTCAGGAACCATGGGCTTCAATGGAGAATAAGGGAAGCTGGTAGGCAGGGCATAAGAGGCGGGTTTAGAACCCGCCCCATGCAAAACATAATTTCAGGAATGTTTTAACTCTTAATACTCTTAATGTGACCCGCGTGATTCGGTGATGTGGGTTTTTCGATTATCGACGTATCTGAAAAATATTGGAAAGGCCACAAAAAAGGCGACGCAGATAATATATTCAATTCCCTTAATGTGAGTGTAGAAATCTACTAAAGTATGTATCGGCTTAATCATACCAGTTGCTACCAGATACTGCCTTGCCAATTCCGTCACCTGCCAGTTAACTTTATGAAGTCCTCCCATAAGTACAGTAAGAGCCCATAGGCCGAATAGACATCCAGTACCTATCATTAATATCCCTGCAGGCTTCATACTTTTTGTCGTCATTTCGTTCTCCTTCGAGAGTAGAGTTTTAGAAGCCTGTAATGGCAGTGATATATCCTTTAGCCATCTGGAGAGGGCCAATATTTATAACCGCCGATGCCAGACAGGAAACCGCCCATATTCCAATGAGGGCACTGACTACTTTGCCGACCTTCAGTGCAAACTTCATCGTTTCGTCTGCAACATCTATCTTAATTACCTCTTTGGTGATAATCGGGCTTTTCATGGCGTCCTCCTTCTAGTGGTGATTTGGGTGCGTTGTTGATCGCCTCTTTACTTCTGAATTGCATCAGACGTGCCATAACATTCTTGAAGGAAAAGAATATTCTGACGGAAAATGGGAAATATTGAATAGGTAAATTATTGATATATTAGATAAATTTAATTTATAAGATTCGTCGTGTTGTGAGGTGGGGAAAGTCGTCGATCACAACTGTCGCAACAAGGGAAAAGCTTAGGATAGAGCAGCATTATTGTTGTATATCCTGCTAGATAGGTTTGTCCATAAATGGCACATTTGCCCTAATTCATCGTTGCTCTCTAAATTCAATCCTCGGAATATCAACTATATGCCTCCGGTTAAATTTATCGAACGTCTCGATTTAGAATAAAATTACTCATTTCTGGACAGACACTAGATAGGTTTGGATTGAGTAGAGGCAGTCTCCCAGTCAAAGACAATGGGCAGTCGATAAACGATGAATCTATAGACAACAAAATAGAGTGCATAAAGAGTAACAGTCAGCCACACCTCTTTCCAGTGGGGAATCTCCTGATATATTTCATAATTAAAACAATAAATAGAAGTATTTAAACGATTCCAAATTATACCGATCACAGTGATGAAGGCAGCAATCCGAACCGGCGTTACTGCATTGTCGCGTACGCCTTTGGCAAAGAGAATCATTGGCAGCACTACCCCCAAACCCACCTCCAGGATGTAGTAGAGTCCCCAGGCGGTGAGAAGATGTTCCCACTCGTTGTCATGAGCGATGGCCACCAGCTTGATGACCAGATAAGTGATCATTGCATAGGAAGCGCCCTTGGCAAGCCCTAGGGTCATGCTGTCAAGGTTATCCCTGAAAGCTTCGCCGCAACGCCAGTTCATATAGCGATTTATAAGGGTAGAACTGACGATCACCATCGCCAATCCACCGAAAACCGCAGAGCAGAGAAAGTGGATCCATTGAAAATCGGTTGAGAGCCAGAGAGGATGCAGTTTGGTGGGAGCATAGGTGAAAAGTGCGCCGAGTGCGCCCTGGTGCAAGGTGGAAAGAATGATGCCGGCAATAGTAAGACCAATGGCCATTCGTTTAATATATTTTTTCCAGTCCGGCTTATTCAACCATTCGAAAAAGGCCGGCAGTACTTCAGCTATCTGCACTGAGAGATAGGTCGCAACGTGCCAGGCCACAAGAAAAAGGACCGCTGCCGGGCCTAAGGATACAATCATCGGATAGGCGAGACGCCATGGCATGCCGAGATCCACTTCCAGATAGACGACGGCAAAAAAATACCCGAGCAACCCATTGAGCAGAGCCAGGCGTTCGATAGGATGGAAGTCTTCCCTGCCAAAAAGAGTGACAGTAGTACCAAGGAGAAAACCCGAGGCAGACAGGGGCACCATGCCAAACAGACCAAAACCGAGAAAAAGGCCCCAAGGATAATCGTTGGAGGCATGGGTTACCGAAGCAAGGCCATAGATATAGCGCTGCAGAAGAAGCGGCAGACCGACTGAAAATATTACCAGCAGCAGCCAGTTCACCCGGTTGCGCCAAAATTGCTGCAGATATTGCCTGGTAGTTAGACCAAGCAGCAACCGTTCTTTCAGGGTCCACAGTGTTCCATCTTTCTTGCTTGATCCTTTAATGGACAAGTAGGTATTCTCAGAAACAAAGGTTTGCATTATTCTTCCTCCCGGTCGCTCTCATGCTGAATATTTTGATGATGTTCCTTACGGGTTGCCAAGAGGTGAAAACCTGCAAAAAGGGCAGGCCAGATAGTCAGCACCATCGGCACAATGGCCAAAAAGTTCTTGACCGAATCAAGGATAGGTTCATTGGGTATTTCTGTATTGAAACCCACTTCTTTAAACGGCACACTTGAAAGGTAAAGCCATGACGTGCCACCGGCTTCATATTCGCCATAGATATGATCAATGTACCGGTCTTCGTTTTCTTCTATCCGGCGCCTGCCGATCTTGATCAGATCTTCGCGGTTGCCGAATGTCAATGCCTCTTGTGGACATGCCTCCACGCATGCGGGTGGTTGGCCAAATTTCAACCTGGTATCGTAACAAAAAATACATTTCATGATACGAGGCTTAAAGGCGCTTGAATATTTGAAGGTCGGGATATAAAAGGGACAGGCTATCATACAGGTCCTGCAGCCGACACAGACATCCGGATTGTAAATTACAGCTCCTTCGGGGGTCTTGGTATAGGCATTGACGAAACACGATGAAAGGCAGGCTGGTTCCTGGCAATGATTACATTGCACTTTCCTGAACAATGGGTGGTCCTGGCCCGGGAGGTTATAGCGATTGACCACGGTGTAGCGTGTTTCATCCGTACGTCTTTTCTGACCATGCTCCATCTCCTCCAGTACACTCTGGTCAAGGAATGAATTCTCGGGTTCAGGCAGATTTTGTTCGGCATTGCAAGCCGCCTCGCAACTCCTGCAGCCAACGCAGCGAGTCATGTCGACCAGTACTCCAAAAGTATTTGGGTATTTCTTTATCTCCTTGGCTGCACTGATTTTTGGTCGCTGCACCAAAACTGCAATTGTCCCGGCAATACCACTTTTCAATAATGTTCTACGGTTTGTTTTCGCTTCCATTGCATTCTCCAGCAAAATTAAATCGCAAGCAATCAATGAGGTGCTGTCATAACGTTGCCGCCTCAGTTCTTTATTGCAAAACGCTTTCGCCCCGCCGGTGTAAGTTCATGACATCCCGCGCAATCTGTGGGGCCGTTATCGACGCGATGGCAACTGAGACATTGTAAATGGAGGGCGCCCTTGAGACCGGGTTTGTCAAAATGATAAACGGCAGCGGTTTTTCTATTTCCGGCTTTAGGTGGGGATGTTTTTTTACGTTCATGGCATCCGGAGCAGGACACATCATCTGAACCTGTAGATGCGGCGTGGCACTTTTTGCAGGTTGGGTTCTCTGTACCGGTGCCTGTCGTATGATGATGACATGACCTGCAGTCGTACATGTCAGTGTGCAGACGGTGGTCAAAAGATACCGCTGAATAGAGTTCCTGCAGATAATCGATCGTTACATTCTCCGGGGCATCCTCTGCATCCATGCTTACCGCCGGCAGAACGGCTAGGAGGATCAATACGACCTGGAAAATAATGATATCGGTTGTTTTTAAGTTGGTCATGCCAAGATCTCCTCTGCTGTATTTGCAGAAAATTTCGGGTAAGGCTCTCGATTCTCACGAGACTCCCGCCTGCTGTCTATTGGATTTTTTTTGGGGTTTGATTTTTCATTGAGGTAGCATTGCAAAACAATTTCCATTTCTTCTGCATCAATGGTTTCGTTTATCAGCAGGATTTCTGCAAGATCATGAATAAGGCGGTTGTGGCTGCGCAGCAGCTTTTCCGTCTCGTCGTAACAATCATTAATTGTTCTTCGCACTTCAAGGTCTATCTCCCTGGCTGTTGCTTCACTGAAATGTCCTTTGATATCGACATCTCCGAGGAACTGGTGCTGTGTCCGACGATAGACCATGGAGCCAAGGACTCCGCTCATGCCCCATTCACAGACCAATCGGTGAGCAATATCCGTTGCGGCGGCTATGTCGTTTGCTGCTCCGGTGGAAAGGTGGTTGAAAATAATTTTCTCGGCGATGCGTCCACCAAGCAGAACCTTGATCCGGTTCAAGAGATACACCAGAGAGTAGGTGTATCTCTCTTCAACGGGGAGCTGTTGGGTTAACCCCAGAGCCATCCCCCTCGGGATGATGGTAATTTTATGAAGACCATCAGTCTCCGGCAGGAGTCGTGCGACGATCGCATGGCCAGCCTCGTGATAGGCGATGACTCGCCGTTCCTGTTCATTGATCGCTGCATTTTTACGTTCAAGGCCCATCACAATTTTGTCTTTTGCCTCCTCGAAATCGCTCATCTCTACCGATTGTTTTTTATACATGGCGGCAGTCAGGGCGGCTTCATTGACCAGGTTAGCTATATCGGCCCCGCTGAATCCAGGAATTCCCTGGGCAATAACGGTCAGGTTGAGTGCCTGTGAAGTGGTGATTTGTCGTGTGTGGACTTCGAGGATTTTTACTCTGCCAAGCATGTTGGGAAGAGAGACTGTCAGCTGGCGGTCAAACCTGCCGGGACGCAAAAGTGCCGGGTCGAGAATATCCGGCCGATTTGTGGCAGCTATAACAATCACGGTTTCGTTGCTGGAGAAACCGTCCATTTCTACCAGCAGGGCATTGAGGGTTTGTTCCCGTTCTTCATGGGAACCGCCATTGCCGCCTCCCCCTCGTCTGCCGCCGATTGCATCTATTTCATCAATAAATACAATGCAGGGGGCATTCTTTTTCGCCTGGCCGAACAATTCCCGCACTCTCGAGGCTCCGACACCGGCAAACATTTCGACAAAATCCGATCCGCCTATCAGATAGAAAGGAACGGAAGCTTCCCCGGCAATTGCCCGGGCCAGCAAGGTCTTGCCAGTTCCGGGAGGCCCTTGAAGCAATACTCCTTTTGGGATGCGGCCGCCAAGCAGGTTGTATTTTTCATGATTTTTTAAGAAATCGACAATTTCCTTAAGTTCCTCCCTAACTTCATCAATACCGGCGACGTCGGCAAAGGTTTTCATGTCACCACCGCCGGCTCTTATCTGGAAACGATTTTCTTTCCATAAATTGCCCTCCCGCAGAGAACGTCCTGCAAAGATAAACCACAAAAATATCATGGTAACAGCTAGTAAGAGCATAACCATGAGCCGATCGAAAAGGGTTGGCGGCTTTTCGGCACTGACCGTGATATTGCTTGCCAATAACAAAGGTACAAGAGCCGGAAGATCCGGTGAAAATGTCCTGAATATGTGACCCGAACTATCTTCGCCGCGAATTTCGGAACCTTTGAGGTGGACAGACGTTACCTGCCCTCTTTTAAGATCGGAAAGAAATTCGCTATAGGTTCTTTCTGGAGGTGTGGTTTCAAGTAACCAGGCGTTGTAGCCGAGAACACCAAGAAAAGTCAGAAAGATTATCAGCAAGCCGGCCTGCACTCTGTTTCTCATGATATGGCTCCTGTGGTCGATTGCTTTTTTATCGGGTATGGCTCTTCCGCACCAGATAAAAGACCTGTCAGCAGGTGATCCAGAATAGTAAGATGATCGGGCCACGATATTGTGTTATGACGAAAACAGAATTCATCCAGATAGCCTTGTAAATGACTTGGGTTGACAGCTCTTCGGTACACTGTGTTTAACCATGACATTGCCTGATCGAGCATTTGATGCCCACGTACCAATTGTTCTGTGGTGGGTTGTCCTCGAAGATCAGAGGCGATATGGCAGTCACTTGAAAGCCACTGCCTGTTCCTGATTAATAGGGTCGCTCCCTTTTCAACCAGCTGATTGGCTGCAGCTGTAATGGCACTGGGTGAAACTGAATGAAGAACAATAAAACGAACGCGAGCAGTGTCGGAGTGGCTCAGTTCCAGGGCAAGCCCTATAGCCGGGCATGTTTGGTGAGGAGATGTCGTAACTGGTATCGATAACACGTCAAAAAGAACGATATCGCCGCAGGGTGCCGATTCGGCAAGTGCCGCCCCCCGTCTGATTTTATGTAACCAGCTCCAGGCTGTCTGATAGCAGGAGAGCTCCATGAGCCTCTGAAGTTCCCGTGCACTTATCCCTTCATAGTTAGAACAAAATTTCCAGGAAACCCTCATCCAGGCAACCAGGCTCTTCTTGCTGCCATGCATTAAGGTGTGGGCTGTTATAGAGATCTGTTTGCGACAATACCGGCACACCACAGCATAGGCCGGAGCGATATCCTGCTGCACCGAACCGCAGAAAGGACATTTGAATCCCCATGGCCAACGTTTTCGAAAGAGATAGTCTATGCAAGCCTGTTCGCTTGAAAATGGCGTGCACGAGAAACTGTTTTCCGGAGCAGTCATGTTGTTCCAGCCCCTGCTGAAGAAAATTTTCCGATCTGCCTGATCTATATATCCATAACCATTTATGAGAAGAGCAAATCACGCTTGCATAACTCCAGATCTGTAAAGGTTCAACAGTGCTCCAGAGGTGCACAAACTGGCCGACGAGCGATAGTTGGCCTATGCACGGCGGTCTGATCGTGCGCATTTGGGGTGCTGGTGAAGATTTACATATATCCTGATGATTATTTGTTTAGCATATGCGGTGCCAGACAGATTCCTGCTGTTGTCAATTCTGCGCTGCATGGCAGTATCACAGTGTAAATGTTTGATTCCATTAGCTTTAAAAGAATTGGTTGAGAAATGGACAAGAGCTAAAACAGAAAAATTCGGTGCGGAATTACAACACAATTATGGCATTTGCTACACAAGTGTTGCAACACTTATGTGGAGCGGCTTAACTGGTAAAAATATTCATGTCGATATGGAGCTCACGCATTTTGCGATAGAGGGTCGAGCGGTCGACTTTTAATATTCGGGCGGCCTTTGCCTTGTTGCCGCCGGCTTTTTTTAGAGCGGATAAAATCCCTGCAGTGGTTTGTTGTTCCTGTTCTGTAAGTGCATTTTGCGGAGTTATGCTCCATTCTGGAACCGGTAATATGTCTATGAGGTCCGTCTGGGACATTTTAAGGATTTCCTCCGGCAAATGCTCTCTGGAAATCGTTGCATTCTGACAGAGTATGCACGCCCGTTCAATTGAATGTTCAAGTTGACGCACGTTACCCGGCCAGTCATACCGGCAAAAAAGTTCCATTGCCTGCTCGGAGATGCCGGTTATACTCTTGTTCATCTTCTGGGCAAAGCGATTGATGAAGTGGTTGGTGAGCAGTGCAATGTCACCTTCCCGGTCACGTAACGGCGGGAGGTGAATATCAATAATCAGGAGACGGAAGTAAAGATCTTCACGAAAACTACCGTTTTTGACTTTTTGCCTGAGATCGACATTTGTCGCGGCTATAACGCGGACATCAACATGAATTTCTTTGTCACTTCCAACCTGATAAAATGTTTTCTCCTGCAGAAAACGCAGCAACCGCAATTGCATGATATTCGAGATGTCACCTATTTCGTCCAGGAACAGTGTACCTCCTTCAGCCTGAAGGATTCTTCCCATTCGGTTTTCTTCGGCTCCGGTAAAGGAACCCTTTTTATGACCGAACAATTCGCTCTCAAGAAGATTATCCTGGATTGCGGTACAATTGACCATGACCAGTGGTCGGTTGCTACGGGGGCTTATCTGGTGCAAAGCATGCACCGCAAGTTCTTTACCAGTGCCGCTGGCTCCCGTTATCAGAACGGAGGTGTCGACTCTGCCGATTTTTTCAAGGAGCATATAAACATTCTGCATAGCAGGGCTGGCACCTATCATTCTGTGAAAATATGTTCTTTGAGAAGTTTGATGCTGCTCCTTGATGTTCATATCCCTGAGAACTAATACGGCACCGGCTGGAGTTCCGGTACCATTATCCAGCGGGCTGATGCAGGCACTCAATATTTTGGACGTTTCGCCGAGAAAGCATTCCAGCCGGTGATCCGTCAGCTCCGAGCCGGATTTAATAACCTGGGCCACATCATCGGTGAGTTGGCAAAGCCCTTTACTGTTTTTCAGCAGGTCTGCAAAATTCCCGTTCTCAAGAAGTTCAATATGCATCTGTTGGAAAAGCAGTGAAGCTGCGTGGTTCACTTTCATGATGTTCATACTTGGATCGACTGAAATGATACTGTCCGCGACGCTTTTAAATATTGTTTCAAGAAAATGCCGGTACTGTTCCCTGGCCAGTTCTGCTGCTTTTTTGCCCTGCTCAAGATGGTATTGTTGAATGGCAAGCCGGGCAATTTTGAGAAGAGCTTCTTTTTCGACGGGTTTGGCGAGATAATCGAAGGCACCAAGACGTACCGCCTCCGACGCTGTTTCGACGTGGGGGTAGCCGGTTATGATCACAACCGGACAATTCACCCCTAATTTTCTGAATCTCTTAAGTAAATCTATGCCTGATTGACTCTCCAGGACGATGTCACAGATAATCAGGTCAAACATCCGGACAGATACTGCCTTGACGGCTTCGGAAAATGTGCCAACCTCGATAACGGTTGCATAGCCGGCACGTTCCAGGAATATGCGGAACGTGTTTCTTAAGCTGATCTCATCGTCGACAATAAGGATTGAACTTTTTTCAAATTCTGTTGGTTTCATGGCGCTTTTATTTGTAGGTGTTCATGTCACGAAAAACAACAACTGCACCGGTTAATAATCCACGATCCCTGATAGGAGTGCTGACATATTCAACGGGAAAACTGGTGCCGTTTTTACACCAGAATACATCGCCTGTTTTATAGTGAACATGTCCATCCCGATAGGCCATATAGATAGGACAGTTTTCTTCCGGATGCGCAGTGCCGTCGGCATGGGTATGATGGATTAATTCGTGGTGGGTGTGGCCAAGTAACTCCTCAACCTCCCAGCCCAGCATGAGAGAAGCGGCCCGATTTATAAAAATGACTTTACCGTGGTTATCAAGGCCGAGGATTCCTTCACCGGCGGACTCTAAAATAAGGTTAAACTGTTTTTGCAGATCGCGGGCTTCTTCTACTGCCTGGATTTTTTCAGCTATCTCTCGATTTAAGGCGCCGTTCACCATCTGCAGCTCAAATGTTCTCTTTTCGATGGCTTCTTCAAACTGGGTCTGCACATTCTGACTGGTGCTCTTTTCGATAGCCAGCTCTTTTTGTAGACTTTTAATAGTTTTTTCCTGCTGTTCTAGCGAATGTATTACCGTTATCAACACGGCAAAAAGGAGGAAGAGAACCAGCAAGCCGCCAGTCATAATCTCATTGGTATTGGCCGGAAGATTGAAGTGTATGTACAACAGTGAAGCCAAGCCGATGAATACCGCAAATTCACCAGTGACGACTGCCCCTGTAAGAAACTTTTTTCTCATGATATCTCTCTTGAAACACCCCACAAGGGGTACTCTCTTTAGTCCCTATGCTTTGTAGGGGATAAGTGCCTTGGAAGTTAATTTAACTTTCTAATTTTATAGTAACCTTCAGATTTCTTGTTTTTTATACCCCTCAAAGCATGGGGACTGAACTGAGTGACTGGTTTTCTGGAGTAAGGCACTAATAGTGACCGGCAAATCGATTATGAATTTTGTCCATTCACCCGGAGTACTCCGTACCCTGATATATCCGTCATGATCTCTTATAAGGCCGTGGCTGATACTTAATCCCAGGCCGGTTCCTTCTCCTTTGGGCTTGGTTGAGAAAAATGGATCGAAGATTCTTGCCTGAATTTCCGGAACAATTCCAACGCCGTTATCGCTAAATATCAATTGGATGAAGGTTTTTTTGCCTCGATTAATCAAAGCACCTCTAATCTCGAGCTTTTTTTCCCGGCAAGGTTTTGGATATCGCTTGTTCAGTGCATAACGTGCATTGCTTATCATGTTGAGGACAACCTGCTGCAGCTGCTGTTCATTGCACATCAGAGATGGCAACGGCTCGCTAATAATGACGGAGCAGGTAATTCCATCGGTTTTCAAAAGATGAGCAACCAGCTGGAGGCTGTTTGAAATTATTTTTTCAATTCGTGAAGGAGCAAGGATTTCTTCTCTGCGGCGTGCGAAATCGAGCAGGTTTGCAACTATTTTTGCTATCCTCTTTCCTTCGCTGATGATGCCGCCGAGGTTTTCTGCTGCTTCCGGATCCTCCGGTAGGTCGAGTATTATCTGGGCATAGTTGATAATACTGTTGATCGGATTATTTATTTCATGGGCAATTCCGGATGCCAGCTCGCCTATTGCAGCCAATTGGGCTGCCCTGATCGCTTCCGCTCTGACTACTTCTTCTTCCGTAAGGTTGCGGGCAAGAAGAAGGGTAGCGTTGATATCACCGTTTTCTTCAACAAGTGGACTGACGGTCAGCATATATGTACCGTGGAGACCATTCAAATCAGTTTCGATTATCTGGCTTTTCTGGTAACCGATAAACTTCTCAAGCGGGCATTGATTGACGCCGGTGTGACCACCATGGAGGATATCGCAAACATTTTGGCCAATCACCTGATCTCGGAGCTTTTTGGCAGCAGCACAGGTCGCAGGATTTGCTTCAAGTATTCTATTATCGTTGGATACCACCAGCGCGGGATCCTGTATAGCTATGAAAATTTTTTTCCAGCGGGCGGTAAATTTATTGAGTTGTTGATCTGCTGCCAATTTTTCCGTTTCATCGATCCCGAGCATGACAAGTCCAACCTGGCCCTGGTCGATATTATGCCGGATGGAGCCGTGCCAGCTTATATAACGTTCTATACCGTCTTTGGTGAGAAGTGGTGCCGAAAAATGAATGTTGGCTTGTGTTCCTTTGAGTGTTTCTGAGAACAATTGTTGAAATTCAAGCCGGTTGTCGGGAGAGGTCATGACATCAACCCAATATTTACCGAGAATCTCCCGTTCAGTGTAGCCCGTAACGCGCTCGGCTCGCCGATTAAAAGATACAATAGTTCCACAGGGACTGATCGTAACCATCAGGGCCTGGATTGTATCGACAATGTCTTTATTGAAATCCCGCTCTATTTTTAGTTTTCGTGCGGTGTCCTGTGAATAAAGAGCCAGGGCTACATCGTCTATCACATGCCCGATAAATGCCATTTTAAGATCGCAGTTATTGATTCGTTCCTTGCAGTGCATCGCCACAAAACCATAAACGCGATTCTGGTATCCTACGGGGCAGATGGCAAAGTTGTAGCCTGTCGTTGCTGAGTTTTCGCTATGTTCGGTAGGTAAATATGAATAAAGAGGCTCGGTGTTTGCCGAAGGAATGCCGCTGAAATGTTCTATGAAAATGTCGGTGAGATAATTTTGTACTGAAGAATCCGTAAAAATGAGGTGCGGCATTGCCGCAAAGGAAATCGCTTTATTTGCTTCTCTGTCAAAATCTCCCGCCCACACAAAATTGCAATGAAAGGCTCCGGCCAGAATATTACAACAGTGTTGAAAGATAATGGCATAATTTTGATCTTCAGGATCACGTAAACTGTGCTCCCTTATGGCAGTGAGTAACCTGTTGCGGTGTCGGAAGAGGTTGAGTGCCTCTGCATCTTTTTCCGTCAGTGCTTTTGCCATTCCTCGCCTTTATGAACCAGATATACTGTCTGCTTAAAGAATTAATGAAGAACGAAAGCATAACAGTAATCCGGTTCAACAAATAAAAAAGTCAAAAATTGAAGACCTTCGCCTCAGCTGCCATATCTATGAGGTGCGGGCCACCATCAAGCGCCATGTTGCTGCAAAAATTTGCTTCGTCAAGGTTCCTATTTTTCGCACAAGGTGTGCAAACTCCGGTAGTAACCTCATTTTCAACCAGGTATGGCAGGTAATCGTTAACGCAGTCACCGGTTATTGTTTTGGTGGATGCATCGCGACCTTTAACGGCCCAATCAACTCCGTTGTCAATCAGGAAGATGTTAACAGTGTGATTTTTGGAATGAGCGATTTTTGCAAATTGGAAGCAACGGGTTGCTTTTTCGTTGTCATTTGAGCTTAATACAAAGAGAAAATTTGCCATGGTAACCTCATCAGGTTTGTATGATTTGAAAGGAACGTTTTCACAAGATCCTCGTTAGGAACGTCATACTGAATATACCTCAAAAACATATAATATTAAAGCGAATAAAAAACAGCTTATCTATATGATTACACATTGTATTAGTCAGCTATGGACTTATTGTTTTTTGCTCTAATATTTTGTTATTACTTTGTGGTATTAATGATTTTTTATCTGAGATTCTTTCTGTCCGTTCATGTCTATGCCGAGGGTGAATGGTCTCCGAAGGCAACTGCCGCCATGCATGGTCAGTCAAAGGATGAAATACGTATGGTGTCCCTCCATTTTCGAATTTTCGAACTTCGGGGATAACGGTATGGTTTTCTACGATCAACGATATCGTTTTGTGGCTCCAGTAATAATTTGCTAACCATGGTTGATAATTTGAGCTAATCTCGGATTAATCATTTTCTGGCACATTCTCCTATCTGTTACCACTTCTTTCGGTTATGATTTATTGGAACTATCTGGACTGCAGGCGGTACCTTTGGGGATATGAAAAGTACAAAAGCATTACGAAATTGCTATCGGCCGGAATGATATCCAGTTTCTGGATAATTGCTAGAAAATAGAGATGAAAGAAGAATCAAAGTCGATTCACGAACGAAAGGGGTAGAGATGCAGCGTTCAAGTTGTCAATGTTCAGTATTTATTTTGACAAGATTTTGGCAGATATCTCTAATGGCGATAACCTGCTTCATAATTCTCGGAGCGGGATACTTATATGCAAATGAGTCCACGGTATGGAACGCTCTCAAGTCGGATAACCACTTTGCATTGTTACGTCATGCTATAGCACCCGGGACAGGTGATCCTCCACATTTTGAGCTTGGTAAATGCACAACCCAGAGAAACCTATCTATAGAGGGCCGCAATCAGGCGGTAGAAATTGGCAAACGATTTCGTGCAAACGGAATCGATAAGGTGCGCGTGTTCTCGAGTCAATGGTGTCGATGCCTCGAAACAGCAAAGTTGCTCGCACTAGGACCGGTTAAGGAGCTCCCGGCGTTGAACTCCTTCTTTCAAGAATTCGAGCGTGAAGAATTACAAACACGGATGCTCAAAGAATGGTTAGTAAAGCAAGATTTTACAGAACCGATTTTGTTGGTTACTCATCAAGTTAACATTACTGCGCTGACCAAGGTTTATCCTAGCTCTGGTGAAATAGTAATTGTTCGACAATCCAAACCAGGAAAATTCATAGCCGTTGGTAGACTCCAGATTGATTGATAGATACAGACAGAAACATTGGAGATTGGGGTTGATTTTGTTCTATAAGTCCGACTGAAAAACAACGTTTAACCCGAAGCTGCGAGGCTGGATTAATTATTATGCGAATTTTTACAAGTCAGAGATGTTCAAGGTGTTTCACACTCTGAATCGCGTGATAATAAAATGGGTCATGAGGAAATTTAAGAATTTCAGAGGACGCCAAAGAAAAGCGACGCACTGGTTGGGGCGCTTGGCTTTGCGGCAGTCACAGTTGTTTGCCCATTGGCAGATGCTTGGCATGAGACCTCCGGCTGGACAATAGGAGCCGGATGAGCCGAGAGGCTCACGTCCGGATCTGTGAGAGCCTGGGGGTGAAATTCCCTCGGGCTACTCGACTATTCATTAATAAGTTTTCCAGATAAAGATTGCATCAAACTTTTACGTTGAAGTGGCGTTGAAAATGGACACAGGAGGCGTAGACAATAAGAATGAAATTAATTTTGGGTTCCGCCAAATAGATGGTGGCGGAGAGTCAGGTTTGGCTATTGAGGTAAAGCCGATATTGGAAATATTGTACCAAGATGAATATTTGGTCGCTGTCAATAAACCTGCAGGTTTATTTGTGCACAGAAGTTATATGGATAAAGATGAAAAATATTTCGCTTTACAACTTGCTCGAGATCAGATTGGTCAATATGTATACCCCGTGCATAGATTAGACAGGCCAACATCCGGAGTATTGCTCTTTGCTCTAAGTGCAGAAGTCGCACGCTTGATGGGACAATCGTTTACCGATAGAACCATAAAGAAGACATATTATGCCTTAGTTCGTGGTCATTTGTTTGGTAACGAGACTATTGACTATCCACTTAAAGAAAATCTCGACAAATTTGGCGATAAAAATGTCAGTCGTCATAAGGATCCACAACAGGCGATAACTGCTTACCGGTCTATATTAACCGCATCACTGCCCATAAAAGTTGGTAAATTTAGCACTGTTCGCTATTCGCTGATAAAACTGGAACCCAGCACAGGTCGCCGACATCAAATAAGACGGCATTTGGCTCACTTACGTCACCCCATCATTGGCGATATCAACTATGGCGACAATAAACAGAATCCATTTTTTTGTGACTACTTTGGTTTCAAACGCTTAATGTTAATTGCTAAAAATCTTGATTTTGTTCATCCAATTACTAATGCAAAAGTCGCGCTTGAAGTGAAATTCGATCAACAATGGCTAAACGTTTTCGATAAGTTGCAATGGCACTGGGTCCAATGATATTTGCATTTTACCTGGACGGGAAAAGGAAATGGATTGTGTTCTCGTAGTCCATATATCTCCTATTAACCTGGAAAATTGCATATGGATTAAGAGGGTCTTTGAGAATTTTTCTAATATAAGAAACCATTCATTACTAAAGATATGAACGATTCATTTCAACAAATTAGCCTCGTTGGCTTTATGAAACACAATGGCGGTTTAGAGTTCAGAACAATTTCTGAGTCTGACTACCAATTCAGGGCCAGAATACAAGACATTCATTTGAATCCCGGTGGTATTACTCATGGTGGCTTCATCATGAGCCTGATGGATTCAGGAATGGGGACAGCTGCTCATCGAGTACTCCCTGAAAACTCAAAAGCTGCAACAATTTCCTTCGATGTCAAATTTCTCTCCGCTTCAAAAACGGGTGATTTACTGCTGGGCACAGCCAAAGTCCTTAGAAAAACACGTTCCTTGGTCTTCATGCAGGGCGAACTACGATGTGGCGAGCAGCTCATTGCAACTGCTGAAGGAATTTGGAAGGTGCTTTAACAGGTATAAATAGAGTCATGGATAAGCTGGAAAGTATTGGGTATAACGACTGGTTTCGCAATCAAGTCGATGCAGGCAAAATTGTGACTCATAAGGTTGCCCGCGTAATTGCAGTCCACAAAGACAGCTGCGTGATAACAAAAGGAGATGGAGATGTTTTTGCAGAGTATTCCGGAAACCTGCTCTATTCGTCAGACTCTCCGTTTGAT
>JBARUR010000008.1:0-2301 GCA_049645845.1 Desulforhopalus sp. | reverse complement strand
TCGCTGAAATTTCAATGTGAATGCAAAAGGTCAAGAGATAATGGCTTTACTGTCTTCCATGAGCTGGATGAATTTTCAGCCTGCCATAAATCATAGTTCTTTTGCAGATTCATCCAAAGATCGGGTGTAGTATCAAAAGCTCTTGATAGCCGTAGCGCCATTTCAGGGGTTATTGAACCTCTTTCATTAATAATTTTTGAGAGGGTTTTTCTTGAAACTCCAAGGACAATAGCCATATCTTTTATGCTAATAGATAATGGTGAAAGATAGTCTTCTTTTATTATGTTGCCTGGATGTGTTGGTTGCCTTGTCATTCTATTCATTTGTACCTCTCAATGAGAGTCGCCATAATCTACAATATATGCGTCCCCATCTTTAAATTCGAAGAAAACTCTCCAGTTGCCGGAAACTCGAACTGAATGCTGACCTTCTTTATCTCCTCTCAACTGATGAAGACATGATCCTGGGTAGTTCATATCGTTGATGTCACTTGCAGCATTAAGCCGATCTAGAAGCCTCTCCAGCCTGCTGGCATGCTCGGCTTTGATACCTTTTCTGCTGCCGTCGTAGAAAAAATGTTCCAATCCTTTATGCTTAAATGATTTTATCATGACACTTCAACGTAACCCTTTGGGTTGCACATGTCAAATAAGTTTCTTCCTGCAGCCAACCACGGTGTTGGCTGGTTTCCAGACACTCCGGATGTTAATCAAGGAAATTAGAATCCCCCTTCATTACCCCAGACTGAAAATATTGGCAGGTACGACAGATAATCCAAAACATAATCCAAACCGAAGCCTGTTTCATCACCATGGCTGTTTTCCACCCGAACATGTAGGTTCAGGTGTAGGGGCGGGTTCTAAACCCGTCCAATCCAGGCTCAGAAACACTGAAACCCTTGAAAAAACCAGATGATTAGGTCTGAAAGGATTTAAATTTTCTCCGCGAATAATCGATTACAATCCTGCGAGTCGGCAGGTACGACAGATAATCCAAAACATAATCCCAGCCGAAGCCTGTTCCATCAACATGTGTGGTTTCCACCCGACCACGTAAGTTCAAGTGTAGGGGCGGGTTCTAAACCCGTCCAATCCGATTCCAATATATTAAAATCCCAAATATTTTATTAAGGGGCGTCATCAATAACAAATTTTCTGATTGATTTTGGAATCGTGCTTGGAAATAAGACTCTGCGATCTCCCATTTTTTAGTGGTAAACCGCAAACATCCTCACTATAATCCCGAATTCAGAATCAATTACCGACCGCAAACAATCGCGATAACAAAAACATACCAGTGGGGACCAACCATCGAAACTCGACATCTAAAAATATTCGTCACGGTCTATAAAACCCGCAGTTTCACCAAAGCTGCAGAAGAACTCTACACCAGCCAGCCGACCGTAAGCGAACATATCCAAAACCTGGAAGCACGGCTCGACTGCAGGCTCTTTGATCGACTGGGCAGATCAATCCTACCAACTTCAGAAGCAGAAATTCTCTACCCGAGAGCACTGGCAATTTTAGAGGACCTGCAAAGCCTTCGCGAAGAAATCTCCGCTTCCGGGGAAAGTGTATCCGGAGAATTGATAATCGGAGCCAGCACGATTCCGGGCACTTATATCCTGCCGGAACTCGCCGCTTCTTTTAAGAAGGACTTCCCAGGCATTTCATTTGAAATAAGGATTAACGCATCAGCCAAAATAGTCGAAGCTGTCGCCGCCCATGAATTACTTCTCGGAGTAGTCGGCGCTAAAATCCCAACACCCAAACTCAAATACCAGCCATTTGCCGAAGATGAATTAATCCTCGCCGCCGCAACCAGCAACCCTGTTGCCTCCGAAATCACCATGAAAGAACTCAGCCAGCTCCCCTTCATAGTGAGAGAGCGCGGCTCAGGCACCAGAAAAAGCACGGAAGCCCTCCTGGCACAACAGAATCAAACCCTCAACCAATTGAATATCTGCGCAACACTAGGATCCAGCGCGGCAGTTAAAGAGGCGATAAAAGCCAACCTGGGGGTTTCTGTAATCTCCCGCCATGCGATTCAGGAGGAATTGCTGAACGGCAAGATCAAGGAGATTCATATCCCCGGCTTGAAAATGAAGAGAAGTTTCTATGTTGTTACTCCGGCGAGGCGAACATTACCTAATCATTATCAGGAACTGTTAAAAAGACTGCTGGTTACTTAGCCGTACCTTCTATTGATATCATTGAGTTAATAACAAGAACCCTCATATCAAGTCACACTAGGATGTTAAAATCATGAAGTCATCCAGTTCTAAAAACATCCTGTGGTGGG
>JBARUR010000007.1:0-36125 GCA_049645845.1 Desulforhopalus sp. | reverse complement strand
GCTGTGCCGGCAACACTGTAATTGACTATGGTGTCAACGCTGGCCGGGTTGGTCAGGGTTACGGTAAATAACCCGGGATCACCTGCTTCGTCGGCTGCTCCATCGGTGGCGGCAATTGAGACGGTGGCACTGTCGTCATCACTGATGGCGACTGTGTCTGAGGCAAAGAGAGCACTAATGTTAACACTGGGATTATCCGTACTCGCCAGAGTTACCATGACCGACTCGTTTCCTTCTACGATACTGTCATCTAACACCGTTAAGGGGATAGCAACTGTACCTCCAACGGGAACCGTCACACTGTTACTCAAGGCCACGTAATCGCTGCCGTTTACAGCGCCGACTCCAGTTACACTGTAATTTACCAGGGTTGCAACCGGAACAGGGGGCGAAATTGTCACAGTAAACTCGCCATTATTCCCTGGTTCGCCCGCATCTGAATCGGTTGCAATAACGGATACAGAGGCACCGGCTGCAACAGAGGCTAATCCAACTATAAGAAAAACCCCCAACAGCAATTGAAAAATTAATCGGTGAATTTTCTGCTGACCGTTCATAAGCAACCTCCAGGAAAATGTTCCCGTTCTATTAGCAGGAGTTAATTGGTGCTTTTTAAAAATATTCATAGCACTAGAACCGCTTTCGATAGCCCATTTTAATCATGGACTGCCCGCCTTGAGCTGAGGTCATCCCGTACGACATATAATCGTAGAGACGGCTTTGTCCAAGCTGGAGAGAAGCACCCTTGGGTATAGGTAAACTGACTACCACCCTTCTGGTGCTTGCATCGGTTTCCGAAACTTCGATAAGAGCCACGTCATTTTTATCAAATTTGCCATCATCGTTTACATCAAGATTATCAGAGTCGTCTGTATGCTTGCCTTTCTCAGCTGCAATGAGCAAATTTCTATTCTTTGATAAAGGAGTGAGGTTGGCAGGAAGCAGCTCTTCGGGAGTAGATTCATTTTCTAATTTTTGCACCCCCTCGAGAGTTGCTGATTCGGCAAAATAAAAGCTCTGCTCAAAAACCGCCAAGCTCCGAATGGACCTTTTTTCATTTATCACCGTTTTCGTTGCGGCGATCCCGATAAAGGTTAACAACATCAAAATAAGCAAAACTGTCACAATTGAGACCCCTTGCTCGTTTTCAATGAAATCATTTTCCTTCTGCAACAGTTCTTTCACGTTCATTCAACCACCCAATTAAAATGAAGCCTGAGTTCTTAAGAAGTTGACCCTTGCGACTTCTTTTGGCACTCCTCCGACATTCTGCCGAACAAAGACAAATACCCGTCTTGTGTTAGGGATGTTTATGTCATTATTTAGTACGTCCAACTCAATTGTATAGGAACCGAGTTCTGCAATATCAGCCGAAGTGAGAACACGCCCATCACCAACGGATGTCGGGCTACTGCCAGTAACAGTTAGATCGCCGACATCAATCGATTCGGTCAACAGTCGCTCAATCTTATCCATGGCAAAGTTATACCCCTCTGTCTGTCTTTTTGATGAGGAGTTCAAGGCCATGTTTTTTGTCTGCAGGGATCCGACAGCCAGCAATCCAAAGCCAAGAATAACCATGGCAATCATCACTTCGATCAGGGTGAAACCTTTTTGATTTCTTATTGTTTTAGAAGTTCTCATTTCCTCATCCGCAAAAGGATTCTTTAGAAGGTCTCTATAAATTCCGAACCCGGATTCTAAATTTCTGTTCCCAGTTTTGATTGCCGGCATTCACCCTACTGGTATTTTGTACCTGTCCAACCAGGGTTACCTCAACAGTCCTGATTTTGCTGAGGACTGAATTTTTTGTCATGGTAGCGGGTGCAATTTCAACATTGGCTTCATCGAAATATTTGAACTCCAAGTCCACAATATTATTAACGACTGGTTGTGGAATGCCTGCACCGGAACCTGTCAGTCTTACGAGAGTTCCAACAGTTGGATCTCCCGGATTTAGAACATTACCCGCACCATCTCTTCTGTAATAACGAATATTTTCATTAGTACCAACAACACCATCAGGTTCATACAGTTCGTCTAAATCCTCGTTATCTATGTCCCTTGTGAAATGAATTGAGTTGGCGTCTGTGTTAAAGCGATCGTTAAATTTGTCCAGTTCAAAACCGATACGTACAGTCCCCTCAGGGTTACAACCGGCTGAGCGGATCTCATCGACCATCAGGTTCTTGGCACTCCGAATATTTTGTGCCACTTCAACCAGCATTTCCTGACCTGTATGATATCGACCGGTCCGGGTAAACAGGGCGCTCACTCCAGCGAGAACAACCCCAAGGATTGTCATGGCAACCAACAGCTCAATCAAACTAAACCCAGCTTGTATGTTTTTTTTATTTTTCATGGCCATGTAATATTAATTCTTCCAGTAATATTGACAGCAATTCCAGCTACACCGGCATTGGGGTGAACCACCTGCACTGAATCAGCTCCAGCAGTTCCCCGGGGAGAAAATGTGATGATAGGTTCCGTTGCTGTACCGGCGACTATTGCGGCACCACCATTTGTTAAAGTTATTTGCGGATAATCATCGAAATTCGTTACTCGAAAAGGTGTACCCGGAGTATGCACCCCATTGGCATCAACATTTCCCCAGTCATTAGAATTCATCACCCGGTTTCCATCCAGAATCTGGTAACCATTGGTATTGAAAACCACCCTGCACTGCTTGCGCGTTTCCAAAGCTCTCATCTTTGCCCGCTCCAGGTCACCCCGGACCTGTGAGACCGCCCCGCGGAAAACATAACCCGGCTTCCAGCTGAGGTACCCTCCAATTGCTATAGTTGCAAGAATAGACGCGATGGCTACGGTAACGGCCAGTTCAATAAGCGTAAACCCTCGATTTCCGAGTTTCTTCCTTCTTTCGATAGGCATTAAGACTTGTCCTCTCATCCTGTATTTAGGGCAATAACCGAATCTCATTACGTTTTTACATTTTCCCGTATAATGCAAAAATGGAGCCAACAGGCAACACAACCCCTAACAATCTGATATCACACAACTATAAGAGAATATCCCGAGGTTGCTTCCGACTTGGCCGGTGAATTAATTTGAAAATTATTAAATGTTTTAATAGTTGAACCCTGGCGGACAACAATAATCCCTCACTCAGGAGGCCGATAATTTAAGTTTGTCAACGCAAGAGTTACAGGCTGTACAGTTTAATTTTACTCAGCAGTGACGGGTAACTGAGTTCAAGCATTTCAGCGGCACGACTTTTGTTGCCGCCACATTTGGACAAGGCCAGAGCAATGAGCTTTGCCTCCAGCTGTTTTTGCGCAAATTTTAACGACAATCCGCCTTCTGAGTTACTCAAACTAATCTCAGTTTTCTGTTCTGAATGCGGATCCTGGATGCGAACCGGCAAGTGGCCAATTTCTACAAATTCACTTTGCGTCAGCACCATGCCTCGCTGAATCGCATTTTCTAACTCTCTTACATTGCCGGGCCATGGATAACCAATAATGAGCGACATAGCCTCCGGTGATATCCCCTTAACCCTCATGTCGAACTGGCTATTAAATTTTTTTACAAAATGATGACACAATAGCGGTATATCCTCTCTTCTCTCTCTCAGGGGCGGAACCCTGATAGGCATAACATTCAGCCGATAATACAGGTCTTCCCGAAAAGAACCGTCTGCAACAGCTTCCTCAAGATTCCTGGCAGTTGCGGCCAGCACCCTGACATCGATGGGAATTGTTCTGCCGGACCCAATTGGCCGGATTTCATTTTCCTGGAGAACGCGCAACAGCTTTACCTGCATCGCCAGCGGTAATTCAGCAATCTCATCCAGAAAGAGGGTTGCTCCATTTGCCTCTTCAAAAAGGCCTTTTTTATTTCTTTCCGCACCTGTGAAAGCTCCTTTGACATAGCCAAACAGTTCACTCTCAAGAAGGTTTTCGGGGATGCTTCCACAGTTAACAGCCACAAAAGATTTGCTACTCCGAGGAGACCTCCCATGAATACCCTTGGCGACCAGTTCCTTGCCTGTCCCCGACTCCCCGGTAATCAACACGGTTGTATCGTACTGGCTTACCCTTTCTGCCATTGCAAAAAGATCTGTCATCTGGCCACTTGCCGCGACCATTGAACCAAACCGGGTTCCACCACTTAACTCATCAAGCTGATTTTTCAGCTGCCGGTTTTCTTTCTTTAACTGCTCTCTTTCTTCTGCTTTTTTAAGTGTCAGCAGGACCTCATCCGATTTAAACGGTTTCGAAATAAAGTCATACGCCCCAGCCTTCATCGCTGCAATTGCCAGATCAACCGTCCCATAGGCGGACATCATAATAACTGTTGAATCTTTTAGTTTATCCGCACCTTTTTCAAGAAACATAATGCCATCCACCTGAGGCATCTTCACATCACAAAGAATGAAGTCAAAGTGTTCTCTATCAATCAGTTCCAATGCAGTCTGGCCGTTATATGCCGTTTTAATCTGATAGCCATGCCGCTCGATCATCGCTTTGAGCATATGGCACATATTTTCTTCATCATCAATGATAAGAAGTTTCATCTCGCTCCCCCTGGTCCGGGTCGGGATATATCGGAAGATCAATATATACTGTTGATCCCTTACTTAAGGTACTGTTTATCCATATTCTCCCACCATGAGCATCGATTATCGCATGTGACACAAAGAGCCCAAGTCCGGTGCCCTTTCCAGGATCCTTTGTTGTAAAAAATGGATCAAAAATCACATCCAGATCTCTCTGGTCAATACCTATACCGTTATCTTTAATTCGTATATAGACTTTGGCCTGGTTGTTCTCGCTCTCAACAATTTTTTCTACGGTTATGGTAAGTTGCCCCTCAAGTTCACCTTCTTTCGATTCAATGGCGTCGAGCGCATTCAAAAGACAGTTCAGGAATACCTGGCGCAGGCTCTCTCCATCGCATTTAATGAAAATATCTGGAGGAATATCAATAAACAAGGTGATCGGCGGGTTGTATTTTTTAATGGTAACGATCTGGCAGATCTCTTCAAACAATCGATGTAAATTGATCATGGAGGTTTCATGAGATGAAGTTCCTGCGTAATCAAGAAGTTGCCTGATGAGTCTATTGACACGATCGAGTTCACTGAGCGCTCTCTCGGCAAACTGCTGTTTTTCTGCCTGCTCAAGACCCGGCTGCTGCAGCAGTTCGACATATCCCTGAGCAATTCCCAGCGGGTTGCCGATTTCATGGGCCAGCCCGGCAGACAATCTCCCAACCGAGGCAATTTTCTCCGTCCGAATCATTTCTTTTTGTGTCTTCAGCAATTCTGAATTAGCATTTTCCAGTGATGTGACGGTCTTACGTAATTTTTCCCGATCCGACTCAATTCGGTAAAGCATAGCATTCAGTGCCATCGACAATTGGTCCAGTTCACTCCGCTTCTGTTCACCGCTAAAAAACCAAACATCTGAATCATGATAAGACTCGGACATTCTGACCATTCTCTCGATCGGTCTGACGGTAATTTTGATCAGGCGAAAAAAGCCGACAACCGTCAACACTATCACGTTGACGAGTAAATAGACAAATATTGCTTTTTTATTGTCGAATATACTTTCATATATTGAATCCAGAGTAAGGACCATCACCGCTGACTTCAGTTCTTCGCTGCCACTTGATTGAAAAGGTTCCGCGACAAATAAATACCGATCCCGTATTGAGATAACGCCCCATGGATTTCCATCGAGCCGAATAATTTCCTTTTGAGAGAGTGCTGATTCGTGAGCAAGTTGCAAACCTCTCGTCCGTAGCTCAGACAAACCATTTTTCAGCCAGAATTCACCTCCTGAAAGCAGCACCCCGACACAACGTTTACCTGTATAGCCGCAAAGAGTCTTAAGCGTCCCAAACTCGTCATTTGATTTCAGCAGGTTTACATTCAATCTGTTGCCATTATTTGACAGAGCAGTTTGCCAAACCGATCTCGCATGTTCAACTTCGGTTCGAACCGCCCCCTTCTGCAAAAACGCTATGATAACCACATTACCGAGGAGGATCCCAAGGGTCAGCAGGACGGCAAGTGTCACTGCAATTTGCACTCTTAGACCGCTAAAAAGCATGAGCACCTCTTTTGGGATTATCTTCGGGCATAAAAAACAGATTTACTAAGATACATTTTGATAGCTATCTAATATTATAGCATACTTAATTGATCCAGTTATCGCATATATCCCGGACAATTAAATAACCGAACAACTGCAACGAGACAAGTGACGTTATTTGTCAATCCAGTGACATAATATTGTCAGTTGCACCGGAGTTGTTCATATACTTCTAAGTACATTTAGCTTCCAGCTTCAATAAAGCTTATTGCTTAACTGCTTGCAATACAATAGAAAAAAAAAGTGACTTGTGCAATTTGACTTTTGGCATCGTCTTTGCTTATACTGAAACAGTCATGAACAGAAGCACCAAGAGAGGCGTAGGACACACAACAATTTTTAAGGAGTAAAAAAATGAGAAAATTGAGAATCAATCACAACGAAAAAGGTTTCACTCTGATCGAGCTTATGATCGTTATCGCGATCATCGGTATTTTGGCTGCAATTGCCATTCCTAACTTTATTGCTTATCGTAATAAAACTTTTTGTAGTGCCACTGAATCTGATGCGAACTCAATCGCGGCGGCTATTGCAGACTATTTCTCTATTCCAACGAATATCTCAACATCTGACGGTTCATTGGAGAGTGACAGTAACGGTAAAACCTATGTGGGTCAGCTTCTGTCTAACAATAACACATGGGACGTTGATGCAACTAATACGGACAACATTTTGATTTCGGTAACTGATGTAACAGACCGGTGTCCAGATGATTATCAAGATTCAATGACGGCTCTTATGAGCCCCCGCGGTTATTGGGACGGCAATAATGTGTATATCAAAAACATGCAGTTATAAGACAACCCAATAAAACATCATAAAATAGAAAGACGGTATAGGGTGATTTCCCCTTAACCGTCTTTTTGTATTTAATCAATTAAAATTATCGATTGTATTCTCTCAATGAAATAACCAGCTTTGATGTCAAAGCCAAAGCGCAATCATCAACTGTATATTAATACTTTATCTAAGCATTTTTATAAACAAGCTTTACTTTATAGAATAAATGACACCAGTCCAACAACAAACCAGTCGATTATCAGCTCAAACATATTATTATATCATTGTCATCCTGATATTTGCAGGATTAGTTACATCCCTGTATCTCAGTCTTGCTCACTACTGGAATTATACAGACCTCGGGTACCAAAGTTTTTGTGCTATAAGTCGAACCCTGAATTGTGATACTGTTGCTCAGAGTCCTTTTTCAATTTACCTTGGTTTGCCAGTCGCAAATTGGGGGGTGATCGGTTATGCATTTCTCTTCATTTTATCACTCGCATTTAAACCGTCAAAGAACTGTTCCCCTGGATTTTCACTTTTATGTCTCTTAACTGGTCTTTTTTCTCTTGCCAGCACTGTTCTTGCCGCTATTTCTTTTTATATCATCAAAAGCTATTGTATCCTCTGTATGTTCAGTTATGGGATCAATTACTGTCTATTTCTCTTGACCTGGATGTCCCAAAAGAGATTTGGCGGCGGAGCTTTTGTTGAAGATTTAAAGAAAGCTTTCTCACACCTGGCGCTCAAACGTTCCAAAACCATGTCTATATGTGCCGTCTTCACCTGTATTATCTACATTTCTCTTGTTTTTTATCCAAAATATTGGATTCTGCAATCTTTCCCAAACAATCAAAGGATCGATTCAGGAGTTACTGATGACCATCACCCATGGATCGGTGCGAAAAACCCAACGTTAACCATAGTCGAGTTCAGTGACTACATGTGTTTTCAATGCAGTAAGATGCACAACCATCTCAGACAATTAGTTAGCAGGTATCCTGAAAAATTACGAGTTGTCCATCGTCATTTCCCCCTTGATCACCATGTAAACCCTTTGATCAAGGATCCGGTTCACCCTAATTCCGGTTTATTATCCATGTTTTCCATAATCGCTCAAGAAGCTGATGTATTCTGGCCGGTTAACGATATCTTATTTCGAGATGCGCGTGAGAAAGGACAGATCAACTTCAGTGACATTGCAAGAGAGACCGGGATTGATCTTACAAATTTACAGATATTGCTCAATGATAAAAGATTGATTTCCAGGCTGATGTCGGATATTCGAACAGGCATACATTTGGGGATTACCTCAACACCCAGCTACCTAATTAATAATAAAGTATACTCTGGTTCTATACCGGAAGATATTTTTGCTCCGCTATTGGAAAGGAACTAAATGGCAAATATAGCCCCGACAGGTATGCCCGCTACCAATATCACATCTAAAGAGAGGGCTAAGAACTGGGCGAAATATTTCTCCTGGTTGCTTTTTATTATCTTAGCTATCCATGTCTGCTGCATTTTTTTACTTGCCAGCGTCCCGCCTATCAGCAGAGATGCTTTAATTCACCATTTGGCCATTCCTAAGATATATCTCAACATGGGTGGGTTTTACGAGATCCCATCAATGCATTTTTCTTATTTTCCAATGAATCTTGATTTACTGTATATGCTGCCACTTTATTTCAAGAATGACATTGTACCGAAATACATTCATTTTTTTTTCGCAATAATCTGTGCTATTCTTTTATACAGCTACCTGAAAGATAAATTAAACAGAGTATACGGTTTAATTGGTGCGCTCTTTTTTTTGACTACACCGATAATAGTTAAACTGTCAATAACTGCATACGTAGACCTTGGACTTATATTCTTTTCTTGGGCCTCCCTTTACTGTTTTCTTAAATGGTATGGTAAAGCTTTTCAATTTCGTTATCTCATTTTTTCCGGAATCGCTTGTGGGCTGGCCCTCGGCACAAAATATAACGGCCTTATTCTTTTGGTCATTATGGCAACTTTGATCTCTCTCTCCTACTCTATTCAAACAAATGCGGCTTTGCCTATAACAGAATACAAAAAACGCTATGCAAACTCAATTAAAGGCCTAGGTTATGGAACTGTATTTGTGCTGATTTCCCTTATTTTGTTTTCCCCATGGATGATTCGCAATATAATCTGGAAACAAAACCCTTTGTACCCATTGTATGAAAGTGTTTTCAATCCTCCAGAAATTGTGTCGGTCAATGAAACAGTTCAAAAAGAAAAGGAACTCCCTAGAAATGCATTTTGGCTGAGAAGATATATATATAATGAAACATTTACTCAAACCGTAACAATACCTTTTAGGATGTTTTTTCAAGGCCAAGATGATAATCCAAAATATTTTGATGGAAAATTAAACCCATTACTCTTACTTCTCCCCCTGTTGTCATTTTTCTGTTTACGAAAAAACGCTTCAGAGTTGATTTATGATAGAAATATATTGTCAATCTTCGGGATTTTATTTACTCTTTTCGTACTCTTTAAGGCTGACTTTCGCATTCGCTATATGTCACCTGCAATTCCGGCCTTAGTGGTTTTGTCTGTTTTTGGATTAAAAAACATCGTTTCTTTATTATCAGAAAAAAATACCTTCTTTAGAAATCTTGGGATTGGAATTGTATCACTCTTTGTTTTTTTAGCTCTTTGCTACAATGCAAACTATATACGCACACAGTTTTCTTTTGTTCAACCACTTGGATACATAGCAAAAAAAATAAATCGAGATACTTACATCTCTAATTATCGTTTTGAATATCCTGTTATTCAGTATGCAAATGAAATCTTACCAATGGATGCTCGAGTTCTCTGTCTATCAATAGGTGACAGAACTTACTATATCGATAGGCATGTTCATCTTGCTGAAGATTTTTATGATAAAGAGAACGGAATTTTTTCTGAGTTTGAATTGTTAAAAAAGCTTAGTCGATCAGAGACATCTCATATAATTTTAAGTAGAAATACTTACCTTGATTGGGCGCGTAGCCTTAAACCAGAAGAACGCAATGTTTTTGAAAATGTTTTTCAAAAAAACACCAAGTTACTTTATGAAAAAAATGGGGTGCTGCTACTTGAATTGAAACCGACCTAAAACAATTCATCATTTTTTTTCATACTATCCTATACTTCCTGGATTCCAGAAATTAAACACTCTGTTGTACACTGAGCGTGCAACGCCCCCTTGGTTTGGAAACAGTGACCACTTCTTTCTTTTGTATGATTAAACGATTTTGTTTTTAATAGTTATTTACAAATTCATCTAAATTAATAACGAGCCAGGATTGAAAAACTCAAACATTCGATTATTATTGCACCGCATAAGGTACACACCTTTTCATCCTCAGTGGTTTGCCTATCGCTATGAAAAATTACGTTATGTAGAGACAGGAAAAATTGCCCAAGGCAAAATCCTGGACATCGGATGTGGTCGACAGGTTTTGCCACAATACTTAAAAACATCTACTACTTACGTAAGCTTAGATTTTCCTGAAACAGGAAAAAAACTCTATCATGCTAATCCTCATATTTTTGGAGATGCATCAAAACTTCCGTTCAAAGATGGCTCCTTCGATACTGTTGTAATGTTAGAGGTTTTAGAGCATCTCCCCAACCCTCGGACTGCACTCCAAGAGGCTTGTCGTGTGCTGAAAAAAAATGGGCAAATTATTCTATCTACTCCTTTTCTTTACCCAATCCATGATTCCCCCCACGATTATCAGCGATGGACCCTTCATGGATTGGATAGAATTCTTAGTTTTCAGGGCATGACAAGGCGACAGCACCTTACTATGGGAACTCCAATTGAGTCAGGAGTACTTTTGTTTAATTTGTCACTTGCTTGGAGCACACTTAATTCATCTATCGCAGGTCGTTTTTTTCTTATGTGTCTGTCTATTATTTTAATTCCGCTATTTAATATATTGGGCTACCTCGTATCTTCCCTATCAAAGGTACCTGTCGCCTCCCCCTTCGCTATTGGTTATCTGCTTGTAGTTCAGGAGTCAAAACAATGAGCTATTCATCCGGTCCAAGATTTCATTTTGGACGCAACTGGAAGAGATATGCAAAAACTGTTGGTGAAGAACAAATTAAGGCTGCAATGGAATCCCTAACTTCATCGTTTGAATTCCATAATTTTTCTAACCTTCGTATTCTTGATGCAGGTTGCGGAAGTGGTCTTTTCTCCCTTGCTGCCTGTCGACTTGCTGCAAATGAAATAGTCTCCTTTGACTACGACTCCCATAGTGTCGAATGTACCAGAGACCTTAAACAAAGATTCGGCCCTTTTTACAACTGGTCTATAATGCAAGGAGACGTTCTTAACCAAACATTCCTCAATGATCTAGGTTTATTCGATATCGTTTATTCCTGGGGTGTTCTTCATCACACAGGAAATATGTGGCAGGGACTTGAAAATTTATCTTCTTTAGTTAAACCGGGTGGATACCTTTTTATAAGCATTTATAATGACCAGGGATGGATCAGTCGAGTCTGGCGAATGATTAAAAAAATCTATAATCAAAGCCCTAAAATTATTCAAACCTTAATGGCAGCTATATGGTATTTTGTCGTTGTAAGTGTTAGAATTTTTTCTGGTATTTGGCATAGAAAACCACCAAGATCTTGGTTTACAGGATCAGAAAGAGGGATGAATTTGTGGTATGATGTTGTCGATTGGATTGGAGGGTATCCGTTTGAAACATCCTCCGTGAAGGATCTCCAGATTTTCTTGGAGAACCGTAATTTTTCGTTGACAAAGACTCACACAAAATCCGGTAGTGGGTGCAACGAACTAGTCTTAAAAAATATGCAAAAAGATTAACTTGCATCATACTTCACATTTCGTTCTGCAAAAGCAAGTTTATTAAAAACCGGACATTATTAGCATCATCTCTGAACCGATGAAAACCGGTAAGCGACTACAAATGCAACCATATTTTCAAATAGAAAAAACGTCTAAACTGTCCAGGATCGCAAACAGATATTCCGTTAGACGTATGTTTAGAGCAATAATATGGCTATTCAAAAGTACTAGCAAAAGACGACGAGTTCGCCATGAACTTGCTCGGCTAAGTGCTGCATTATTTGGCGATTACTACCTTGGTGACGATTATAAAATATGGCGCGGTGACAAACAATTTAGAGAAAAGTTCTTTGAGCTTTCACCACTCAGCCCATATTCTGAAGAACGAAAATACGCTCTCCGTGAATTCGCTAGATATACATCTGGATTGTCAGGAGAAATGGCGGAATGTGGTTGCTATGTGGGTGTATCGGCATGGTTTATGGCTCAAGCATCTCCCAACAAACAACTTTATCTTTTCGATTCTTTCGAAGGTCTTTCAACACCAGGGAAATGTGATAAGCCAGACGACGGTGTGCAGGTGTGGGAGAAAGGTGATTTACAAACCAGCGAAGACATTCTACGTAATAATCTAAAGGAATATTCAAATATTCAAATACTTAAAGGTTGGATACCAACTCGTTTCCCAGAAGTAAACGACACAAATTTCACTTTGGTACACATTGACGTTGACCTTTATCAGCCAACTCTGGATAGCCTCAATTTTTTTTACGAACGTTTAACCCCAGGTGGAGTGATCGTACTTGATGATTATGGATATCTTACCTGCCCGGGTGCATATAAAGCCGCTAATGACTTTATGGTTGGCAAACCAGAATACCTTATACACCTGCCAACTGGTCAAGGTGTTATCATCCGAACCAGATAATGCTTCTAATTTTATACTGCCCCTAGCAGTTGATTATTTCCACAAAGTAACCAATTCCCTGTTTAGCAGTACTTCTAATTCAAGAATACTTTTTTGAAATTGATTCTGAAGTTGCTCTTTAATCTCCTCATTCATTGGCTGTCGAGTAGTCCTCCTTAAGTTTATTTTACTAAGCCAATTAATCATACCCCTTCTTATTGGCGCAGGTACCACCTTCCTAATTGGCTCAGTAAAAAAATGTTCATTGGCATAGAATTGTTGAACTTTTCTAGAACGAATTTCTCCGGCAACATTATACTTCTTAGTGAATGGTTTTCTTCTATGATGCGTTATCTCAAGAAAATCATAAAGATCTAATAATGAATTATCTGTATCTGCAAAAAATTCTTCATATATATACACCTTGACATTTTTTTTCCCGAATACATCAAAATATCTTTTCACCTGAGGTGCATAGGTTGCTCTGTCGACATAAGCATACTGGTAGAGCCATGTTTGTAAATGCTCACGAAACGTATAATCATTCATTCTATCATTTTCTTGTCTAATTGCTTTTTTAAATGATAGATTTTCGTAACCTTCCCTTTTATTATGTGCCCATAAGGAATAAGCCATATCTGGAGGATTTCTCAAGATCATAATAATCTTTATTTCTTTTCCTAAAGTATCAATTATTTTCAAAGGTGCAGATTCTGAATACAGGTATGCACCAGAGGCTTCACCTATCCTTTTCTGACTTTTCGCCTTTGAAAAATATGAAAGATATTCTTCAAAAGAAAAGCTATATCCATCACGACGGCCTGCATAATAACTTACCTCTTTACAAGAAGGCATGTAAACTTCTGGGTGACTGCGAATATATTCAAAAATTGAAGTGGTACCGCATTTGGCAGCCCCTACAATAAGAAAATTAGGTTTGATTTCCATTTTTAAATGTAAAAACAGCAGGTTGAATTTTTATTCTTTTTATAATAAAGACCAGCATGGATATATTCCAAATTCCAATTGAAACACTTGTTGAGACTGCAGCTCCTATCATACCAAAGTGAGGTATCAAGATATAATTGAGAATAATGTTAATTATTGCACTAAATGCCATAATTATTGCTGTGAAATTCTGATTCCCTGTTAGACTAACAATTAGACCTACTGATCCACAAAACACATTCAATAATTGGCCAGGTACTAAAATTAATAGTGGAGTGTAGGCATCACTAAAACTATCTCCATAAATCCATATTATAGGCTTACCAAATATAATTAAAAAAGCAGAGATAATAAGAGCTACAACTGAGGCGACTCTTACAGTACCTGTGAGTATTTGTTGTAACTCCTTACCTTTACCAGAATAAAATAATTCAGAAATGATGGGTGCGAGAATCATATTAATAGCCATTAGGCTAAATCCAACAAAGCTTGTAATTCTCACAGCAACAGAGTAAACACCTGCTTCTGTATAATTTGCTAAAAGTCCAAGCATGAGTGTATCTGAATAACCAGTAATCAATTGCATAGCAGATACTAAAAAAATTGGGATGGACACTTTCAACCATTGCCCTTGAGCGTACTTTGGGGTACAGAAAGTCTCTTGACGAGGAAGCTTTATATAAAGAATAAAAAAACCTGATATTGTAACAAATATTGAAATAATTAGATTAATAATGATAGCGGTTTGTGCTTCATGAAAAGTATTAAACAGCATCCTATAGATAAATAAGCTAGAAACTATCAAAAATGGTTTGCCTACAATATCTAATATTTCAGAAATAATAACATGCTTTAAGGATCGTAAGACATATTGACGAACACGGGATAAACTTATCAGGGGGATGAGGGGTGCTGAAATCACCAAAAGATAAGTGATCGAATTATTGATATTAAAATAAAATGTCCCAAGTACAATAAAAATACAAGAGGCGAAAAAGCTAATAACAAATGTATTTATCAAGGAAGTATAAACATAGCCTTTAAAAAAATTCCACTTTCCCGAAACTTGATATTCTGGTATGAACCTTAGCGAAGCTGTATCATATCCAAATGTTGAAAGAGTAGCCGTGGCTGTCACCACAGTTACTGCATAGGTGTAGAAACCATATTCATCAACCCCCAGCAGTCGAGCCAACACGATGCTTAGGATAAAATCAAAAACGATCCCAATAATTTTATTAATTGCAGATTGAGAACTGGCTGTAAATATTTTCTTTAGAGCTAAATTGTTCTTATATATTGATAGTTTTACTGACAAATTTTTTTTATTGATAGTTTTAAACATTCTTGAACAGGATCCTTTGAAAACCCCATGGAACCAGAATCTTCTTTTTTGATAAAAGATACTGATTTTATTAGTGATTTGAAAAACTTTGATTCAAAAGTGCAAGACTGGGGATCATTATGTTTTGTTCATTTTTGATTCAAAGCCTAAAACATTGAGATAATCTGACGAAGCACTCAGAACTCCAATGGGCAAAAGTCTATTCTCAGAAAAATGCGCTCCCCTTATTGTATTAGTAATTGCTTCAGCAAAAGCGGAGGTATCTCCAACCTGCACCGCGATTCCAGTTTGGTTGCTTAAAAGGGTCAAAACAGAAGAATCATATATAGTTGATACTACAGGTTTTCTTAGAGCTAAAGCCTCTAAGAGCACATTTGGGAAACCCTCCCAACGAGAAGACATCAAAAAGAGTGACGCCCGAGCTATCCAGCGATAAGGATTTGAATCAAACCCACGTAATACAATTCTATCATTAAGGCATAACTCACGAATTCGTTTCTCTAGAATTGACCGATCAGGTCCTTCACCCAGAATCACCAACTTCAATGAAATGGTATTCGGCACTTCAGCAAATGCATTCACTAATGTCAAATAGTCCTTTGGAGGTACTAACCTACCAACAGCAATAGCATATGGCTGTGAACAATCGAAATCCTTAGGTAGGGGCTCTTTAGCCGCTCGCTCAATCCTCTCTAAATCGATAGGATTTGGTATCTGATTGACTATTTGAGATGGAAGTTTTAGCTCTTTCTCAACTTCTTTTTTCATAAAATCAGTTAATACAATCACCGAATCAGCTTTCTTATACAAAAAACGCATAAGAAAGAGAAAATATGAATGACGGAGATTTGCAAGAGGCGAAGCTTCTCTAAGAACAAGCCGTGTATTTACATTGGACAAGTTATGAGCTATTACGGCTAGAAGATTTGTACCTGTCAAGGTGCTCAATAATGCATCTGGTTGATTCTTCTTCAGATAACGAATTAATTTAAAAACTAATATCGGTAACAACATTACTCTTTTTGAAAACGGTCGATTAACCAGAGGAACCAATCGAACACCTTGAGGTACTTCAACAAGTAGCTCTCCTTCATTGGCCAAAACGACGAGATCAACATTAAAACCGCGCGCAATAAAATCTTTTGCTAGGGTCAGAAATACTCTTTGTGCACCACCTATACGGAGTTCAGGTAATAGCAAGGTAATATATCCACCAGATTTCCTCGGTATATCTACAGGAGTGTATTTCGCCATAGCAAGTAATTATATATCATCCACAAACGATTAGCATGATCCGTCTTCCTGCGTTCATGGGCCCTGTGCATTTGACAAACGATGTCAGCTTGTAATGGACCAGTATCTTCAGACAAGAGGTCCTGGAGTTTTGTACCAAGAAAGCCACGAAACCAATCATGCAGAGGAACACCAAAGCCCTGTTTTCGTCGTCGCCATGTAATTGGGGGTAGTAAATTTTTAAAGGCTTGGTGAAGCATACGTTTGCCACCAAAATCATTTCGATGCCAATTTGAGGGTAAACTGAATGCCAGCTCCACGACCTCTCGATCGAGAAACGGGGCTCTTGTCTCAAGGGACTGTGACATGCTGGCCCTGTCTACTTTTACAAGAATGTCCTGGGGGAGATAGACAGATGCGTCTGCCAACATCATGCGTTGTAAATCGCCCGGCTCTGTTATATCTGGGATATTGGGTGGATGATGTCCAAGTTTTACAGTATCCGGAGCAAGATCTTCCAATAAGATTGGATTAAACATGTGTGGCGCATAGTATGGTGTCTCTGCATCCAATCTATCAGCCACATCGGCAAAGAGATGAGCTTTTTTAAGCAGGCTATGGCTATGGTGAGCCATTGGTTCAGGTAATGCGCGAATCAGAGTAGCAACATTTTTTCGCAGTATCTGCGGAAGTCTTGTGTACCAACGAAGCATCATTCGAGCCTGATAGCGCTGGTACCCGCTAAAGAGCTCGTCTCCCCCATCTCCCGATAGAGCAACCTTCACGTAACGAGATGCGACAAGGGAAACAAGGGTAGTAGGTAGTAAGGATGCGTCAGCAAAAGGCTGTCCCATATGCTTCAAAATGAGTTTTTCTAGATGGTCCTCATTCAATTCGCTGAATATTTCTTCGTAATGTTCTGTACTAAAAATATCGGAAATCTGTTTTGCATATTGACGTTCATCATAAGCGTGTTCTTCAAAACCGATAGTGAATGTTTTCAGGTCAACACCAAGTTCTTGCCTGGCAATTCCTACGATTAACGATGAATCTATGCCCCCTGAGAGAAATGCACCAACCTCCACATCTGCTACCATTCGGCGTTTAGTTGCTGTTATCAATGCATCGCGCAACTTCTGGGCTGCTTGAACTTCATTCCCGGTAAACCTTTCTGTAGAAAGACTCCAGTATGGACGCTCCTGAATGCTGCCCTCTCTGGTCGTCCAGATCAGGTAATGCCCTGGTAACACTTCCCGTACATTCTCATAAGCAGTGTAGCCAGGAAGACAATATCCATAACGCAAATAATCTGCTGTACTATGCTGATCCTCATGCCATGTTCTGTTGCTGAGCATGCGTAAAGATGATAACTCAGAGGCACAACTGAAGTCATCTCCAGTGTTCAAATAGTAAAGAGGCTTTTTGCCCATCCGGTCACGACAAAGTAACAAAGATTCGCCAACTGTGTCCCATAATGCGAAAGCCCACATCCCTTCAAGGCAACTGATAAAATCGACTCCTTCCAACAGTAGGCCAGCTAGCAAAACCTCAGTATCACCGTTGGTAACAAATTCCCATCTCCCTGCCAGCGACGCTCGTATTTTCTTATATGTGTAAATTTCCCCGTTAAATGTAAGAATGTAACGACCATCGGGCGAACGCATTGGTTGATGACTACCGGAGATATCTATAATAGACAATCTACGATGCCCACAAACTGCCTGACCATCTGTAATCAAGCGTGAATCATCCGGCCCGCGATGTTCCATACTGCCAAGTGCACGGTTCATTACATCCTGAATTTCCAAAGGGTCGCGCCCATCAGCGTAGAGAAAAGCTATACCGCACATATTAATATCACGTTAGCCACAGTATTTTCGAAACTCTTGAATATATTGATCAGCAGTATTTTCCCAAGTCAGGCCACGTTCTTCGATTAAACGACGCCCACTATTTCCAAGTTGATGACGTAGTGATAGATCTGAAAACGGAAGAAGCCTATGAGCTAGAGCTTCATGGTCACCGACGGGAAACAGTACTCCATTAACATCAGAAATAATAATTTCACGAACGCCTGGGATGTCACTCCCAACAGTGGGTAAACCAGAAGCACAAGCCTCAAGCAAGGCGTTAGGACGGCCTTCACTTTTGCTGGTTATAAGAAATACATCAGAATTTCCTAAGTAAGAGGGAATTTCCTCAGGGGTAACATGCCCCTCAAACCGAACCCTACTCTGTAAATGAAGTTCTCTGGAAAGCGAAACCAAGTATTTTCGATCTGGTCCATCGCCGATTATGGTTAACTTGAACCATAACGGTAACAAGCTCAACGCCTTTAAAGCGGTTGATACATCTTTTCTGGGAATAAGGCTGCCGACTATTACCAATTTAACTTCTTTTTTTTGTGTGTGTTCATTAGCCCTGCTTTTTGTTGAAATCAGATCAACACCGTTTGGTATCATTACTATTTTTTGTTCCATGGATGGGAATTGCCGAGATAGGCTCATAGCAATATCATCACTAACTGTCACTATTCGTTTATTCAGTCTCAAACAAAGATTCATTACGAGTCTATGAACTCTCGAATACTTTGCTCGGTTTCCGTCTTCTCCCCGAATAGTAGTAATAACTGGCTTTCCGGTAGCAAAGCCAGCGATCCCAGCGATCAGACCACAGATAGACCAGTTCGCAAAAATCAAATCAACCTTTCGGACATACAAGATGCTGTGCATCAGCATTGATACAAGAAAAACTGGCAAGAGTAATAGGGTAATTGGACGAGAAGCGAGAATTGCTGGAATACCACCACCTCCATGAGCAAGTACTTGCCATTTCATTGGAGCATATCGAAAAGTGAATAGTTGATAAGATCTTTCATTCTTCTTTTCAAACAATATATCAGCAGCAGGAGCAAGTACATACACGTCAGACTTTAGTGCCAATTTTTTTGCCAAACGCTCAACAAAAACCCCACTAGAAGCACCTTCCTTGACGGGAAAGGATGTAGTCAACATGAGAATGCGCATTTCAGTTTGGTAAATTATAACTACTCATTAATCCGATCGTATCGCATTTGAGATATCTGTTCTGACACTAACCCTATCATGAAAATGACAACAGATATCGAGAAAAGCATCGCAGACATATTAGTGAAACGGCCAAAAGAAAAAAAGGTATAAATATAATATGTCAAACCTGAAAAAAAAGAGAATAGACTTATTGGTAAGAAAATTCTGAATGGAGAGAAAAGAGTGGCAATTTTAGTAATAATAAGAAAAAAACGAGTGCCATCCTGAAGCAGTTTCACCTTGCTCTTGCCTATACGATATTTAGTTTTAATATCGATATACTTAACACTACGTCCACTGCGCAGATATCCCATTGTCAACGTAGTTGGATACGAGAATGTATTAGGTAACAGATAGATAAATTGCCGAGCTGAACTGGAACGTACTAATCTGAAACCTGAAGTAAGATCTTTAATTTTGAATTTTGTGACGTATGAAGCGAACCAGTTATAGAGCTTATTTGCAATATCTCGATGCAATGAAGTTTCTGATGAACCGCTTCTGGCACCAACAACCATATCGTAAGAATCTTTGTATTCCAACAAACGACCAATATCCTCAGGATTATGTTGATTATCAGCATCCATCATGACAACCCATTCACCTTTGGCCAACCGCAACCCTGATTTTATCGCTGCACCATTGCCTATATTGTAAGGATGAGGCCAGACATTGGCACCGGCATCAATAGCTACCTGCATCGTTTTATCTGTTGAACCGTCATCTATGACCAGCACTTCAAAATTCGGATGCAATTCCTTGACACGACGTACAGTATTACCAATACTTTGTTCTTCATTATAGGCTGGTATCAACACAGTGACAGCTTCTTTTTTTGTATCACTCATGATACACACTCCCTAAATTAACTCGATCGTACAAATTGGGCATGAAAATAACAAATCTGATCAACTTCTATCCGACTTACGAATCAACTCACACAACTCATCAGCCATAACATCGATCTCGCCATAATCCTGGCCTTCCACCATAACCCGGATCAAGGGCTCGGTGCCGGAAGCACGGACCAGGATGCGCCCGCTCTTTCCAAGTTTTTCTTCAAGCTGTGTTACAGTCTCGGTGAAATCGGGGATGTTGTCAACTGGAATCCTGGAAGACATCCGAACATTTTTTAAAACCTGCGGAAAACTCTCCATAACTGCCGCAAGTTCCGAGAGCGGTTTCTTTCGTTTTTTCATGATGGCGAGTAGCTGCAACCCAGCGAGAATCCCATCACCTGTCGTGATATGATCCAGGAACACCAGATGACCCGACTGCTCGCCGCCAAAGGAATAGCCGTTTTTGCGCATACTCTCAACGACATACCGATCGCCTACCGCCGTTCGGATCATCTTGCCACCCATTCTGTCCATGGCGACTTCCAGCCCCATATTGGACATAACCGTTGAAACCAGTGTCTTTTTCTTTAATTTGCGCTGGATAAGGAGTTCCTCTGCACAGATGGCCATGACATGGTCTCCGTCGACAATCTCGCCATGTTCGTCACAGACGATCAGACGATCACCGTCGCCATCCAGGGCCAGACCGATATCGGCACCAAGTTCTTTCACTTTGGCGGCCATTTTTTCAGGATGGAGGGCACCGCAGTCGTGGTTGATGTTTTTGCCATCGGGAGATGTGGCCAGGGTTGTTACTTTTGCGCCCAGCTCTGTAAACACGTGTGGTGCAACCCCGTAGGTGGCACCATGGGCACAATCAAGCACAATATGGAACTCATCAAGAGTATACCTTTTGGGGAAGGTGTTTTTCAGAAAAACAATATATCTCCCCTTGGCATCATCAATTCTGGTGGCTTTACCAACCTCATCGGCTACCGGCCTGAGCGCTGCCATCTTCTGCGAGAATATTAAATCCTCGATATCAGCCTCAACCTCGTCGGGCAGCTTAAACCCGTCATTGGAGAAAATTTTAATGCCGTTATCCTGAAAAGGATTATGGGAGGCGGAAATTACCACCCCGGCATCCGCACGCATGGAGGTGGTGATAAAAGCGATTCCCGGGGTCGGCAGAGGCCCCACCAGCAGAACATCGACTCCCATGGAGCAGATCCCTGCCGCGAGGGCATTTTCCAGCATGTAACAGGACTGCCGGGTATCCTTGCCTATAACAATCCGGTGCCCCTTGGCCTTGTCTTTGACAATAAAAGCAATAGCCCGGCCTACCTGCATGGCAATCTCGACGGTCATGGGATGGATGTTTGCCACACCACGTATTCCGTCGGTTCCAAATAATTTTCGCATTATTCAATCAATTTTCGTTTGTTTTTTTGATTCTTCAACACTTTCAAAGACGATTGGTCGGCATCGCTGTCTTGTTCTACAATATCATCCTCAGTTGTGTTGTTCTCATTATTTTTCTCACCAGCTTTATTTCCAGACTCTTCTGGTGCAGATGGAGATTGAACCGATTTAGGCCTGCCACCCACCAGTGACACCGTGCGGGGAATGATAGAGAGAATTTCAATCGGCATCTCAACATCAGCTCGGGGAACAACCTGTACTCTCAGCCTGTCATCTCCATCCTGCTTCACTGCGGTTATAGTGATAAGGCTCTTGGGATCAACGTTATCTTTCAATAGAATTTCCGGGATATTGGCCGTAACCTTTACGGTCTTCGGTTCAACTTCCCGTTTTACGCCATCCACAACTGCGTGTACCACCATCGCATCCATGGACCTTGTTTTGGTCTCAATACCAATGGTGAGATCAGCGGTTACCGAAGTTTCTCCGATAAGTTCCACGATCGCCGGATCCAGCCGCAAAGGAACCTGAAGCTGGGCTGACTGCTTCACCCCATCAAGATTTATATCTTTGGTGAAAATCTCATCAAACTGGGAGAGGATGGTGAGCGGCCCGGTAATTGTTATGACATCCGGATCCATCTTCAGAACCTTGACAAAATAGCCATCAGCCACTTTGCCAACGGTCATTGCGGTGATAGGGAACTGCTTTTGAATAAGTTTATCCAGCGAAAGAATAATCGATGACGGCTGCACCCTCTGAACGGTAATACCTCGCGGAACAGGGATGTGATCATTATCGTTTTCAATGACCATTGTCCCCGGGGTGGCCGACGAGAGGTCAACCTGCCTTGTTATTGCCCGGTTCGTCATATCCAGTATCAATGACCGTGGACCGCTGACGGTTACCTCGATTTTCTTTTTAAACTGATTTGAAATAACCAGGTCACGGGGAAGATTGATAACCTCGATGGGAATCATCACGTTTTTATCGACGCGATCTTCCCCGCCGACAAAATACCAGAGGACAACTGCCAGAATAACCGAGACAAACTTCAGAACCCAGTCCTTCGAAATCAGGTCGGCCAGGTCAATTTTACTTAATTTCTCTGTGAGAGAACCGAGGATTTTTTTCATCTTTTATGCATCCAGTTTTTCCAGGAGGATGACGGTCCGTTTTTAGCTATAAAGATGGCCCGGAGGCTGTTAGTGAGACTGATTTCATCTTGAACAGTCGTTAATGCCCCGTGCCGCACAATGGAAATTTCCTGTGTCTCTTCAGAGACGACGAGGACCACGGCATCGGTTTCTTCGGTCAACCCTATCGCCGCCCTGTGCCTGGTACCGTAACGCTTATTAATATATGGGTTTTGGGTAAGAGGCAGGATACATCCCGCATGCTGAATCCTGCCTACACTGATTATCACGGCGCCATCATGGAGGGGGGAAACGGGCATAAAAACAGAGATAAGGAGTTCCTTGGTTAAATTTGCATCAAGCTCAAAACCGGACTCGATAAAATCTCCGAGATTAGTCTCTCTTTCAATGACGATCAACGCTCCGATGCGTCTCTTTGCTAAATAGAAGAGGGTGCGGATGATCTCTTCAAGTTCCTTTTCCGCAACATCGGTATGTTTATAAAATGGCGACTTCCCAACCCTTATCAGGGTACGCCGGATATCATGCTGGAAAACGATGATGATGATCAGCAGGATGGAACTCAAGAAAGTCTGCATGATCCATTTAAACGTCGCAAGATCCAGAACGCTGGCAAGAAAATACCCAATCGTCAGTATACCGATGCCAACGACCATCTGTACCGATCGTGTACCTCTGATGATACTTATGAGCTGGTGGATGACAAAGGTCACCACAAGGATATCTACAATATCCTGCCAGCGAAAATAGTTAAAAATGTCAAACATGAGTGTCTTGTGCTCTTAAAATTTCGGTAACCGATCAATACGGTTTCAATACCTTACAGCTCGTTTTCTTGCTTTTTCCAGTAGGTACACACGCTGTCTTAAAGTACTAACCCGTTTTTTATCATTTACCGGAATTGGCTCGTTAATAATTCTACTCTTTATATGTACGAATAAAACTCAGATATTTAAAGTTTTTTTCTAATCTTCTTAAAAATCATTGCAGCTGTTCTGAAACCAGGGAAACAATCTCTCCGGCATCGGGACTCTTCACGACAACCTTGTTCACACCTGCCGCAAGAGCCATCTTCCTGGTATCCTCCTGATCGTCCGCAGTAAAAAGAAAAAGCTTTATCTTTTCACTCCCCGGCAAAGCTTTGATTTTTTCGCAGATTGCCAGGCCGGTGACATCCGGAAGATGAAAATCAACCACAACCCCATCCGGCATCTCTCTCACTACCAAATCATACCCTTCCTGTCCCGTGGAGGCACACATTATATTGAAACCGGCTTTTTGAAAGAGTCGTGTATACAGCCTTAATATGACAGGATTATCATCAATAAAAACTATTTTTCGAGGTTGTACGGTAACAACAGCCGAATGTACATCGACAGCATAATGCAGGAGAAGAAGATGATCACCAACCTGAAGGATGGTATTACCCTCCGGCATTAAGATATCTCCAGTCTTCCTGCGAATACCGACAATACGCCCGTCCATTCTCTCCCCGGCAACTTCAACAGATTTGCCGCCCAACTCCGATTGATCAGAAACCTCCAGCCATTCAGTCTTCTGCACTCGCCTTTCGCTGCCGTCAAGATCTCCACCGACTGCCTTTCCTTTAGCCAGCAGGTTCTCTGCCACTCTTTGCCCGGCCGCCACAAATGGAGAGATGATGGAATCCGCGCCAGCCCGCATCATTCTTGACTCGGATGTAGAGTGCTCAATTCTTGCGATTATACGAAGAACAGGATTAAGTTCCCTGGCAGTGAGTACCGCAAAAAGATTGTCAGGATCTGAATTCAGCACAGCCAGAAGGGATGAGGCTCGTTTGATTCCAGCTCTCTGCAGCACTTCCTCACGCGTTCCGTCACCCTGGACGAAATGATACCCTAAGTCCTGGAGCTCTTTCAAAATCTCAGGTGAATTTTCAATGACAACAAAGGGTGCTTTGTTTTTGATGAAATGCTCGGCCGCAGCCGCCCCTACCCTCCCATGACCACAGATAATGACATGGTCTTTCAGTTTGCCTATTTTTTTTTCCATCGCCCTTTTCCATCTGTTGGGATGAGCAGAACGTTCTATGATCAGTTCGGTGAAGGCACCGGCAGCAAAAGCGATACTCCCTACCCCGGAAAGAATGAGAAAAATTGTAAAGATTCGGCCGGCTTCAGACAATTGCTGGATTTCACCATACCCCACAGTGGTAATGGTTATGACTGTCATATAAAATGCATCGAGGAAGGTATATCCATCAATATAGGAATACCCCACAGTTCCTGTTCCGAGAAAAAAGAGGACAAGACCGACCGCCAGTTTAATTCGTTTTTCCGGACCCATAACTCGATTTATTGAGTAAAATCAGAACATCTGAACGTCACGACAATAGAACTATAGCACATGAGAATTCAACATTGACAGAATTTTTCCTGCAATTTTTTATATTTCGGTCACCGGTATCGGCTCCCGTTTTGAGACATACATAATTGAGGGTTGAAAAATATACCCAGTTTACCATATCTTCAATTTACATATTTGTATCAATGCGATAAGTATATCCATCAATCTGCTGCGAGTTATTTTTTATTGTGACAGGTGTCTGCTTATTTAGGATTACAACTCTCCCTCAATCTGGATTAAACAGTTATGTCAGATCGTTTTGGCAATATTCCCATACAACCGCAACCTCCGGAATCATCCCCTCCAGAAAAAAAGCCCGAAAAAAAAATCCCGCGAACCTTGCCGTCAAAAAAAGCAAAAGGCAAGGGACGTGCTTCTTTCAGCATTTGGGGTTGGGTCGCCCTTCCATTATTCATTGTTGCTCTCTACTGCGTTGTAGGTTTTGTTGGTATTCCCTACTATGTTTCCAAGGTTTTGCCGGAACATTTCCATGACAAGACAGGGATGGTGCTGGAATCGAGCGCCATCACCTTTAATCCATTTACCTTTCGGTTTGCAGCAGGAGAATCACGTATTCTTTCAGAATCCGGCTCCCCCGTCATATCCTTTCAATCACTGCATGCCTCTATTGCTCCCGCCTCTTTTTGGCGCCTGGAAATACTCTGCAACAACATTACTGCCAGCGCCCTTGATCTCAGTGCTGCCAGAGAACTGGACGGATCGTATAATTTCCGGCAGTTACTTGGCAAGACAGCAACAAGCAAGCTCTCTGAAATTATAAGTTTTTCTAATTTTCCATTTTTCTTTTCTCTCAATAATGTTTCGATTGAAAACGGCAGAATTATATTTAAAGATACGCCAACAGGAAAAGTCCATACAGTCGAAGACATTCAACTTGACCTCCCTTCTTTTTCCAACACCGAATATCATACGGAGCAATATCTTCGTCCTCACTTCTCTGCGATTGTTAATGGGAGCCCTGTCGAACTCACCGGACAGGCTCGGGCTGATGACTCAGAGAATAAAAATCAGGCAACAAGGCTCTCGCTTGATATTAAAGATCTCGATCTGACCAATTACATCGGCTACCTTCCATTTAGCCTGCCCATGGATTTCAAAAAAGGAAGGGCTGACGGCATCATCGAACTTGTTTTTGATCCGCAAAATACAGCAGGTGACAAATTTTCTGTTGGACTGGAACTGCAGATTTCAGGAGCAGAGCTTGCCAAGGCAAACCGGTCAATCTCCATCATAGTGCCGACAGCCCGGATAATCGGTGGGCTGCAGCCGGTATCCAGAAGAATCCACCTCAAGGAGATAACACTGAAAGAACCGACGGTCAGTTCCTTTGGAGATTCATTCCTGCAAAACATCAAACAACCGGCAAAGCAGGAAGGACAACCGCCCCCTCCAGATTCAACCACAGTTTCTCTTGCTCCATATTCTCTGACTATTGACCAATTTCTGATGGATGACGCAAGCTTCCGTTTGTTTACTGATCAAAATGGCCAAAAGCCGCAAACGACCTGGACCGCCATGCAACTGAGTGTAATGAACTACCACATCGGTGGCGGCAACATCAAACAACAAAAGAGCGGTTCCTTTAGCCTTAGTGGAGAAAAGGAAGGTTCACAGGCAAACTTTACCTGGCAGGGAGCGTTCTCCTCAATGGAGAGTCTCGCAGGTACTCTGACCCTTGACAAAATAAACTGCGATGAGATTCACAAACTCATCGGCTCGGATCACCCTTTTACGCTAAAAGGCGTTGCTGACCTGAAGGGGCAGCTCACATTCTTTTCTAAAAAAGAATCCCCTGGAATGCTTCGTTACAAAGTCACTGATGCTGAAATTGCAATTGAGAACTTTTCATTGATGGATAAAAAGAGAGCCATCCTTACAGCCCCGATGGTTAAATTCGTACCTCTGACTCTTGAGGATGATTCTATAAACTTTGGCAACATCCTGTTCGAAAAAGGGGCGGCACATTTTATATACGGTCAGGTTCCCGCTGTATTGGCATCTTTTACTTCGAAAAAATATCAACTGCAGGGAATTGATTTTGAAGGCAACGTAACATTTGTTCCCGAAGGCAAATCAGAACAGCCATTAGCCTTTACCAATGTTTCCCTAAAGGCTAATGGCCTTGACAGCGCTGCAAAAAAGCAAAACAACATTTCCGTTTCAGGACAAACGGAAACCGGCGGTATATTTAAAGCGCAGGGAGATGTTACGCTGGCTCCGTTCGGGGCACATCTCAAAACAGGATTTCGCGATATTCCCGCCAAAAGGGTTTTCCATTTTTTTACTCGATCACAATTATTCACCGACATTAAGGGAGATCTTAGTGGAAAGGGTCAGCTGGAGTTGCCGACCAAAAGATTTTTCGGCGAAATTCAATTGACCGATTTTTCAGGAAATGATCCAAAAAAAAATGATCTGTCATGGCAGAAAGCAGTTTTCCAGAACGTGCAGTATACAGCCACACCGTTTCATCTCGGAATGGCATCCGCGCAGATAGATCAGGCCCGATTTACCTGGGAAATAACCAGAACTGATAATGGTCCGATGCATATCTTGTCCGACTTTTTTCAAAAATATGTACCAAAAGCTGACAACACCCAAAATGGTTCTTCCCCGGTAAATATTAAGGAAATCTCCTTTTCAAACACCAATATAAAAATTTCAGACCGCCGACTGACACCAGACTGGATTGCTGAAACGATCGATTTTGCAGGTACAATAACGGATATTGATTCCGGTCCAACCAAACGGAACAGCACGTTTTCCTTTACCGGTAAACTTGACGACACGCCTTTTGCCTTAAGCGGCGAACTGAATCCATTTTCTTCAAGGGAAAATGGGACTTTTCGTTTTACCCTTGATAACTATCCTTTGGCATCCTTTTACAAGCAGCTTTCTTCAAAAACTGATCTGGACATCAGCAGTGGTGAGCTTCAGCTGACCCTTGACTGCTTCTGGCGGGATCAACAATACAAAAGCTCCGGCAACCTGGTTCTCTCTGATCTCAAACCCGTTTCAGCTACCTCAGATTTAGCTTTGCCTCTGGCACTGCTGACCGGTCCTGACGAAACTCTCCGGCTCCCCTTTGAGTTCTCCAGAACCGCACCCGTGGCGAAAACCACTCTCTACGAAGAGCTACTCTCGACTTTTCAGACACTGATTGTTAAAGGTTCGGTATCCCCCTTGCTTCTTGCGACCGGCGATTTTACAGATCTTATCGACAAGGAGGCTGTCGAATTCCTTCCCGGTGAATTCATGCTCTCTGAATCAGGACGTGAAGTACTCACCCGCTATGCAACTTTACTAAAGACTCATCCCCATGTGGGTATCATTTTGTCAGGTGGGGTCGATATAAAAATCGACGGCATGGCTATGAAAGACAGCTTGACAAGCACCGAACAACAGCGGGTTGAAAAAGCAAATGAAAAACGCTTTCAAGAATGGCAGGATAAAAAGAATCTTCACGACCAAAACCTTGCAGAAAAGCAGAAAAGAGCAGCACCAAACGGAATAATTGTAGAACAGGATATTCCAGTTGATATTCTAACCGGCTTTATTCCGCTTCGTCCTGAACCTGTTGTAGTCGACGATGAAATGCTTTTAGATCTGGGACAAAAAAGAATTAATATTTTATATCAATACTTTACTACGCAACTGAATATTGAGCACGAGCGAATATCAATTGCGCAACAGGACAGCCTTTCTGATGAATCAAGTCGCCCCAACAAAGGTGTCATTATCACTCTAAAAGCCATCAGTCGATGAACCACAATAATCTGTCCTTTTCAGTTCCTCTGCATACGATTCAGGTTACCATGCCGGTTCAGGGATATGTATAATGATTTTTCCGGTTGAATCCCTTGCCGGTTCAGAATTTCTGGGCCCGCTACTTGGCTGGCTTGCGTTGATTTCTCTGTTGACTTTTGTGCTCAGCCTGATTCTTATCCCTCTGGTTGTCGGAAAACTTTCACAGAATTGTTTTCTTAAATTATACGACCGAAAGAGCTCTGGTGCATCGCCCTCTATCGGCTCACTACTTTTACTCTTCGTTCGAAATATCTTCGGCATGTTCCTTCTCTTTGCCGGAATACTGATGCTTTTTCTTCCCGGCCAGGGGCTCCTCACAATCCTGCTCGGTGGCCTGCTTATCTCTTTTCCAGGTAAGCGGAAACTGCTTCTGGCTCTCGTCTGCAAACCTAAAATACAACACAGCCTGGACTGGTTACGAAAAAAAATGGGCAAGCCCCCGTTTCTCTGGCCAAACCCTGAATGATTCCGCTCGCTGAATTGATCTTTTCGCCCCTTCTTGCCTCCTAAGTCCATGCACCTCTCCCGGCAGGTTCCCGCTCCAACAAATAGATAATATAAAAAACTGTTTTTTGGATACGTCTCTACTTCATGAAATGAGCTATAAAATCAGAATATTGCGAAGGTGGCTTCAGTTTAAACTCCCTTTTTGACTGGCACCAATTTGTCCTCCCACCTGAGACAAAATTCCGGAGATTGCATATCAACCGAAAAAAAGTAAAAAAAATGATACTGACGAAGTATACAGTTTTATTTATTATTTTCTCTAAAAGTCTAAATATGTTCAAAAAATAGGATTTTTTCGGAAATCTGGAAACTCAACTCTTTTCTTTTCATTCATTATGTAATATAAAGAATTCTCAGGAGAGAAATTTCATCGATTAAGAAACAATATCATCTGAACCTACACGGTTGTAATATCGCAAATATGGAACGCTCCTCGGCAGATATCAACAGAATTATCTCCAACCAGAAAAATCTCCTTGAAACCATGCCGGCAATGGTCCTGCTGGTCAAAAGCTCTGATTCAGTGGAATATATGAATCCAAGTGCCCGGGAGTTTTTGGGCGATCTCTGTAAACCACATAAAAATTTCCCTCCGAATGCACAGGCGGCAATCTCAAAATTTCTCAATCTGGTTGAAGAGACTATCCGGGATAAACGGATAGGTGATACGCTCGAAACCAATTTCCTGGAATCCCACCTGGAATATACCCTCGCTCCCTTCCAGGGGTATAAAGGGGACTCTCTTTACTGGTTATTCATGCGCGATCTTACTCAGACCAAGAACCAGTTCGACGAACTTGCGCTTTTCCACAACAGCATTGAAACCATACTTTCACACAAGATCAATGAACTGAAAGAAAGTGAGATGGTACGGCGAAAACTTGCCAATGAACTCAATTCCTTAAAAGAACACCTGAAAGAGCAGTCAACAGAAGGGAAAATGGTGGGCTCAAGCCGCGCACTCCGTGAGCTCCGCGATATGGTCTTTCAGGTAGCTAAATCCGATGCAACAATTCTTATCACCGGGGAATCAGGGACGGGCAAAGAACTCGTTGCCAACCTGCTTAGAGAAAGCAGTAACAGAAAAGACAAACCGTTCCTGAAAATAAACTGTAACACTATTTCCGATTCCCTGCTGGAAAGCGATCTTTTTGGCCACGAAAAAGGTGCTTTCACTGGAGCCCATGGTAAAAGAATGGGTAAATTTGAAGTAGTTGACGGCGGAACCATCTTTCTTGACGAGATAGGTGATATCAGCCCACGAATGCAGGCTGCTCTTTTAAGGGTTTTGCAGGACGGGGATATAATTCGGGTAGGCGGAAATTCTCCCATAAAAGTAGATGTCAGAGTCATTGCAGCAACGAACTGCGATCTCGCCTCACTGGTGAAAGATGGCAGCTTTAGGCTTGATCTGTTCTATCGCTTGAATATTATCAATATTTTAATACCTCCATTGCGGGAACGTAAGGACGATCTGATTGATCTTACCACGCATTTTATCAGGAAATACCGACAGGCATTTAAAAAGGATATCAATTTTCTGCCCCAGTCAATTCTGGATCGGCTGGTGGAACATGATTGGCCAGGTAATGTCCGCGAACTGGAAAATGTCATCCAGCGTGCTGTTCTCATGGCAAAAAATAATATTATTACTGAAAATGAACTCTTTTTTGATCTCCAGTCCGGTGACAAGAACCAGAAACCTCATGAGAGCTACCTGAAACGATTGGATGGTCGTACTCTCAAAGACATGGTGGCTGACATCGAGAAGGATATCATTCAGTTTGCACTCGAAAAAAACCGTGGTAACGTTGCTCACACCGTTCAGCAGCTGGATATTGGCAAGACCGCCTTCTACGATAAAATGAAGCGTTATCAAATCTCTCCCAAAGACCACAAGTAGGGCTACCCGACAGAGACAGGCATTATTTTTGCATTAATTTGCTCGATATACTAGTTTTGAGTTCGTACCATTTCATTTGAACACGAGATTACATATGACAGCAAACGATCGCACGATGCATGCAAAGTGTCCATTTTTGTCAACAGTATCGATGAAATGTAAAATATGTAATGGTGGTCTTTTTATCCCGCTGGATGATCATACGGAAACCTTTTGCAAAACTGCCTCATTCTTGGCGTGTAAGCAATACATGCTCCACGCGGAAAAACAGCTCTGTTTAATGGAAAAAGTTCGGAAATCCGAAGAGAACCGCCGAAGATATCTGCGGATTGAGATTTCAAAGAAAATAAATCTTATAAAACTGTTCAAATCCGGTAAATTTATATCACACGTCTCATCCAAGACCAAAACGGTGGATGTGAGTAAGGGCGGTATGCGTGTGACAATTGACAACCCACTGGGGTACGCTTCAATGGTACAATTTTCTTTCGATGACTCCTTCCCGCAAGCACTCCACAAAGTTACCGGACACGTCGAATGGTGTAACAAGCAGATAGATAAGCCCGGATATCAGGCGGGAGTGTCTTTTCATGGTGACCGAATTGTCGAGGCGATGTGTTTATATCTAAAAAAAAATTGTAAATGCAGGGGATAGAAAGAGTACCCTCTGTACAGGTCAAACTCTGCAGACAGCCTTCCTCACAGCAATAACCAAAAAAAGTACCGGAATACCCATTATAGCAGTTAACATAAAAAACCTTTCATACCCGAAGGCTGATACTATCGTGCCGGAATATCCACCAATCAGCTTTGGGCAGAGTGTCATCATTGAACTAAAAATAGCGTACTGAACTGCGGTAAAGGAAATATTGGTGAGACTTGAGAGAAAGGCAATAAAGGCAGTCGTTGCAATCCCTGCACTTAAGTTATCGGCTCCGATCACCACTGTCAGCATAGATACATCCCCGCCGGTTCTGGCAAGCAGCATAAAGAGCAAATTTGTTGCCGCCGAAAGAAAGGCGCCCAGGAAGAGGATCTTGTTTACCCCATATCTTACCGTCAGGATACCACCGAGGAAACCGCCGGCCAGAGTCATCGCCAGTCCGAACGATTTTGTGACGCCAGCGATAACATTTTTACTAAACCCCATGTCCAGATAAAAGACATTCGAAACGACTCCTAACACAATGTCGGATAAGCGATAAAAACCAATAAGCACCAGAAGCAGCAAGGCTGTTTTTCCGCCATACCGGAAGAAAAAATCCTTAATCGGTTCCAGATAGGTTTGGTGTACCATTTCTTTATTCACAATACCGAAAAAGAGCATAATCCCAGCAACAATCGCTGCGACGCTGACAGCTACAACAAAACGGGAAAATTCGACAATAAAGGACACTAAAGATCCGGCATGCCCTCCTGCAGTCAAGACATCGGGCAGACGTGCCGATATTTCCTCAAAAATAAAACCGGAATAAAAGAATGTGAGGCCAAAGGCCAGGAGACTGAACACAAAAAGTGCTAGAAATCGTCCATAATCCGCAATGGAATATTCATAATGGGAGGCTGGACGATTTACACCTGGTTCGTTTATTAGAAGTGTCGTCCCCACCCCGAGCCCCATTGCGGCTGCCATGGCAATGTACGTTAACTTCCATGCAGGATAACTATATGCTGCGCTCGTTGTGCCCAAATACCCAGCAAGAAAGAGTGAACCGGCACCTGCCACCAACATGCCGACACGGTAGCCGGCAATATACATGGCGGCGAGCATTGCCTGCAAAGACTCTTCAGCCGATTCTATGCGGTACGCATCAATGACGATATCCTGAGTGGCCGACGAGAAGCCAAGCATAACTGCAGCAAAGGCCATGACTGTAAGATTTCTCTGACTGTCTGCCGGATCAACAAAGGCCATCCAGACAATTGCCGACATTATGAGCAGCTGTGAGACCAGGAGCCACGCTCTTCTTCGGCCAAGTACCCGTGTCAGTCCAGGCAAGGGAAGCAGGTCAACAAGTGGTGCCCAAAGGAATTTGAACGAGTAGCCGAGCGCCGCCCAACTGAAAAAAGTTACAGCTGACCTGGCAACCCCAGCCTCCCGGAGCCATACCGAAAGTGTGGAAAAAATAAGAAGTATTGGCAGACCGGCAGAAAAACCGAGCAGGAGCATGGCGATTGCTTTTGGGTGCAACCATACTCTCCAGGTCTCTTTCCAGCTCCGTTTTCTTATAACTTCTCGGCTCATTATTGTCTTTTCCTCATAATAAGATTATGGTATTTGACCTGAAACTTTACACAGGTATGCGATACCAATATCAACAGCGATGTACTTAATACAAGATACACAAACTGTCCATAAACAGTTCCCTTCATAATGACTATACGAATCCACAATACCTTATCAGGAAAGAAAGAAGCCCTCAGGACTCTGGAACCCGGCCATGTGAAGCTCTATGTCTGCGGCATCACCTCCTATGATTACTGTCATATCGGACATGCCCGGTCGGCTCTGGCCTTTGACATGATTGTCCGTTACCTGCGATATCGAAACTACAAGGTGACTTTTGTTCGTAATTTCACTGATATTGATGATAAAATCATAGCACGTGCTCAGGAACAAAATACAACTTCTGAAGAGCTTGCTCATCGTTTTATTAATGAATTCTACACCGACATGGATGCACTCGGGATAGATCCTCCGGACATTGAACCGAAAGCGACTGAACATATTCAAGAGATGACGGATATTATCACCGAACTCATCGATAAAGGTATGGCCTATCAGTCCGGCAATGACGTTTATTATATCGTCGACAGTTTTCCCGAATACGGGAAACTCTCCAAACGAAACATTGAGGACATGAAGGCCGGCGCCCGTATCTCGGTAAACGAGCAGAAAAAAAATCCTATGGATTTCGTGCTCTGGAAAGGATCCAAACCAGGCGAGCCGACCTGGGAAAGTCCATGGGGCCCTGGCCGTCCCGGCTGGCATATTGAGTGTTCAGCAATGAGTCGGAAATATTTTGGTGAGACCTTTGATATCCATGGAGGAGGACAGGACCTGATTTTCCCCCATCACGAAAACGAAATCGCCCAGAGCGAAGGGGCTAACGGTAAACCTTTTGTCAACACCTGGATCCATCACGGCTTTGTCACTATTCGAGATGAGAAAATGTCTAAATCGCTGGGAAACTTCCTGACGATCAGAGACATTCTGAATCATTATGATCCGGAAATTTTGCGTTTTTTCATCTTTTCCACCCACTATCGAAACCCTCTTGATTTTTCCGAATCCGCAATGCAGGATGCGACCACCGGCCTAGAGCGGCTCTATGAATGCGTGGCCGCTGTTGATGCCCTTGATACAAAAAACTGCAAAGCTGAGGCAGCAAGTATTCTTTCTGACAAGGACATAAAAAAAATTACTGAGCTGGAGGACCGGTTCCAGCAGGCAATGGACAATGATTTTAATACTGCTCAGGCCCAGGGCGTTTTTTTCGATACCATCAAGACGATCAATCGTATTCAAAGCAAAATCACTGCCGCATCCTCTGCAGAAGATATTATATTTTTAAAGACCGGTGTTGCTACGTTGAGAAAACTGGCTGCAGTTATGGGATTATTGCGAAATGACGCGCAACCGTTTCTTGCCGCGAGAAGGGAAAAACTGGTTGCCGCTTGTGATATTGACGAAGCGGCCATTGAGAATCTCATTGCTGAACGTTATCAGTGTCGGCTGGATAAAAACTGGTCGAGAAGCGATGAGATACGGGAAGAACTTTTAGCCAAAAATATCGAATTAAAAGATGGCCCAGATGGTACAACCTGGTCAGTAAAAACCAGTGAATGAAGTTGCGATGGGGTTCATGTATTTTGTGTGAAAACTGTTTACTTGAGCAAAATTGAGCTACCTTTACGAGAGGGAGACAACGATGAGACAACCAGCTGTTGCCGACCGCTTCTATCCCGGATCACCGGAGGCACTCACAAAGGCGATAACTAAGCTTTTTCCACCCACGCAGAACACCAAAAGACACAAAGCATTAGCTGTAGTGTCCCCCCATGCCGGTTACATATATTCCGGTGCGCTTGCAGCCGAGACATTCTGGACTGTCGAAATTCCAGAGACTGTGATCATTCTTGGCCCGAACCATCATGGACACGGAGTACCGATCGCTCTCTCCACGGATACCTGGGAGATGCCATTAGGGACAGTCCCTGTAAACAGGGAAATAGCCGACCGGATCCTCAAACATTCATCACAGATACAAATCGATGAGAGAGCGCATACATCTGAACATTCCCTGGAGGTTCAAGTACCATTTCTTCAGGTGCTGCAAAAAAATCTGCATATCGTTCCCATAGCGATTTCCCAAATATCCTACACGCTCTGTGAGGATGTGGCACAGTCCCTCGCTAAAGTAATTCAGGACAGCAAGAAAGAGCTGCTTATCGTTGCCTCCAGCGATATGAGTCATTACCTGCCACGACGGATCGCCGAAGCAAAAGACCGATCAGCATTGAGCTGTCTTGAGCGCCTCGAACCCTATGAACTCTACCGCACTGTTTTCGATAACCGTATTTCTATGTGCGGGGTCATCCCTGTTGTCATCGCACTCCTTGCTGCTAAAGCCTGCGGAGCGACTCAATCCATGCTGGTTGGGTATACCGACTCGGGGTATATTTCTGGAGATACCGACCAGGTAGTTGGATATGCCGGAGCTGTCATCAGCTGAAATTTTCTTGACAGCCATCTTAAAATCTTTTATACAGTCGCCTCACTGCACCATCGCTGGGGGATGGTCTAATGGTAAGGCAGCGGACTCTGACTCCGC
>JBARUR010000006.1:0-4179 GCA_049645845.1 Desulforhopalus sp. | reverse complement strand
GAAGAGGTGGAGCAACTCTCCGTCGGCATATCAAGTCTCTCTGGTCAGCTGGGAGGCTATTTTCAATTTGGAGAAAGCTGGAATGCCCTGGCGAAAAGAGGAACCGAATTAAATGATAAATTTCGTGACATTGCTCTATTTTTCGACAACAATGATCATAAATATGTCCATTGGTATGAAAAAAGAGAGCGAGCAGTCATTATCTCAGCGACACCTATTGAAGTGGCCCATGAATTACGCCAAAATCTGTATTCCGCGGTAGCTTCCTGTATCATGACATCGGCAACTCTTTCTTCCGGTGGATCTTTTTCCTATATTAAAGAACGCCTGGGACTGGATGAAAATGCCGAATTCATCCAATTCAGTTCGCCCTTTGATTATGAGAATAGAACATTGCTCTATGTCCCGGAGGTGACTTTTCCCGAACCGACCGCTCCTGATTTCCTTCATGTTTTAGGCGATCGTGTTTTGGAAATTCTTAAACTGAGTGAGGGAAGGGCGCTTATTTTATGCACCAGTTTCAAAGGAATGGATTCCCTGGCTGCAATTCTTGAAGAAACCCTCGATTATCCTGTGCTGGTTCAGGGCAGCGCGTCGCGGAATTCCCTGTTGCGCAGTTTTAGAGAAGAAACTCATTCGGTTTTACTGGCCGTTGCCAGTTTCTGGGAAGGAGTCGATGTCGTTGGTGAATCGCTGAGCTGTGTTATAATTGAAAAACTGCCCTTCGAGGTTCCCAGTGATCCTGTTATCCAGGCACGTATTGAACGTATAAAAGAGGAAGGGGGCAAGCCTTTTTTTGATTTCCAGGTGCCCAGGGCAATCCTTACTTTACGGCAGGGTGTCGGTCGATTGATGCGATCGGTAAGCGACAGGGGGGTTATAGCCATTATGGATGTACGCCTTTTTAAAAAAGGCTATGGACGGGTTTTCTTGAGAAGTCTGCCCCCATCACCAATTGCCCGTAATATGAGTGATATTGAATCGTTTTATGCTGAATCCGTTCAAGCCGAAAGCAAGCAAGGTAAACTCGTAAAAACCTAAATTTGGGATGGCTAAGTCATCAAGCAAGGTAAAGATATGCAAAGTGCAGCTCACAGGGAGTCGTTTCTTACTATTGTAAGAGAAGAAGCGGAAAAAATTGACAGGTACATGCGGGAGGATATTTCCCGGTTGAGTGCTGATTTTGATGACCTGCTTGTTGAAGTTCTTGACTATGGGCTTTTCAACGGAGGAAAGCGTATTCGTCCGCTTCTGGTGGTCCTGGCATCGAGGCTCTGTGGAAAAACAGGCGATGATGCATATAGACTGGGAGCCGCTTTTGAGTATCTGCATGCAGCAACTCTCTTTCATGACGATATCATCGACAGCTCCGAAACTCGTCGAGGCAAGAAATCAGTCTTTAAAAAGTTCGGGATTATTGCTGCAATTCTTGCCGGCGATTTTCTGCACGCCCAGTCCATGTCTATAGTCGGGAAATTTTCAGGTCAGGCAGGGCTTGAGGTATTTTGCAAAGCGACGACCGGCATGGTGGACGGCGAGTTCATGCAGCTGAGAAACGCCCAAAGGCATAATTTGTCTGAATTGGATTATTATGATGCTATTATGGGCAAGACCGGATTACTCATCGCTGCTGCCTGTGAAATCGGAGCGATATATGGCGGTGGAAATGCGCAAAGCGTTAAGGCTATGCGAGAATACGGGGTACACTTAGGGTGTGCTTACCAGATCATTGATGATCTCCTTGATTATTTAGGAGATTCCGGAAAAACCGGTAAGGCAGTTGGCAATGATATAGCAGAAGGTAAAATGACGCTTCCGCTTATCCTGACTATTAATGCGGCAAACCAAACGGATCAAAACCGCTTGATGAACATCCTGGATAATCGGGATGAGAGAGTTCAGTGTTTTGATGAAGTTTGTGCAATTATTTCGAGATACGGCGGTTTTGATGAAGCGAGAAAGAGAGCTGAGCAGGAAGTTGAAAATGCCTTTATGGTGTTGGATATTTTCTCGGAGAAAAAGAATAGTCTTGAGCTGAATGTGCTTCAAGGCCTTGCCTTGTATGTACTTTCCAGGGAAAAGTAGGCCGTACTCCTCTGCAGCTTATTACAATTGATATGTTCGTAACAACCTAAGATCACATGTGGATTTTTCGACGCCATCGTAACTCATACTTTTAAATTTTTAAATGACTCAACCCAAAAGAAGATTAAGTAAAAAGAAGGTATCAAAAAAGAAAGGATCGTTTTCCATCAGTATAATTCGGTTGTTCTCTTTTCTTGTTCTGTTTTTGATTTTGGTGTTTTCTGTTTGTAGCGTAGGTTATGTCATCTTTTTCGGGACGGCCTTTGCCGATGAAATGTCGATGGTTAGTGAAAGTCCCACAAGTAATGACACGTTTGATAAGTCCAATGCATTTATTCATGAAGCATTGGAAGTGGAAGATTAGAACGTACTTATGTGCCATGCTAAGTATGACGTATAGCAATCCTTTCTTCATTTTAAGAAAGGATTGCTATACCTAAACATACATAAGCAAGCGTCACTGTGCGGGAGTTAATGCTTAAACGATCTTTGCCCTGTGAACATCATGGCGACTTGAGGATCGGCCTCGTTGCAAGCCTCTATTGTTTCAAAATCGCGTAAAGACCCGCCCGCCTGAAGGATAGCAGAAACACCTTGAGCAATACCGACATCTGCCCCATCCCTGAAGGGAAAGAAAGCATCTGAAATCATGACGGATCCCTTAATGCCGCCGCGATCTTCCTGCACCTGTGCGTCAATGGATTCTTTTTCCGCCAGATCCCTTTCCCCTTTACGGATAGCAAGTTCAAGGTCTGCATAGCCGATTCCATGAGCGTCAAAGCAGAGAATATCGGCATATTTTTTATACGCTTTGAGTACGGCAATCTCAGCTACTCCAACTCTATCCTGCTCTCCTGTACCAATCCCGACTGTGCAGCCGTTTTTCACATATAAGACTGAATTGGAGGTAACTCCATGTTCAATTGCCCAGCCAAAAATCATGTCATCGATTTCAGCGGGAGTGGGTTGACGATCACATGTATATTCCCGTCCCTTCCATGTGGCGGTTGCTGCAGTAAGATTATCGATGCTGCGGATGGAATTGACCGCGGATTGTTGAACAATAATTCCGCCATCTATTAAGCTTTTAAAATCAATAAAACGAAATTTCTCAAAATCAGCTAGACGGTTGATATCGGAAATTTTGATGATGCGTAAATTTTTTGCCTTTTTGAGGATGTCCAGGCTCCCGGCTTCAAACTCTGGAGCGCATACCACTTCAAGATAGTTGTTGGCAAGCAATTCGGCGGTATCAATATCACATGAACGGTTCAAAACAACAGCTCCACCAAAAGCTGCTATGCGGTCACAACGTAAAGCCTGATTAAAAGAAGCCGCAAGATCATCACCGTAGGCGGCACCGCAAGGGTTGTTGTGTTTCAGGATGACTGATGCAGGTTTATCCATCAGATATTTAATAATGTTCAGTCCATTATCAATATCGGTCAAATTAATCTTTCCGGGGTGTTTGCCGACCTGCAGCATATCTTCAACATTGATTGCAGATACCAGACCGTTGCCGGGATCAATAAACTTGCACTCTCCTAAGGTGATGTTACCATTGACGAGCTCGTAAAGCGCTGCTTCCTGATCGGGATTTTCACCGTAACGAATGCCTCGCTCATCAATGGTCCCGTCATCTTTTGGAATTTTCCAGGTTTTTTTCTGATACTTTAATTGCTGATCGCCGAAAGAAATGGTCATTTCCATAGGGAAACTATCCCCTAAAATAGTTGAATACATTTTCTTTAGATCGGTCATAGTATATCCCCTTGAATTTTGTAAATCTATTTTGAAAGAATCAAGCCGAGTGCGGATTGAAAGAAAATTTTAAAGTACTAACCCCGGAATGGGGAGTGTGTAGGGGCCTGGTTCTAAACCGGCCCTTTTGCAAAACCGCTTTCCAGATGATTTTCATCTAATTGACAACTCACAGAATTATTATCGATATGTTCACCAAAAATAACTACATTCTTTTCGGCCATATCTGTTGAATTTTCCCAGATATTTGAGAGACTTCGAACCTGGGATGGGCGGGTTTGGAACCCGCCCCTACACCTGAACCTGAATGGTCGGGTGGAAATCAAACATGGT
>JBARUR010000005.1:0-14291 GCA_049645845.1 Desulforhopalus sp. | reverse complement strand
CGGAATACCAATCAATAATTTCAATCTGCTTTGCAATAACGAAACCAATGACAACCGACACTATTCCCGACTGGGAATTCGATGATGAATTTGACGGCGGCGAAGAGACCTGTGGACGGGTCATCGTCAACCTTTATCTCTATATCCGGGATCAGCAGCCCGGTCGTCGCCTGCTTGTCATTTCCAGAGATCCGGGTGCACCGATCGAGCTGCCGGCCTGGTGCAGGATGACCAAAAACCGGCTGACCGCAATGCAGCACCCCTATTATCTCATCACCCTTAAACCCGAACTCATTAAGAGGTAACCCCATGTCCAACACATTCTGCGTATCCATCACCCATTGTAAGACCGACGGCGATAAGGCAACGCTCGGCTTTGTTGTCGCCAATGCCGCCCAGGGAAGTGAGAAGGAGACCATGGTCTTCCTCAGCTCCGACGGGGTCTACTGCGCTGTCCCGGAAGAAATGGCAAAAATAAACGAAGGCGGCCCTTTTGCTCCGCTCAAGGATCTGGTGGAAAAATTCATCAAGGCCGGCGGCAAGATCTATGTCTGCACCCCCTGCATGAAAAAACGCGGAATCACCGAAGCCGACCTGATCGAAGGGGCGACTCCTGCCGGTGGCGCGGCCCTAGTTGAATGGCTGTCCAACGGTTCTCCCAGCGTTGGCTATTAGTGCCTTACTCCAGAAAACCTTTCACTCAGTTCAGTGCCCATGCTGTGAGGGGTAAAAAAACAAGAACTCTTGAAAACACTTTAAAATTAAAAATTTAAAGTGACCTCCAAGTCACTTATACCCGCAAAGCACGGGCACTAAAAGGAGTACCCCCTTGAGGGGTGTTAGACTGCCATGAAGCTAGACATGAAAGAAATCATCCCCGACCACGTGTTTGACGGCGGGGATCTGGATTGCGGATCAGGACTCATTCTCCTCATTAGGGAAAATATGCTGAAGGTACCGGCTGGCGGCATCCTGGAAATGCGCAGCCGCGAACAAACAGTCAATGACGATCTGCCGCCCTGGTGCCGGATGTCCGGCCATGAATACCTTGGAAAACTTGACGGAGACAGCTACACCCGCTATTTCGTCAAAAAAGGCAGCGGAATCCAGCAGGAGGACAAGGCCCTGGCCAAGGACAAAGAAGAGGCGAGAAAATATGAGTGGCGTCTGCGGGCAAGGGCCACCGGCCATCTGAAATCAACCATCTACGCAAGAAATTTCTCCTTTGATGTCGGCCAGGCCGCAAGCTTTGAGGAAAAGGATGCCCATCCATGCGCCCTCGAGTATCTGTTCGGAGCGCTGGCCGGTTCCCTTACTACAGGCTTTGCCAGCGAATGTGCCCGGGACAACCTCGAGGTCGACGACATTGAACTGTCGCTCTCCGGTTCACTCAACAATATTCTCGCCCATATGGGATTGGAAGAGGGTGATCCTTCAGTAAAGATTGTGGAACTGAAATGCTTCGCTTCAACATTCGACGATGAAGAGAAAGTGAAGGAGGCATGGCAGCGGACTGTCAACCGTTCGCCGCTGGTGGCTACCCTGAAAAAAGCCTTCGAACTGCAACTCAAATTTGTTATAGTGTGAAATCATGAATGAAAACAAAGCCTTTCTAACGACCCAGGTAGGTTCCTGGCCACGCTCTAAAGAGATGCTGAAAATGCTGCGCGGCTACCAAAAAGGCAAGGTCTCGCGGGCGGAATTCAATGCTATGGCTGAGAACGAGATCCGCCGGACCGTGGCCCTGCAGGAACAGGCCGGACTCGATATTGTGGTCGATGGCGAACACCGGCGAGAGAGTTTCTACGCCTTCATCACCGACAAGGTTGCCGGTACCCAGCTGATGTCACTAGCCGACATGCTCGATTTTGTCGAGGATAAGGCTGAATTCGAAGAAATGCTGCGAACCATGGACATGCCGGCATCGGCAGTCAAAAATCCCACCTGCACCGGCAAACTGTCGCGACGCGAGCCGCTGGCGCTAAACGATCTGCATTTCCTGCGGACGATTACCGACAAACCGGTGAAGATCACACTTCCCGGACCTTACCTCCTCACCAGGTCGATGTGGGTCGGGGCGCTTACTCATAAGGTCTACCGCAATCACAAGAAGATGGCCGACGACATTGTCAGGATTCTCAGGGAGGAACTGCTCGACCTGCGAGATGCCGGCTGCGATTTCGTCCAGTTCGACGAGCCGGTCTTGACCGAGGTGGTTATGTCGGAGGAGTGCGAACGTCGCACCTTCATGTGAGCGACCCTTGCCACCCGCCGGGACGCGGGAAAAGAGTTGAAATATGCGGCTGAACTGATCAACCGAATAACCAAAGGTATCGACGGAATCCGCATCGGAGTCCATATCTGTAGAGGCAACTGGTCGAAACAGGAGGATGTACTGCTGACTGGAGATTATGCTCGCCTGCTGCCCGCCCTCGAACGCATGAACATTCACCAGTTCGTGCTCGAATATGCTACCCCCAGGGCCGGGGATATCGACGTAGTAGGAAAAAAACTGTCAGACCGCGAGTTGGGTCTCGGGGTCGTCAACCCGCGCACCGATGAGATCGAACCGATAGACGCAATTGTGGCTAAAGCTGAAAAGGCGCTGGAATACTATCGCCCTGAGCAGCTTTTTCTCAATACCGACTGCGGTTTCGGGTGTTTCGCCGGTCGCTCAGTCAACGTCGAAGAGGTGGCATATAAAAAACTGTGCGCCATTGTCGAAGCCGCGAAAGTACTGAGACGGAAATACGGCTGAACCAGCTATTGCGATGAAAATCCTCCATCTCATCAGTCAACACCCTGAAAGTACCGGCAGCGGTTTTTACCTGCAAAATATTATCCGCCAGGCAACGGCTGCCGGTCATCAGAATTTTCTTGTCGCAGGAATCTCCGGCAACATGCTGCCTCATCTTGATTGCATCTCATCCCAGTCCCGCCGTTTTGTTCACTTCAACCAAGGTGTGCTGGATTACACTATTCCAGGCATGAGCGATGTCATGCCCTACCCAAGTTCTACCTTCGGAACACTTTTACCTGTGCAAATTGATACCTATGAGCAGGTATTTGGTGAAGTTATCGAACATGCGGTTGATGATTTTTCTCCCGATATTATCCATAGCCACCATCTCTGGCTTGTAAGCGCAGTCGCCCGAAAACTCTTTCCCAGCATCCCCATGGTGACATCCTGCCACTCTACTGATCTTCGCCAGTTTCTGCAGTGTCCGCATCTAAGAGACAGAGTTCTGCCCCTTTGCCGAAAAATTGACCGGGTGCTTGCCCTAAGTGGTGATCAGGCAGACAAAATCAAGCAGCTCTATTCCATAGCTCCCGACCGAATCGATATCGTCGGCGGTGGTTATGACGAAACTCTTTTCACCATGCAACGAAAGGACAAATCTCCTCAAGTACAGATGCTCTATGCAGGCAAGCTCAGTTTCGCTAAAGGGGTTGATGTAGTTCTCCGGAGCGTCCAATCCTTGGATAAAGATGAAGTACATCTCCACCTTGCAGGGTCCGGAACCGGCGAAGAGGAACAATATTGCCTGGAACTGGCTGCAAAAGCTGGTGTTTTAGTAACTCTTCATGGCCGGATAAGTCAGCAGGAACTAGCTCGGTTGATGGGAAGCTGTCATCTTTTTATTCTTCCTTCTTTTTATGAAGGGTTGCCGCTTGTGCTGCTCGAAGCACTTGCCTCCGGTTGTCGAATCATTACTACCGATCTTTCCGGCTGTAAGGAACTGCTTGGTGACGCAGATGCTGATCTTGTCCAATTCATAAAACTGCCCGTCATGAAACAGATAGATCGTCCGGATCCTGAGGATCTGGCTATCGTCGAGAAGCGTTTGAGGGAAGCTATAAACTCCATGGTGGCCCGGGTGCTTGTTTCACCCTCGCCTGATCCTAGGGATATTCAAAAGATAACTTCCAGGTTCGGTTGGAAAGCAGTTTTCGGGAAAATAAATCTGGCCTACGAGAAGGTACTCAGCGGCTGATTGCCACTGCGGCGATGTCGTCGTGAATTTTGAAGCGGGGGTATATTCGACAAGCGGGATCCTGCTGTTGTAGATGCCGGACATGATCGCGAACAACCTGAAGACCGCCCTGACGATAGAGTTCGACAAAGGATTGCCAGTCTTGTTCTTCCAGAGGATTCTTCCGTGGGAGCTGCAGCCCATCGGTAAAGAGCAGGATGTCGCTGACATCGGTCAAATCCTCGTAGCCGTGTCGGATAAATCCCAGGGCCTCGGGTTCACCGTTCAATACACCGTAACTGATGTTCATTTCCAAGCGTACCTTATGAATCTGTTCGGCCATGACCTCGTGGATAAGAGCATCTGATGATACCTGCATTTCCTTCCACAGCTGCAAGGTGTCTCGGTCAATGTCGATATCCGGGGTAATTACTTTGTAACTGCCGTCTTTAAAAATGAAGAGGATGAGGGCATCACCGGTCTGACAATATTCAAGTCGGTTTCCATTCAGATGAACGACCGCAAGACTGGTGGACCAGAGTTTATGCCGTTCGTTAAGACTGATACTTTCATTTAGCTGTGCATTTTGTATGTTTTGATTTGCCTCTTTGGCCAGTTGGTCAAGGGGACATCGATTGCCTTGAAAAGTTTGAGCAGCGGTCCTGGCGGCAAGTAAACCCCCGGTCAGTCCTTCTTGAAAACGGCGCTTGTCCAAGCTCGTCGCTCCATCAAAGACGCCGAGGAGATCACCTTCCTCAAGCAGGACGTCCTCATTGAATTCGCCACTGCCTTTTTCCAAAAGAGACCTTACATTGTGTCTATTAAGAGGTCGGCTGAGGTTTGCAAATGCACGTTGTTCGGTAGATAAGTACATAATTTATTTTAAATGAAATTGCCTTTCTTTGCTGATCTATTGCCAAGAATATAGTCGGAAAGAAGGATATTACCAATACGTTGTTCTTATGGAAAAAAAACCTTTGATCGCTTTTTTCTATAATGAATTATAACTTGCTGTGTTTTTTCAGAAAAAGATTGCAAATATGATAGATATTTTATCAAATCCTGAAAAAAAACAATGGAATCAATACGCAGCTGAAAATGTTGCGGCAAAATATTCCCATCTTTTTGATTGGGGAGAAAGTATTGCCACAACCTATGCCCTGCCGATCTTCCGGTTGGCCGTATTAAATCCACAGATAAATCGAATCAGCGGGATTCTTTCCCTCATTCTGTTTGCTCCTCCTTACAGAGAAAAACGTTTGATATCCATCCCCTACACAGATGCGGCGGGTATACTGGCTGACGACGGAGACAGTGGTCGTCGACTCATCCTTGCCGCGCTTAGCCTCGCCAACGAACTTGGGGCAGACCATCTGGAGTTACGACAAGATGGAGATTTTCAAGCCTTCTTACAGCAGCAAGAGAGTCTCAACACATGGTGCTATACACCTCATACTTTCAAGACGGGTCTGCTCCGACCGCTTCCTTCCTCAGTGGATGTTCTCTGGCCGGAATTGTCCGCCAAAGTCCGCAATCAGATCCGTAAGGCTCGTCGATGTGATTGTCGAGCGAAAGCTGGCGGCGTTGAACTCCTAGCGGATTTTTATTCAGTTTTCTCAGAAAATATGCGTGATCTTGGCTCACCCGTTCATGCACTTGAGCTCTTTGAGAGCCTTATAGGCAGCGAGTCTCTTAAAACCGCAATCATTGTCATCTATCTGCATGACAAGCCTGCAGCAGCAGCTTTCGTCCTGCTGCATAATGAGACTCTCTACAATCCCTGGGCTTCATCCCTGCGGAGTTACCGGCCATTTTGTCCTAATATGCTGCTTTACTGGTCCATGCTCGAATATGCGGTCAATAACCACTGCAAGTGGTTCGATTTTGGTCGATCCTCTCCCGATGCACCCACCTGCCGGTTCAAAATCCAATGGGGAGCTGGAAAGGAGCCGCTTGTCTGGCATGTTTTTTCACGAAAGTCGCACAACTGGGATCCCCGCAGCGAATCTCTTGAGTACAATAGCTGGAAAAACATTGATCTGGAACGTTCCCGGAGGGACGGCCCGGCAATCAGGCGATGGATCAGCTTGTGAGGCAGGCTATGAATCACCTCAAGTATAAAAATGTCGAAGTCTTTTTACCTATGCCGATCTTTCCGGTTATTGAAGATGTCGGCTGGTGGCAGGGAGAAGATGGATCAGCCGCTCAGCAACCATATCGCAACGCTTTTCCCAGGCGCCACTGTCTGGAGGATTACCGAGCCCTTGTCCGGTTTGCCGACAGACTTGGTGTCCGGATTGGTTTGGGAATGGTGCTTTGTGAATGGGATCGAAATAACTGCCTGGGGGGCATAACGGGTGCTACCTGGATGGGCAATCACTGGAACAACCGGATTAATCAGGGCCCGTGGCTTGATGAAGCGGCGGAATATCTACGTCACCACAGAGGCTCCCTTGAATTAGGATTACACGGGCTTTGTCATGAATTCTGGCATGAGGGAAAGATGGAGCGCTCCGAATTCCATGACCACCATGGTAATATGCGATCAAGACAGGTTATCACATCTCATCTTGAGGCTTTCGGGATCATCCTCGAACAAAATGGATTTTCAGAGTTTCCTCGTCTTTTTTTCCCTCCGGCTCTCAACCACAGTTTCGGCAACGATAAAGAATCGATACAGGTACTCCTGTATGATTACGGCATTCGTTATGTGGTAACTCGCTTTTGCAGGGCACAACGCTTCGCTCCGCCAAATCATGAAAAGATAACCTGGGAGTGCGGCGTGGGTCTTTTGGAACGAGGACTTTCGCCTGTCCCATGGAATGTGTCGGCAAGTCAGCCGAGTTGGGATTTTTCCGGGCCAATCCTGCCTCTCCACTGGGGAAACCTGCTCCACCCGGAACCAGAACACAACAACGATATCGTTGATGGATGGGCGGAAATGTTGATTGCCGGGACAGCCTGCCCTGAGCGTATTTTGACTGAAAATTATGATACCTGCTGGCGTCAAGCTGGCATCTTCTACTACGGAAAGCTTTCTCTTGAGGGTGAATACATCGAGGTTGATCTGCAGGCACTGCCAAAGGACCTGCCGAATAGCAGTGGGTCTTTCTTCCTCAAGGTAAGGGGCCGCCATTCGATGGTGGTGCACTCCCAGGAAGCGCAGATAGTTTCTGACCGCCTTGACGGCGGAAACATCCACACCTTGCAACTCCTACCCGAAAAAAGAAGAAAAAGAATACGGCTGCTTCTTTCTTAATAGCACCGTACAAGAGAATCAGCTTCGGCTGCCTTCGTGCTCTGTTTTCGTCACTCCGGCGCTAATGTTGTTTTATAGGATTGGCCTATACTACAGATAGGAAATATCGAAAGTACCTTCTTGACACCAGTTAGTCATATTGATAATTTTACTTTCTGATAACAGTGAACTCTTTCTGTATTAACTCAGAGTCATACAGCCACATCGTATACAAACATACGTCTTAACAAGCCTAACCCCGACAAATGGGATTCTTAGTAATTTCCCCTTGCGGGGAAAAGGCATCTTGGGACAGAACATTTTTTCGTTAAAAAGAGATCAGCGCAGAACTCGAAATATTCTGTAACGTACTACAAAATTATAATTTAAAGGAAACAGCATGCTGGAAGTTACCACTGAAGCAAGTGAAAAACTGATTGAATATATGCAGGCAAATAATATCTCATCATCGCTCAGAGTAGCAGTAATGCAAGGTGGTTGTTCTGGTCCTTGCCTTGGGTTGGCTCTGGATGAAAAAAAACCTACTGATGAACTCTTTGAGCAACAGAGTCTGACATTTCTAGTCGAGAAAGGTCTTCTACAGCAATGCGGTAAGATTACAGTTGATTATCACGATGCCGGCAATAATTCCGGATTCAAAATCAGCACCATCAATCCGTTACCTGGGACAGGAAGCGGTTGTAGCACCGGCTCCTGTGGCACGGGAGGATGTGGTTGTTGATATCACCTTCGAAGATCCAAAGCTACCACCCCTCAAGGGGGTATTCTTTTTAATCCCCATACTGTGAGGGGGACTCTTTTTAGTACCCCCTTGAGGGGTATAAGTGCCTTGAAGGTTACTTTAACATTCTAATTTTATAGTAACCTCCGGATTTCTTGTTTTTATACCCCTCAAAGCATAGGTACTGAAAAGAGTCCCCTCAAGGAGAAATGAGTGACAGATTTTCTGGAGTAAGGCACTAATAGTCCTGTCATGGATGATAGCTGGGACAGGAAAAGACGGTGCCACAAATTTTGAGGGAAGACCATGAGCAAAGCTTGGCGAATCAATTCAGCAAAACGCGAGACTTTTTTGGACAAGGTCCGTCAGGAATTGCCAAACGGCGGTAATCTGAATCTTTGCCTGACCTGCGGTGCCTGCGCAGCAGGATGTCCTGCAACTGGGATGCTGGAGATGGATCCTCGCAAATTTCTGCGCATGGCGGCCATGGGCTTGGACCAAGAGCTGAACATGAACAAATGGGTCTGGCTCTGCTCCATGTGTATGCGCTGCACCTATGTCTGCCCAATGGAAATCAACATTGCCGGATTGATCATGGAAGGCCGCAGGCTTTTGTGGCCACGTGAAGAGCGACCCAACGGTATCCTTAAATCTTGCGATATGGCCCTGAGAAATCCTAGCACCAGCGCCACAGGAACACCTCCCGATGATTTCCGTTTTGTCGTTGAGGATGTTCTGGAAGAAGTGCGCGAGACACAACCCGGTTGGGAAAATCTTCAGGCTCCTATCGACAAACAGGGTGCCACATTTTTCCTCAGCCAGAATTCCCGGGAACCTGTTTCCTTACCCGATGAGATGGTACCTCTATGGAAAATCCTGCATCTGGCCGGTGCCGATTGGACCTACGGCAGCACCGCCTGGGCCGGGGAAAATTACTGCATGTTCCTGGCAGATGACTTGGGCTGGCAACAAATTACCACGGCGACGGTAAAAAAAGCCGAGGAATTAGGCTGCAAAGTATATCTGAATACCGAATGCGGTCATTCGACATTTTCAGTAAACCAGGGAATCCGTCGGTTTCATATCCAGACCGATCTGGTTGTTAATATAGTTGTTCATTATTATGCCAAATGGATTCGAGAAGGCAGACTTTCTCCAAGCAGTGATTGGAATAAAGAACTGAAGATGCGTTTCACCGTTCAAGATCCTTGCAATCAGGTGCGAAAGGAATACGGCGATGTCTATGCCGACGACCTGTGTTTTGTCGTCAAGAGCTGTGTCGGCGAGCAAAATTTTGTTGATATGACTCCGAATAAGTCGAACAACTATTGTTGTGGGGGTGGGGGTGGCTACCTGCAATCTGGGTTCAATGAGGAGCGGCACACCTATGGAAAAATCAAATTCGATCAAATAATGGCCACTGGCGCCAAATACTGTATCACCCCCTGCCACAACTGCCATGCCCAGATACACGATCTCGCCCATCATTTCGATGGCAGTTTTTATGTGAGTAATCTTTGGACCTTTCTCGCACTTTCCCTCGGAGTTTTGGGTGAAAATGAACGGGAAGACCTCTGCGACGATCTGAAGGATGTCTGGCTGCCCGGACACCTGGGCACACCAAACCCACTGGCTGGAAGATAATTTTCTGATATAAATAAAACAAAACGTAGCCGATAAATGAACACTCAGGCTGGTTAAGAGAGCCGGTGCTCTCCGCGGACTGCAAACCCGTTGAAGACTCTGATATAGTCTTGTTCGGTTCAACTCCGAACCCAGCCTCCTTAAATGGTGAAAAGGGAAAACTGATTACTCTTTTCTGACCTCGGAAAGAAACACTTCACTGCATATCTCCCCTTAAGTAAGTAATAGCTCATGCCACCAGCAGGTAAACGCCGAACACTGCTGTAACAGCACCACCAAATGCACGAAGAGAGACATGCTCTTTATGCAGATAGATTGAGAAAGGAATAATGCAGATTGGAATAAGAGAAAAAAATGTAGAGGCGATACCAGTTGCCAGATAGTGCAGGGCCAGAAGAGACAATGAAACTCCCAAAAAAGGTCCGATGGCCGCTCCTATGGCAGTAAAAGCCACGGCTTTCTTATTGGTCAGCGCCACCTGGACGTTTTTCCACTTTCGGGTAACCGTGAAAAAAAGTACAAAACAAAAAAACGCTGCAAGTGCTCTTATTTGTGTGGCGGAAAATGCATCCAGATATCCAGATTCCGTCTGCATTCCTGCTTTGCTGAGCAGCAGCCCACCAGCCTGGCCGAGCATCGCCATAAAAGCAAAAACAACCCCTTGGTAAGTTACTCTCCTCACCTTTAATTTTTGTGCAGGAGTCAATTCCTTACTTCTGTCAAAGATCACGGCAGAAACTCCGGTAAGGGTAATGGCCATTCCTGTCCATTGATGAAGACTATAGTTTTCATGGAGAAATATCCAGCCGAATACCGCAGCGGTAGGTGCGGCCAGACTTTGAATCAGCATGGTGATTCGTGGTCCCAGTTCAACAAGTGCCTTGAAGAGAAAAATATCCCCTATAAAAAAACCTATTACTCCGGAAAGACTTAACAGCAGCCAGGAACGAACCGGGAAATCAACAGGAAGAAGAACACCTTCTCTAAAAAATAAAAGAATACTGAACAAGAACAGGGCAACAGAGATTCGAATAATATTGACAGGAATTGCCCCTACTTCGCGGGAGGCAGCCGCAAAAAATTGAACGCTGAAGGTCCAGCACAACACGGTGGCAAGTGCGATTGCCTCTCCAAAAAATGGCATAGCAGTCCTCTATTGAAATAAGTTGAGGACAATAAATAGATAGAAGCTGGATAAAAAACAAGAAATATCTCAGCCGACACCATCGTTATCTGAGGGGAAACGATGGAGTGATGTCGACTGAGATAAAATTATGGACAGAATCAGAAATTCCAGAAGGAGTCTATAGTCTTATTGTCGATATCCCAGACAACGTTATGCGGTGCAATCGGTTCTTCTTTAAAGAACTCCGGCAGGCGGTCATCCTGGCTGGTAAAACCTGCAGCCACATTGAAGGCACGCTCAGTTTTGAGGATACTCATGCCGAGATTAGTTACATCGTCTGCGGTGAGTGCAATGCCGAACCTGGCGTTTATCATGTCGATCAACGCCGGCAGACAAGTTGCGTCATCAAGAGCGGCAAAGGCAATAAACAGACACATACCGGTGGAGTCGATGGCCGCGGTGGCAATCTGCAGGTTACGGGACAATTCCACCTGTCCTTCATGGCTGAGTGGATCAAGTTTACCACCCACCCCGAGAATATTGGTGGCGATGGTATAGCCCATGGTATGATCGGCCCCTTGAGTCGAAGTGGCATAGGTAATACCGATACCCTTAATGGCTCGCGGATCATAGGCAGGAATGGCCTGATTTTTAACAACCGGGACTCTCGTGACTCCAAAAGCCCTGCCGACATTACCTGCACCACCGCCCATAATTCGTCCAAGCGGGGTACCTTTGCCTATATCATCACGCAGGATACGACAAACCGAAGCACCATCGCCAAACTCAAGCAATCCGCCTTCCATGGCAACTCCAAATGCCACTGAGGTTTCAATGGTATCAAGACCGAGATCGTCCATGATATTATCGGCTTCGGCTATCTGATCGAGATTGTCTACACAGCAGTCTGCGCCCAACGCCCAAATAGATTCGTACTCAAACCCCGAGGTTTTGTAGGTTTTATCTTTATCATTATAAATTTGGGAACAGTTGATCACACAGCCGGCATGACAGTTGTGTTTGGGCTTTCCTTCACGTGCAACAATGGTGTCGTGCATGGTTTCGCCTGAAATTTCCTCATGCCCGGCAAACTGGCCTGAGGTGAAATTGCGGGTAGGCAGCGCCCCTGCTTCGTTGATGATATTTACCAACACGTTGGTGCCATATTGGCCAAGTGCCTGACTGATCGGATTGTCAACCAGCGCCTTGGAAAAAGCCCGGTTAGCAGCTTTAAATTCTTCCGGTTTGGCAATTTCTACTTTTTTGTCTGTTGTTTCAATTGCGATGAATTTAATTTTTTTAGCGCCCATAACTGCGCCTAAACCGCCACGTCCGCTTGAGCGAATCCTCGATCCCGGATCTTTGATAGATATATTTGCAGCGGCCATTTTCATTTCGCCCGCCGGTCCGATGGAAATAACACCAATTTTTTCCCCTAGACGGGCATTGAGATTCTGAATAACCTCATAATTGCCTTTGCCGATCAGTTCAGTTTCTTCATTGATGATAACTCCGTCCGCAGATACCTGAAGACTGTACCATTTATCATCAAGCGGCTGACCTTCGACAATCAAAGCTTTAACTCCGAGTTTTGCAAGCATCTGCGCTGAACTGCCACCCGAATTGGCCTCTTTTATGGTTCCCGTTAATGGGCTCTTAGCACCACAGGAAAGACGTCCTGAATTGGCCGCCGGAGTACCGGAAAGAAGACCTGGTGCAAAGACCAGCTTGTTATTTTTCCCTAATGGATGGCAGGTCGGCTCTACCTCTGCAGCGATTACATTTGAGGTCAGTCCACGGCCGCCAAGCCCCAGCCATTCACTTGGGACGTCCTCAACCCTGGTGGTTAAATCAGACATATTCACACGAAATATTTTGTCGGCCATTTATTTACTCCTTAGTAATAACAAAAAAGATGGCGGCGTAAAAACTCTTCATCTGCGTCCTTACTGCCAAATATCTATCATTTCGACGTACTCCAGTACGCCGAAATAATAGATATTTGTCGTGCCTCGCATATGAAGTTTTTTACTTAGCCATCCGATTTTTAAGTTTTTACGAATTTATCAAAAAATGGGTACGAACGAGTCCGTACCCCGTTACATATATACTGTTGTTTAGTAATTAAAGAGCTGCTTTGTAGATGGCTTTGACATCATCATCTTTCGGGCAGCGAGGATTAGTCATCCCGCATGCATCTTTTTGAGCATTGCCTGTCATGGTGTCGATATCACCGGCATTGACATCCTTGCCATATCGTTTGCCCAGTTCAATTAAACCTGCGGGAATGCCGATATCGGTAGAAAGCGTTTTAATTGCAACCAATGCTCTCTCTGCGGCGTCGCGTTTAGAGAGACCGTCAACATTTTCTCCCAGTAGTTGGGCGATTTTCACAAATCGATCCATCTTGGCAATCAGGTTAAAATTGCAGACATGGGGGAGTAATATTGCGTTACATTCACCGTGAGGCAGGTCATAGAAGCCGCCAAGCTGGTGAGCCATGGCATGAACATGACCAAGGCTGGCATTGTTAAAGGCCATTCCGGCAAGATACTGTGCATAACACATACCTTCGCGGGCGACGATATCATTGCCGTTGGCAACCGCCGGACGAAGATGGACGGCAATCAGTTCAATTGCTTTTTCCGCAGCCGAGTCGGTCATCGGAGTGGCGATGGTGGAAACATAGGCTTCAACGGCATGAGTTAAAGCGTCCATTCCAGTTGCTGCAGTCAGCGCCGGTGGCATACCCATCATCAAAAGCGGATCGTCAAGGGCAATGCCTGGGGTAACCCGCCAGTCGACGATGGCCATTTTCACTTTTCTGCTGGTATCTGTGATAATACAGAATCTGGTCATCTCCGAAGCTGTACCTGCTGTGGTGTTAACGGCGACATAAGGCGGCATAGGCTTAGAGGACTTATCGACACCTTCATAATCATGGATCTTACCGCCATTGGCAATAACCAGCCCAACCCCCTTACCGCAGTCATGGGAGCTGCCGCCGCCAAGAGTAATCAGACTGTCACAGGAATTCTCTTTGTACGCTGCAACTCCGGCATCAACGTTCTTATCGGTTGGATTAGGGATGGTTTCATCGAAAACGACATATTTCATCTCAGCTTTATCAAGCAAATCGGTGATCTGCTTGGTGATACCGGCTCCGGTTATACCTTTATCGGTGACGATTAGCGGTTTGCTGCCACCAAGAGCTTTGATCTTAGATGGAATCTCTTTTGCCGCTCCAATACCTATCAGGGTAACACTGGGGATGAAATAGCCGTATACTTCCTCGCGAACTGCCATAATGTACCTTCCTTTTCCTGAGGTTGTTCTGAATGGTTAACTGTTCCGTTTGGATCCATATCTTGCGCAACATAAGCATAGCAAGTAATGTGCCATCGACATATATGTTGCAAATACAATAAGTTAACCTATATCCCTTTGAATCAGGTATGACAGAATGTCCCTTTCAAGGAGAGAGAGTTGCTCCAGAACACTTTGCTCTTGAGAAAATACGCCCAAAAACTGACAGATAACAACAGTATCAGAAGAGTCGGGTCAGAA
>JBARUR010000004.1:0-59983 GCA_049645845.1 Desulforhopalus sp. | reverse complement strand
CCGCTCGTTATTTTCTCGATATCATCCAGCGACTCTTCATCAAGGATTTCTTCATCCAGCGTCTCTGTATCCAGGGTTTCCACATCCAGGCCATAACCTGATTTACCCAACATCTTGGAAGTCTTTCCCATAATCTTTATTTAACCCAGATTGTGTGTTCTTAAATAGCAGTATTGATGGCCTCGTAAAAACTCTTCATCTGCCGTCGTAGCTACAAAAGTCTACCATTACGACGCACTGTAGTACGCCTACCAATAGATATTTTGCGTCTCGCATGTGAAGATTTTTACTTAGCCATTCGAAATTTTAGGTTTTTAGGAATTTATCAATGTTTACTATACGAGAATATACCCGTTATCCCATGCCCGTACAAATAGCGTAACTATCAAGACTCCTCCTACCAAAAACAGGCTTATCGTAAAAACAGATTGCCATCTCCTCTTTTTTTGTTCGGCCTTTGTTTCAATAAATGGAATAGTGATAAGCAATGGTACGCCTAGAAGAGGTTCGAGTGTTTCCGGGTCCCGAAGAGAAGAGTCAAATGTATCTAATGCCAAAGCGCCTCCTACGCCTAAGCCCAAGCCGGCCAAAATGCTCATTCCCATAACTATAAAGAAATTAGGCTTAATAGGCTTTCCTGGATATCTGGCAGGGTCTTCGATCTTGAATTGACTTCCTTTCTGTCGCTCTTCAAGATTAACCATTGATTCCGCTTGAAGATTCTGGGAAACAAGGTGGTCGTAATGTTTCTTCAACTGGCTATACTCACGAGTCAGAGAAGACCATTCCGCCTCTCTTTGCGGAGCTGCCTTTACCCATTCCTCATATTGCTCGATTCTTTTTTTCAGCTGTTCTTTCTCTTTTTCGATATTAGCTATATTGAGTCGAATGCCTTTTTGCTGTACTTCAAGCTGCATCAGGACATCATCGTAAGGCACATTGTCAGCACGTCGTGAACCACCGCTTGAAGCAGCCCCTCCGCCAACTCCTTCCTCTTCCATTTTCGTTATGAGTTTTCGGATTCTAATTATTTCCGGATGCTTTTCAGTATACTTCAGCAATAATGAATCTAATGTTGTACGTAAGTTTTGCAATCGCTGATAACTGCTAATTTCATCATCACTTTCTTCCACAGGTCCACTTGTGGTTTGCACCAGCCTTCGTCTATTATTCAACTGATCCTGAATAAGCACAAGGGTCCTTTCCAAATCTTGAATACTCTCCTGCCTGCTTTGATATTGCATTTGAAGAGATGCCAGTTGGCTCATGTTAGCGTCTCTGTTCTCAGGCATCTCATTATAATTTTTGAGCTTATAATCACGCATGGCATTTTCTTGTGCATCCATTACCTTTTTTGCCATTTGTAATTCTTGATTTGTATATACGGAGGTATCTGTTGCTCTTTCATGACGATACCTTAGATTTTCCTCAATAAATTTTGCTGCAAGTGCATTTGTTACCCTGACCACCTGTTCAGGCTGACTGCCGGAATATACTATCGAAAAAACGTTGCCCCGTGTCGATGGCTCAACTTCAATATTGCTTCTGAACATCCCAATTACGCTTTCTATCGGCATCACTTTACGTTGCTCAGGATAGAGATCAAGTTCCTTGATAAGCTTTTCCAGGTTGCTCCTGCTGATAACGATCTGGCTTAAGGTGTTGACGATGTCACGAAGATTTGCCTGGATGTCAGGCGACATCGTATTTGGATTAATCTTCTGCTGCTGATAACTGAGCAAACTCGAAGATTGGTATACTTTGGGAGTGCGAAGATACATACCCAGACCGACAGGTAAACTCAAAATCAATACGGTGATGATGAATATTTTTCGCCTAAAAAACAGATCGAGATATTTGTTCACCAATTGGCGTTGTTTTTCATCCATAAGGGAGTATTCTCTAAGGTATTAATAATTTTATAAGATGGATTATATACACACAGTGTATCATTTTTCTGACTAAAACAGGTAGTTTTTTTCACATCTTGACCATAAAAACACGCATGTTCCATTTCATTTCTGTGCCGAAACTCTCTTTTTTTACGTTGTTTCTATTTTTTTATCACTAATTTGCTATACAAAATCTTCCGGTGAAAATGTAACGGAGTCTGCAATTCGACGCTGGTTCAAGGCTATCATAAAAATCCTGTCAAGTCCCATGGCAATCCCTGCTGCAGTTTCCAGATGGTCAAGGTCAGCAAGAAATTTTTCAGGCATCAGTGCATCTCGATCAGAATTCGATTTAATACTAGCTATCTCATGAACAAATCTCTGTCGTTGTTCATCTGCATCGGTAAGCTCTGAAAAACCATTGGCAAGTTCAACACCTTTTATATATAACTCAAACCGTTCCGCAACTACAGAATCGGCAGCTTTTTTTCTGGCTAGTGATCCAAGCTGCACAGGATAATCATGCAGAAAAACCGGAGAAAAATTCCCCAAGTGAGGTTCGATATAGTCAACGAGGATTTCATCGAATTTCCCCTCTCTCATAGCCTGGTCCAGCTCTATGGGACTGTACTTTGAAAAAGCGTCCGTGACTGTCAATCGTTCCCACTGGCCTTCTAAATTGCTGCCTGGAAATAGTTGATAACCATTGATAGCACTTTTTGCCAGCTGATCGTTCAGGTATTCCTGAAGAAATCGGAGCAATTCTTCACAATCTATCATCAGCTGATAATAATCAGCACCCGATCTATACCATTCCAACATCTGAAATTCTTCAAGATGAAGCCGGCCTTTTTCCTCTTTACGAAAACAGTGGCAGATTTGAAATATCTTATCGTTCCCAGCGGCCAGCAATCTCTTCATACAAAGTTCAGGTGAAGTTTGCAGATACTCCTTTTCAGAAGTGAGTGGCACGATATTGCTTTCAGGAATGTAAACCGGTTGGCGGATAGGAGTATCAACCTCCAGAAACCCCTGATTGCGAAAAAAAGATCTTATACAATGAAAAAAGGCTGCACGCAGGTGCAGCCCATTCTTGTCAAGCATTCGTTATTACTCTTTTACCCGCGTAACATATTGTCCGGTTCTGGTATCAATCTGGATCTTGTCCCCTTCTTCGACGAAGGGAGGCACTTGCAGCTCATAACCAGTTTGTACAGTGACAGGTTTGGTATCATTTCCGGACGTATCACCTTTGGCCCAGGGATCGGCTTTTGTAACTTCGAGATTTACAAAGATCGGGAGTGTAACGTCTATGGGCTGGTTATCATAAAAGAGCAATTCCACTTCCATATTGTCGATGAGATAATTGATATTATCGCCAAGCTGCTCTTTTGTGAGAAACAGTTGCTCATAGTTCTCCGTATCCATAAAATGAAATTCCTCCCCCTGACTATAAAGAAATTGCATCTTTTTTTCGTCAAGTTCGGCTTTTTCAAATTTATCGTTGGAGCGATACGTTTTAACGAGTTGATTCCCGGAGATCATGTTTCTCATTTTAGTTCGATAAAGCGCCTGTCCTTTTCCGGGTTTTGAAAACTCAAAATCAGTTACTATATAAGGACTACCATCTATTTGTACTTTCAGACCTTTTCTTAAATCAGAGGCAGTGAGCATCTTACTTCTCCATATCTTTTTAATGTGAAGGAAGAGATTACAGATAATCTTTCCTTTATCGAGGTTCCAGTTTTAATTAACACCAGTATCACGAGAACCCAGCTTCAGGAACAAGCTTGAAGCTGTGATTCCTTTTATCCAGAACTTTACAATATACCTGTCTTTTGTTTTATTCTGCAACTGTATTCAATAAAGCTACAGGTATAATAGCAATATGATTTTTTTGGGAGACAAGACAATGACTACTATTGGGATTCTTTCCGACACACACTTGCACTCGTTAAATGAATCCTTCGTTAGACAGTGTACTACTGTTTTTGCCGGGTGCGACACGATTATTCATGCCGGAGATCTCATCGATATAGCAATTCTAAGTGCTTTCAAGGGCAAGGATATTCATGCTGTTTGTGGTAATATGTGCAACAGGAATACCCGGACCATTTTGCCGGAAGAAAAGCAGATAGTCATTGAAGGCTATTCTATAGCCATAACCCATGGTGCAGGACCAAAACATAATATCGAGGAGAGAGTCTTCGATAGATTTCCTACTGCAGACTGTATTGTGTTTGGTCATTCTCATATGGCAGTTTGCCGGAAATTTGGCAGCACCTTATTGATCAATCCTGGAAGCTTCATGGGTACCGGTCGGTATGGTGCCGCCGGAACATATGCACTTTTATCGATAGCAGAGAACGGTTCAAGCGGAATTAGAGCTTCTATCCATTCCCTGCCGGATGATATATAAAGGACTGATCATGAAAAATCTTTGGACCCCTTGGCGTATTGATCATGTCCTTGGGAAGGCACCTCAACCCGACGGCTGTTTATTTGAACCTGCCGGCGATTGTAAATCCGATAAACAGACTTTGCTCCTTTATCGAGACCATCATATTGTTGTATTACTTAACCGTTTTCCTTACACAAATGGTCACTTGCTTGTTGCACCGGTCCGGCACTTAAGCTGCATCACGGAGCTGACAACTGCTGAGAATTGTGCTCTAATGGAAATGGTTAAGCAAGCAACAGCTATTTTAAAAAATCGGCTCAAGCCAGACGGTTTTAATATTGGCTGCAACATTGGAGCAACAGCGGGTGCAGGAATTGCTGATCATCTTCACTATCATATTGTTCCACGATGGGATGGCGATCATAATTTTATCTGTGTGCTTGCTGACATCAGAACCATTCCGGAACATATCGATACCACATTCGACAGGCTCTTACCTGATTTCCTCAATCTCCATCTAACCTCCTCATGACAACGACAACTCAACTCACTCCTATGCTGCAACAATACCTTGAGATTAAGGGGCAGCATGAAGACACGATACTTTTCTACCGCATGGGAGATTTTTACGAGATGTTTTTTGAAGACGCAATTGTCGCTTCAAAAATACTCGGCATCACCCTTACATCAAGAAACAAGAAGACTGATGCCGTTCAAGTACCTATGTGCGGCATTCCATATCATGCAGCACAAACATATCTGGCAAAACTCATCAAGGCCGGACGGCGTGTGGCTATTTGTGAGCAGGTTGAAAATCCGTCGGAAGCAAAAGGCATTGTCAAAAGAGAAGTAGTCAAGGTTATTTCACCGGGTGTCATTACCGATGATCTGCTTCTCGATGATAAAAGCAATAACTATATATGTTCACTGGTACAGAAGGAAACCGGCGGCAAAAAATTATATGGTGCGAGTTTTCTAGATGTCAGTACGGGTGAATTTTTAATCGGTGAATACACAGAGAAAAAGGATGAAAATGAAGTTATCCTAGATCAGTTGACCCGACTTATGCCTTCTGAGCTTCTGGTATCGGTCAAAGAGCGCAGCTCTATGGAAGATCTGATTCGACAGGTATGTGCATTGATCCCCGGTATCTGTATCACAGAAAGTGACAGTTCGGCGTATCATGCCGGAGCTGCGGAAGAATTCCTTTTCGACCATTTCGGAGTAGTTACCCTGGATGGATTTGGCTGCAGTCGCTTTTCATCAGGAATTATTGCTGCCGGTGCTCTCCTCGACTATATTAGGGTGACTCAGAAGGCTGCAATTGACCATATCGAAAAATTATCTCCACTCGATACCGATTCAATCCTTCATATTGACGATTCATCCAGGCGCAATCTCGAACTTATTCAAACTATTGTCGGTGGCCAACGGCAAGGATCTCTTCTCTCAATTTTAGATATCACCTGCACCCCAATGGGCGCCAGGATGCTCAAACATAACCTCCTTTTCCCTTTGCAGGATAAAGACAGAATTATACGAAGATTGGATGCCGTCACATTTTTTTTCAAAAACAGCACGGTCCGCAAAGAATTAAGAAACCTGCTTGAGCATGTCTACGACCTTGAACGACTTAACGGCCGCATGATTCTTGGTTCAGGGAATGGCAGGGATATGCTCGCCATGAAGAAGTCGCTCGCTTCTCTTCCCGCTATTCTTGCATCACTGGAACAGTGCAACACCCGCAAGCTGATTGACATTCGTGAGCAGTTCGATAATCTCGCCGACCTCCATGATTTACTCGAAAGAGCTGTGCATCATGAGGCCCCTGTCACCCTTCGCGATGGACATCTGATTAAACAAGGATACAACGAAGAGCTTGATGAACTAGTGTCCATTCTAAAAGACGGTAAACAGCTCATCCTTGACCTTGAAGCGAAAGAACGTGCAGCAACAGGCATTGCCAAACTAAAAATCGGATTTAACAAGGTTTTTGGATATTTTATTGAAGTGAGTAAAATTCAATCTGAAAAAGTGCCGGAGAACTACATTAGAAAACAGACTCTGGTTAATGCAGAACGGTTTATTACTCCGGAACTCAAGGAATTTGAAAACAAAGTGCTCGGTGCAGAAGAACGAAGAGTTGAACTTGAATACCAGCTCTTTCTCTCCATTAGATCCCAATTGGCTGAAAACAGCAGTCGATTGCTGAAAACAGCTCAACTCCTTGCTCAGATCGATTTCCTTTCAGCAAATGGTGAAATTGCCCATAAATTTAATTATCGTCGTCCTGAGATAAATGATGGTGAAGAAATTCTCATTATCGAAGGCCGCCACCCGGTCATTGAAAGGACTCTGCCTTCCGGAAAATTTGTTCCTAATGATGTGCATCTGGATCAGATTAGCAACGAAGTGCTCATAATTACCGGTCCCAACATGGCAGGTAAGTCGACAGTTTTACGACAGACAGCACTTATCGTACTCATGGCTCAGATGGGGTGCTATGTACCAGCCCAGAAAGCAACAATCGGAATAGTTGATCGAATTTTCACGAGAGTCGGGGCCATGGACGATTTACGCCGCGGGCAATCTACTTTTATGGTGGAAATGAGTGAAACCGCTAATATTCTCAACAATGCAACTGAGAAAAGCTTGGTAATTCTTGATGAAATAGGCCGAGGAACCTCGACTTACGACGGTTTATCAATTGCATGGGCGGTGGCCGAAGATCTGGTACAAAAAAATGGTAAAGGAGTCAAAACGCTTTTTGCTACACATTATCATGAATTAACTGAGCTGGCCAAGACCAATCAAAGAGTCCGGAACTATTCTATTGCCGTACGTGAATGGCAGGATAATATAATTTTTCTGCATAAGCTGGTGAAAGGAGGTACAAGCAGAAGTTATGGTATTCAGGTTGCCGGCCTTGCCGGGGTTCCTCAGAATGTAGTGCGCCGGGCGGAGGCGATACTCAGGGAAATAGAGTGTGGAAAATTTGGTCAATCCATTGATCCTATGCGGAACAGTAAAAGATCAACGAAAATTAAACAGCACCCGGATCAGCTTACTCTTTTTTCTCCACCTTCCGATCCGATTAGAAGCCTCTTGCAGGATATCAATCTTGATCAATGTGCTCCGCTTGATGCCTTAAACACCTTATATGCTTTAAAGGAAATGTTGAAAAATTAGCAGCTTACTCTCAAGTTAGTAATGTTTTGCAATGACTTATTCCTTGTTAATCAGGATGAGACCCTCTCGGCTGTGATTTCTCTCGTCATGTTAAGCATCCAACAAATAAGATGAACAGATATTAATATGAGCGTCGATCCCCAAATTCAAAAGGCATCTGCGGCTAAAAGCAGTAAGCCTATTTGCTTTGCCATGGGTAGTCATTTTAAGTATACTATGTTTAATTCTGCTCAATTTGAGAGCTATTTGCAGTTATATCATTGCGTTCGACAACAGACTAGAGGTAAATTTTTTTTATCATGAGCAGCAGATTCCTTTTTATCATCTTCGTAATTATTTGTCAGATAGCACTTTCTCCATTCAATTTACTTGCCACCGGAAGTGATACCAATGAGCTGGACTCGATATCCAATGGATATGAAGAAGCTAAATTGTATTACAACCGGCTTCAGTCAGATTCGAAAATCTCTTCCTCGAGAGAGAACTGGATAAAGGGAACAAGTAACTTTAGAAGAATATATCTATCCAGTCCCAAATCAGATTTCGCAGCAGCCTGTCTTTTTATGTTGGGGCGTGTATATGGAGATATGTATGATCGTTTTCAGAATGAACTCGATCTTGAAGACTCTCTCTCTTATTTTAAAGACATGATAAGGCTTTTCCCTGACCATCGACTCGCTGATGATGGTCTTTTTGCTCTTTCTCAAATCTTTCTCGACAAACAGAACAATCCTCAAAAAGCCTCTGACTTCCTCACTCAAATTATATCCGATTATCCAAGAGGAGATATGCAGCCTATGGCCGAGGATCTTCTCATTATTTTAGCCAAAGAGCACGACATTGCGCTTCCAAAATCAATTAATTCGTCTTCAAGTGATAACGGTCTGAGCTATGTTCTTCCTGTAAAATACTGGTCATCTGATAATTATACCCGTGTAGTTATAATGGCTTCGGGGCCCGTAAATTATAAAGATATTTTACTCAAGGAGACCGAGAATACACCAAGGAGACTCTATATTGATTTCAGCAAGAGCTACATTGAACCGCAATATCGATCCCCGGTTCCAATCGAAGATGGTCTTCTACGAAGTATCCGCACGGGACAGTTCAATTCCGATACAGTGCGGGTTGTCCTGGATATTGAGTCCATTGACAATTATAAGATATTCAATCTGACCGATCCGTTCAGAGTAGTCATTGATGTGCGTGGAACAGAAAAGACAGCAGAAGTCATAGCACCTAAAGTCGCTGCACCTTTTGCTATTGTAAGTACTCAGAAAAAAGTAAAATTACCACTCGACACCTCGAAAGTATCCAAGTTGGTCGTCCTGAGGAAAACCCCAAAAGTTGCTTTTTCATCTTCTGCAACTGAAACTTCAACCGAACCACAACCTGACGCCTTTGTTGGAGCAATGAAGTTATCTCTTGCTCAACAATTAGGATTAGGAGTTAAAAAAATAGTTATTGATCCCGGCCATGGTGGCAAAGATCCAGGAGCCATCGCCTTTGGACTAAAAGAAAAAGATATAGTTCTCGATATTGCCCAAAAGCTGGCTCCCGTGCTCGCAAAAGAGTTAGGGTGCGAAGTCTTGCTCACCAGAGAGAGTGATGTTTTTATATCCCTTGAAGAACGTACTGCCATTGCCAACTCCGAAAATGCTGATCTCTTTGTGTCCCTCCATGTAAATGCTCATACATCTGCAAATGTACGCGGAATTGAAACTTACTATCTCAATTTGACCGCTGATGCTGAAGCAATGCGGGTTGCTGCAAGGGAAAATTCCACTTCCACCCATCAAATGAGTGATCTTCAGGACATACTTTCAGATATTATGAAAAATTCCAAAATGAGTGAATCATCTCGTCTGGCACAACAGGTACATAATTCAATTCTCGCTAAAGCCAAAAGCTATGGTTTCGGCGATATTAGAAACCTAGGAGTAAAACAAGCCCCTTTTTATGTTTTAATTGGAGCTGAAATGCCTGCAATTCTCATTGAAATTGCCTTCATCAGTAATGAAGAAGATGTCCGAAATCTGCAAAATGCCAAATTTATTACAATGCTTACTCAGGAAATCGCCTATGGTATTAAGACATATGTTAGCAATACTACAGCCCAGCTTTGATTATAGTTATTGATCAATTACTTCGCATGTTTTTCGTAAGCTTCTTTTCAGTATCTATAAACCTTGGCGTTTTCAAACCTCTTATCTCCTACCCTCCAATAAGGTGAAACCAGTTTATTTTCCTCCATCCATGACGGAAAAAAAAAGGGGCCGCTCTCCTAAGAGAGCGACCCCAATTTACTAAAATCCGGTATCAGCTAGCGTTTTGCCACTTTTAATCTGGCAACTGCGCGTTGCAGAGATATCTCTGCTCTTCTACGGTTGAAATTTTCTGTCTGCTGAGCAGCCTGAGCAAGTCGCTTTTCAGCTCTTTCTTTTGCTCTCATTGCCCTTTCAACATCAATTTCACTGCCGACTTCGGCACTCTCAACGAGAAAGGTGATCTTATTGTTTGAGACCTCACAAAATCCCCCACTTACCATCAGGGACTCTCTTTTTTTGCCGTTCTCATATGTTAGAGTACCAACTTTGATCGTCGACAGAAAAGGCGCATGGTTGGCAAGTACACCGAAGTCACCACCATAGCCCGGAGCGTTAACGATATCTACATCTTCGTTAACTTTTGCGCCGCTAGGAGTAACGACCTCAAGTCTAATCTGTTGTCCCATCGAATTGTCCTCTTGAGCAAATTATTACGTAAAAGGTACAGATACTGCTTTCACGTATGAAGGCAGTATCTGTATCCAGTTTATCAAGCTGAGCTTATGCCTTTGACTTAGCGTCTTTGGCTACAGCTTCGTCAATGGAACCAACCATATAAAATGAGTTCTCATTAAGGTCATCATGCTTTCCTTCAAGAATCTCTTTAAAACCTTGAACAGTATCAGCAACCTTAACAAACTTACCAGGCATACCGGTGAAAACCTCAGCAACGGTGAATGGCTGGGAGAGGTATCTCTGGATTTTTCGAGCGCGGGAAACAAGTTGTTGATCTTCTTCAGAAAGCTCATCCATACCTAGAATTGCAATAATGTCCTGCAGATCCTTGTATTTCTGTAAGGATACCTGTACACCACGAGCTACCTGATAATGTTCTTCTCCGATAACATTCGGATCAAGAATCCTGGAAGTTGAATCCAGTGGATCCACAGCAGGATATATACCAAGCTCTGAAATCTGTCGTGAAAGAACAACAGTTCCGTCAAGGTGAGCAAAGGTGGTTGCCGGTGCAGGGTCAGTCAAGTCATCAGCAGGAACATAAACACACTGAACAGCGGTGATTGATCCTTTATTAGTAGAGGTAATGCGTTCCTGCAAAGCACCGAGATCTGTAGCCAAGGTCGGTTGATACCCAACAGCAGAAGGAATACGACCAAGAAGTGCCGAAACCTCAGAACCGGCCTGGGTGAAACGGAAAATGTTATCAACGAAGAGCAGTACGTCCTGTCCCTCTTCATCACGGAAATATTCTGCTGCGGTCAATCCAGTCAGTGCAACACGAGCTCGGGCTCCAGGAGGCTCAGTCATCTGGCCATAAACAAGAGCAGCTTTTGGCAGAACGCCTGAATCCTTCATCTCATGATACAGATCATTCCCTTCACGGGTACGCTCACCGACACCGCAGAAAACAGAAATACCACCATGATGCATGGCGATGTTATTAACCATCTCCATCATGATTACGGTTTTACCGCAACCGGCACCGCCGAACAATCCCATTTTTCCACCAAGTGGGAAAGGTACGAGAAGATCTATAACCTTAATGCCGGTGGCAAGAACACGTACTTCTGTATCCAGATCGGTAAAAGCAGGAGCATCTCTATGGATGGGCAAGGTCTTATCTGAACTAATCGGTCCCAAACCATCAACAGGTCTACCTACCACGTTCATGATTCGTCCAAGAGAAGCGGGTCCAACCGGTATTGTTATCGGCAGTCCGCTATCTCTTACCTCCATTCCCCGAACCAACCCATCCGTCTGGTCCATGGCGATGCAACGACAAGCATTATCGCCGAGATGCTGGGCAACTTCGACAACAAGGTTGTCTGCATCTTCATTAATGCCGGGATTAGTTACGAAACAGGCGTTCATAATGGCAGGCAGTTTGCCAGGCTCAAACTCAACGTCTACTACAGGGCCGATGACCTGTGTAATTTTTCCTAATTTTTGCTCACTCATTGGGCTTTAACCCTCCTCTAAAGTCTTTGATTATCAATATGATAAATTATTATTTCAGGGCTTCCGCACCGCCAACAATGTCCATAAGCTCACTTGTTACTGCAGCTTGTCTGGCTTTGTTGTAAACGACGGTCAGGTTCTTCACAATATCCTTACATGCGTTGGTAGCATTGTCCATTGCAGTCATACGAGCAGCATGTTCACCTGCCCCTACCTCAAGCATGGCATGATATATGAGAACATTGAGATACAGTGGCTGGAGCACATCCATAATTTCTTCACTGGAAGGCTCATAAATATAATCTCCTGAGATTTTTTTCTCAGTGCCTGCCTCAGCCTGAACAGGTTCAACAGGCAGAAATGATGCCACTGTCGGAATCTGGCGAGCAACCGATATAAATTCATTGAACAGAATCTCTACCCTATCAGTTGTTCCATCAAGAAATTTATCAGCTACGTCAGTGGCAATTTCCCTGGCATTGAACATCTGGAAATTACCCATTGTTTCGGTATAGCTTTTTCTTACTTTACCGGTCTTTCTTAAGAGCTGATGACCTTTCTTGCCAACACAGACAAAAGATACTTTTTTTCCTTCAGCTTCATAGCTTTCCATTTTCTGCAAAGCTAATTTGATAATGTTGGCATTAAAGGAGCCACACAGACCACGATCAGAGGTGACAATAATTAATTCCACCGCCTTAACCGTCCGATTTTCCATCAGTGGAAATGCGTTGGTATTCGCGCCTCCGGATAGATTAGACATCGCATCATTAAATTTTGATGTATAAGGTCTGAAATCTTCCATCTTTTCCTGGGCACCGCGCAACTTCGCTGCGGCAACCATATTCATGGCTTTGGTGATCTGGGCGGTCTTTTTAACGCCTGAGATCTTTGTTTTTACTTCCTTTAGAGTCGCCATATTTTGACCTTTTCGTGATTAGTTAAGACCTTTAGTCGCCTTGAAAGTATCACCAAAGCTGGTCAGTACCTTATTCAATTTCTCCTTGATTGCGTCGGTAAATTGCTTTTCTTCGACCAAATCGGTAAAAATGCTAGGCTCATTGGACTCAATATAATTGTAGAGTTCCCTTTCATAATCAGCCAGGGTATCAACAGGGAGTTTATCAAGATAGCCATTGGAACCAGAATAAAGAATTGTTACCTGTTTTTCCATTGGCAGTGGCTGATATTGCGGTTGTTTAAGGATTTCAACAAGTCGTTCGCCACGGGTCAGTTTTGCTTGGGTTCCAGCATCGAGATCAGAACCGAAAGCAGCAAAAGCAGCGAGTTCACGATACTGAGCCAGATCAAGCCGGAGAGTACCTGCTACCTGTTTCATTGCTTTTACTTGAGCAGAACCTCCAACGCGGGAAACTGACAGACCTACGTTAATTGCTGGTCTGACACCGGAGAAGAAGAGGTTAGGTTCAAGATAAACCTGACCATCGGTAATGGAAATAACATTAGTAGGAATAAAGGCAGAAACGTCACCGGCCTGTGTTTCAATGATTGGTAAGGCGGTGAGAGATCCTGCACCGAGCTCATCATTTACCTTAGAAGAACGCTCAAGCAGGCGAGAATGGTTGAAGAAGATATCACCAGGATAAGCTTCACGACCTGGTGGGCGTCTCAGGAGCAAGGAAAGCTCACGATACGCGACAGCCTGTTTGGAAAGATCATCATAAATGATGAGAGCATGCATTCCGTTGTCGCGATAGTATTCACCCATAGAACATCCGGCAAAAGGTGCGATATACTGCATTGGAGCAGGATCAGATGCACAGGCGGAAACAACAGTGGTGTACTCCATTGCGCCATGTTTTCTAAGCGCTTCAACAACAAGGGCAACAGTTGATTTTTTTTGACCAACGGCTACATAAATACAATGAACGTCGGTATTTTTTTGAGCAATAATAGCATCGACACATAATGCAGTCTTACCGATCTGCCTGTCACCGATTATTAGTTCTCGTTGTCCCCTGCCAACCGGAGTCATAGCATCTACAGCTTTTGCGCCGGTGTAGCACGGCTCATGCACACCCTTTCTGGCAATAACACCAGGGGCAAGAACTTCAATTTTTGAAGTAAATTCTGAATTAATAGGTCCAAGTCCATCAATAGGGGCACCGATACCGTCAACAACTCGGCCAGACATCGCAGGCCCTACCGGAACTTCAGCAATTTTTCCGGTACGCTTTACAATATCGCCTTCCTTGATGTTTGTTACGTTACCAAGTACGGCACAACCAACATTGTCTGCCTCAAGGTTCAGGGCAAGGCCCATGATTCCACCAGGAAACTCCAATAGCTCCATGGCCATGCAATTCTGTACACCATAGACACGGGCAATACCATCACCTACTGAAATAACGGTACCAGTCTCGTTCAGATCAACGCTGGTCTCATATGCCCCAATCTGATCTTTGATAATCTGACTAATTTCTGCGGCTTTAATCTGCATCTATTCTCTCCCCTTAATGGAATCTTTTAAACCTGCAAGCTGGGTTTTTATGCTCCCATCCAGAACCAAATCACCAACCTGGGCTATTATGCCACCGATGATGGATGAATCGACACTGGTTGTGAGTTCTACTTTCTTGCCTGTTAACTTTTCTAAAATTTTTCGAACATTTTCTTTTAACTCATCACTCAGCTCTATTGCTGAAATAACATTGCCATGACTGATGTTTTTTGCTTCATCAACCATGGTCTTATAGGCTTGAGCTATTTCCGGCAATATTTCGGCACGTTTTTTCTGAACTAAAAGATTCAGGAAGTTCCCCATGATCTTATCAACTTTCATGGATTTAACTATCCCTTTCATCACATTTTCTTTGACATCCATTGGATAGAGGGGATTAGTCAGAGCGTCTATGACATCGGGATGCGTAGAATACAGACTTGCCAATCCCTGAAGGACTTCATTATATTCTTCGTATTTTTTCTGCTCCTGACCTACGGTGAAAATTGCCTTAGCGTATCTTTTTGCGAGGATTGTCTGTTTCACTGTACGGCCCCCACTTTGTCTAAATAAGTTTCAATGATCTTCACCTGGTCATCCGCAGTGAGATTCTTCACAATGAGTTCTTCCGCCAGCTCTGCTGCCTGCTCGGCAATCTCATTTTTCAGGGTACGGCGAGCTTCAATAACTTGATTTTGAACCGCCATCTCTGCTGAACGCATCAAATCAGCGGCTCCTTCTTCGGCTTTTTCGAGAATTTTAGATTTTTCAATTTCTGCCTGAGCGATGGCCCGATCAACAATTTTGTCAATTTCAGACTCTACTGTCGCGAGTTTGGCTTGAAATTCATTATAGGAACTTTCCGCTTCAACTCGCTTCTGTTCCAATGTTTCAATTTCATCTTTAATTTTTTTGCGGCGCGAAGAAAGACCTGCACCAATTGGCTTAGCTCCGAATTTGACCAGAATGATCATCAAAGCAATAAAGTTGACTACCCGCCAGCCGAGATCTTTGACTTTAGCCGCTGACAGGCTGTTGTATGCATGCGCCCCTTCTGCTTGCGAGTCAACTGTACCGCCGTCCGCGACCACATGACCGGCATCAGGCGCATCGGCATTCTGCGCAGAGGCAAACACAGCTCCGAAAGAGAGTGCGAACCAAAGTGTCAATGTCAGCAGGCTTCCCAGCCTTGCAATATGTTTCACTTTATTCATTATCAGAGACTCCTCCCCAGAATTTTGCCGGCCATATCGGTTGCAAACCCTGATAAATCAGCTTGCAAACTGTCTCTTGCACTCCCGATTTGAGTCTTAAGCTCGGCTAGTTTCGAATCTTTTACCGCCTCAGCATCTGCTTTTATAGCCGCCAGCTTCTCATCACCTGCTGCTTGTGCTTCAGCACGAGCTGAGTCCAAAGCAGCCTTTGCTTTACCAGAAGCTTGCGCCATCTTTGCATCAACCTCTTCCTGCCGAAGCTTAGCATTTTTCTCAAACTTCGAGATTTCCTCTTGCATCCCCAGTAGTTTTCCAGATCTCTCCTTCAGAATCTTCCGTACAGGCTTGTAGAGGACCCCGTTGAGAAGAAACATGAGTACAATCATGTTAACTACCTGAATAAACAATGTGATATCCGTCGTAATCATGTTAGTAGCTCCTGCTTAACTAAGATAACGAAAAAAAATAACATCCATTTAAGCAATGGATGATGACCGCAATAAGGTACGCCTACAAAATGGCCAAAAACTGACAGGAATAAAATGAACGACCATTCACAACAGCAAAAAATTCTTACTGTAAATATAGCGCTCTGTCAACTAATTTATGTGGTGAGTCCTTCGTGAACTTGAAAGTCTCGCATACAAAAAAAGAGCAGACGAATATGGCACATAACCTGCATCTTTAAGCGAGGCTGTGTTGGATTTTTCCTATCTCAATAATTTTTTTACAGCTTCCGGGACCGATTTAATCGCTTCGTTGATCTTATCAACCATTGGGCCCCCAGCCTGCGCCATATCCGGACGACCGCCACCTTTACCGCCAACAATTTTGGCAATTTTATTAACGAGATCTCCTGCCTTGATTCTTGTAGTTAAATCATTGCTTACAATTGCAAGAAGAGCAGCTTTTCCATTTACAATTCCTCCCAACACTGCCACTCCGGTGCCAAGATTATCTCGTACCTTATCCCCGACATCGCGAAGTGTCTTCGGGCTATCAAGTGGTATTTGTGCACCAATAACTTTTACATCATCGATTAGCACTGCATTGTCGAAAACGGATTCAAGATCGGTACTTGCAAGTTGTTGTGACAATTCGGCAACTTGTTTTTCCAAGGATTTAACATTTTTGATAAGTGCTTCAACTTTTCCGGCAATTTCTTCAGGACTTCCAGCGCTTAACAATACTCCTGCACGCTGTTCCCGCCTATACAATGATTGGATTTCGGCAAAAGCCGCCCGCCCGGCAAAAGCCTCTATTCGTCTCACTCCGGAAGCGATACCACCTTCTGACTGAATCTTAAAAATACCAATTTCCCCCGCTGCATGGACATGGGTTCCGCCACACAATTCTTTACTGAAGTCAGCCACTGACACTACACGAACATTTTCTTCATATTTTTCCCCGAACAAGGCAGTCGCTCCGCCTTTAATCGCATCTTCTTTGCTGAGAAGCTGCGTTTCAACCGGAGAATTCTGCCAGATTTTTTCATTTACCAGGTATTCAATGTTTTCAATTTCGTCAGGGAAAAGTGGAGAAAAGTGTGTAAAGTCAAAACGTAACCGGTCAGGACCAACGAGAGAGCCAGCCTGTTTGACATGGTCTCCAAGAACCTTTCTGAGTGCAGCCTGCAAGAGGTGTGTTGCCGAATGGTGAGCCGCAATTGCCCGTCGCCTACCGGTATCGACTGATAATGTTACTTCAGCAGCTTCAGTCAAATCCCCCTCCAGAATTTCAACAGCATGCAGGATAAGTTTTTCTCCTTCAACCGTAGTAGCCGTCACCTTCGCTTTGCCTCCGGTCCATATCACCTCACCACAATCACCAACCTGCCCCCCGGCTTCAGCGTAAAAAGTCGTTTTGCCAACAAACAACCGGCCGAATTCACCTGAATGAAGTGCTTTAACTCTCTCTCCTGCCATATTCAGTAAACCCAAAACCGCAGTCGTTACTGATGACTCACTATAGCCAAGGAATTCGGTTTTAATATTTTCTGCTGCAAGACTTTTTATACCTTCGCCCAGAAGTTTTACCCCTTCGCCTTTGCGGGAATGCCTCGATTTTTGCCGCTGGTCTTCCATCTCCCGGACAAATCCTTCCTCGTCGAAACCAAATCCTCGCTCGAGCGCGATATCTCTCACTATGTCAAAAGGAAAACCAAAGGTATCATAAAGCTTGAACATAAATGGCCCTGGAATAATACGAGAATTTTCCTTGACAAGCCGGGAAATTTCTTCGTCCAAGAGGATAAGTCCATTTTCCAGGGTTTCCCTAAACCGGTCCTCTTCATTGTTCACGACCTTGGCAAGGAGCGATTTTGCATCAGCCAGATGAGGATAGGCAGCTATCATTTCCTTTACGACAGTGGAAGTGACCTCTTCCATAAAAGATTTTTGGAGGCCGAGATACTTACCGTAACGCACTGCTCTGCGCATGATTCTTCGCAGGACATAACCTCGTCCCTCATTTGAGGGAAGCACACCGTCTGCAACAAGAAATGTCGTTGCCCTGGCGTGATCCGCAATGACTCTCATCGCGGTATCATCTTGACTGCTTATGCCATATTTTTTTCCTGACAATTTTTCCAGGGTGGAGATGATTGGGGAAAAAAGATCCGAATCGTAATTGTTGAATTTCCTCTGAAGAACTGCAGCAACCCGTTCTAACCCCATCCCTGTGTCGATGCTTGGTTTTGGCAAGGGAGTCAGTGTTCCATCTTCGGAACGATTGAACTGCATAAAAACCAGGTTCCAAAGCTCTAAGAACCTGTCGCAGTCACACCCCAAAGCACAGTCGGCACTGCCACATCCCGCAGCGGGTCCCTGATCAATATGAATCTCCGAACATGGCCCGCAAGGCCCGGTGTCGCCCATAGCCCAGAAATTGTCCTTTTCTCCCATTCTGACGATTCGACCTTTGGGCAAATTATCGATTTTTTCCCAGAGTTCCTGTGCTTCGTCATCGTCTTCAAAGATCGAAACCCAGAGGTTTTCCGGAGCGAGTCCAAGCTCAACTGTCAGAAAATTCCAGGCAAAATGTATTGCTTCTTCTTTAAAATAGTCACCGAAAGAAAAATTTCCCAACATCTCGAAGAAGGTATGATGTCTGGCGGTATAACCTACATTTTCCAGATCATTGTGTTTGCCGCCTGCCCTGACGCAACGCTGGCTGGTAACCGCTCTGAGGTATCCTTTTTTCTCTTCGCCCATGAAGACAGTTTTAAACTGTACCATTCCTGCATTGGTAAAAAGGAGGGTGGGATCATCTTTGGGCACAAGAGAAGAACTGTCAACAATGGTATGGCCTTGATTGTTAAAATAGCTTAAAAACCTGCTTCGAATCTCATTTCCTTTCATATTTTTCCGGTGGCACGTGTTTTATTGAATATTTTTTCATCACAGTTTTTTGATGTGACTGGTTTAATTTGGATTTAACTGTTATTTCACCCTCGCGCAACAATAAGAGGAAGAATCTCTTTGAACTCGGGACTCCCTGCCTTACCAAGCAGTTCATAAATCAACATTTCTGAAGAACCAAGAGAAACACCCATGCTTTGAAGTCGCAGAAGTCCCGCCTGGTGATCATCGAGATTTCTTGAGGAAACGCCATCAGTGAGTACCCATACATCAAACCCTTTTGCCAAAATCCCCACAGCAGTCTGGTATATACAAATATGTGTCTCGACACCGGCAAGTATTATTGTGTCGATCCCTTTAGGCAGGCCTCGAAAAACCTCATCCGTTTTATCATTCGCTACCGCATTAAATTCCACTTTGTCAAGTTGAGGAATATCACCCAGCAAAGAATCGACACTTTGCACATAACCGCCCAATCCTTTTTTATACTGGGTGTTGGCTATTATCGGGATGCCCTGGATCTTAGCACAACGAATCATAAATTCAACAGTTGCAGTAACCTTGTCCGCGTTCCTGATCTTCGCCATGAGACTTTGTTGTACATCTATAATCTGCAGACAAACATTTTCCTTAACCAGCAGCCTCTTTTTCATATTTCACTCCTCCTTATGAAAACTATCTGCTTAAAAACTTTTGCTCATCTCGGCGAACAGTAAATAAGCCGGAAGCGAGTGCCTTGGTATATTCAAATAATTTATGATAATTTCTCTCAGTTCCTTTGTTTTTCAAACAGACTTTTTGGAGTAAGGGACTAATAAACTCCTTTCTCCTGTGAGATTCAAGTTTATCCTTGTAATTATAAAAAAAAAGACAGTAACGACCGTCTTGCTCTAGCATGCCATATTATTCCAGGAATATGATCTGTACACATGCAACAATCTTCAAAGGCCCGTCAAGAGATACTTCTTTTTCCCTCAATAAGATCGGCCAGTATCGAAGGATCTGCCAAAGTGGACATGTCTCCAAAATTGTCGTAATCGTCCACTGCGATCCTTTTTAATACCCGTCTCATAATTTTCCCACTCCTCGTTTTAGGTAATCCGGATACATACTGTATGGTATCAGGCGCGGCAAGGGCGCCGATTTCATCTCGAACGTGCCGACGCAGTTCTTCAAGCAAATCCTGCGTTTGCTCTACGTTTCTATGTAACGTAATATAAGCATATATCGCCTGTCCCTTTAAAGGATGGGGCATTGCAACAACTGCTGCTTCCGCCACACTCCGATGTGTCAGGAGGGCTGATTCTATCTCAGCCGTGCCCAGCCTGTGCCCACTGACATTTATAACATCGTCCAATCTGCCCATTATCCAGAAACAACCTTCTTCATCACGGCGTGCCCCATCCCCTGTATCAAACCCTCCCGTGAAAACCTCCAGATATGTTTTCTTAAGGGAGTTGTCCTTTCCATGAAGTCTCTTCAGCATACCCGGCCAAGGCTTACGGACCACAAGCCGCCCTCCTTCATTTATACCCGTTTCTTTTCCTTTTTCATCGACCACAGCTGCGTCGATGCCTGGCAAAGGCAGCCCTGCAGATCCGGGTTTCTGGGGAATTGTGCCGGGCTGAGGAGAAATCATGATTCCACCGGTTTCCGTTTGCCACCAGGTATCGACAATGGGGAGTTTACTTTTGCCGATATGATCGTGATACCATTTCCATGTTTCAGGATTAATCGGCTCTCCGACTGATCCCAGCAGACGCAATGAAGAAATATCATGTTTTTCTATAATTTCAGTGCCAAATCGCATGAGAGCCCGAATGACAATGGGAGCCGTATAGAAAATATTGACACAGAATTTTTCCACAATCTGCCAATACCTGTCAGGCTCCGGATACAAAGGAATCCCTTCATAAATCAGTGTTGTACCGCCCAGCCCAAGAGGCCCATAGATCGAATAAGAGTGACCGGTCATCCATCCAAGATCTGCCGTGCACCAAAAAATATCATCGTCATGCAACTCAAAAACGGTTTGGGTTGTATGCATGGCATAGAGGAGATAGCCACCCGTGGAATGAACTACTCCTTTAGGCTTACCAGTTGATCCGGATGTATAAAGAACAAAAAGAGCATCATCTGCATCCATAACTTCGGCAGCGCATTTGCTCGTGATATCACCGGCGGACATTTCATCGTGCCACCAACTGTCCCGCTCCGGATCCATCGCAGTTTCTTTGTCCGTGCGCTTTACGACAATACAGTGTGAAACTTGACGGCACTCTTCCAGTGCTTCATCGGCATTTGCTTTCAATGGAATAATTCTGCCGGCTCGAAGAACCGCATCAGCTGTAACAAGGACTTTTGACATACAGTCCTGTACTCTGTTTTTGAGACTTACTGAAGAAAAACCCGAGAAAATGACGCAGTGCATTGCTCCAATCCTCGCACAAGCCAGAACAGATATTACCAGTTCAGGCACCATCGGAAGATAGATCGAAACGCAATCACCTTTTCGAACTCCTTTTTTCCTTAAAACATTGGCAAACCGGCACACCTCTGAGAATAACATCTGATAGGTAAAAACTTTTACCTCTCTTTCTTTTTCCCCCTGCCATATGAGAGCTGCCTTATTACGCCTGCCATTTTCCAGGTGACGATCAAGGCAATTAAAGGCGGCGTTAAGTTTTCCTCCGGAGAACCAGTTTATTTCAGGACTGGTGAAATCACCATCCAGAACAATGTCCCATTTTCTGAACCAGGTAACGAGTTCTTCTGCACGTCTGGCCCAGAATGCGTCGGGGTCCTCAAGAGATCTAAGGTAGTTCTCCCGACCTGCTTCTGAATTTTGTTTTGGAGTAGCTCCAGCTTGCCCCCGAACCTCATTTTCGTTTTGAAAAAGGGTTGCAGCCACTGCTTCTTTTTTCACATCTTCTCGGACCATCACACTCTCTCCCGAAAAACGACATGGATAAAACATAGCCGGCTTTTAAAATACAGAGAAGGCTGCCATTGCACTATTTTTCTGCAATATCAACATTCGCCCCAAATATCAGACAAAGTCTGATAAAAACCTACCCAGCATTTCCCGCCAAAGCAAGCAGTATTTAATTTATCTATCAGGACAACTGATGAAACACAGTTGTTTCATTTTCAGGTTCCATTCTCAGTATTATGATTCCGAGTTTTGAAAACATCATATAAACCAAAGGCCGAGTAACAAAAGCGAAAATATGTATTGCACGATAGCGCTTTTGGGCAGTATTGTTGTGCAGTCTGAGAAAGTTCGACCAGATTTACTCTAAAAAATACGGCAAATTGCAAAAATACCTTTACAAAGCCGATGCAACTATTAAACTAAAAAATGAAATACTTTTTCCAGGAGTGACAATGCAAGATCAACAAATAGAGGCAATGTCAAAATTGCTCAAATCGATGTCACACCCGATACGTTTAAAGATCCTCTGCTTGCTTCAGGACAAAGAACTTTCGGTGGGTGAAATCCGAGATCAGGTAAAAACTACTAATGCGAATGTATCCCAGCATCTGAATATCCTGAGAAGCCAGGGAATCATTGACTACCGCAAGGATGCTAATTTTATTTTCAATAAAATTACAGACAAAAGAATCCTGGAACTTATCCAGAAAATGCGCGTTCTTTTCTGCCCAAATTTCTAACCCCGGTAAAAGGAAAATAAGCCAGGACTCTTTTCAGTCCCCATGCTGTGAGGGGGATAAGTGCCTTGGAGGTATATTCAAGTTTATAATTTCAATACACTCTTCAGCTTTCTTGTTTTTTATCCCCCTCAAAGCATGGGGACTGAACTGAGTGACAGAAATTCTGGAGTAAGGCACTACAACAGGACTGTACTTTCATCACTTCCCTAACGACCAATAGGACAAAGTGCAATGATCATCTCTGACTGGATACACATTTTAGCAGGCTCTTTTATTCTTCTCAGTCTCTCTTTAGGTGTAGAGGCCAGTCCGATTTTTCATAGTAAATACTGGCTTCTTTTTACAGCTTTTGTCGGCCTGAATTTATTTCAATTCGGTTTTTCCAAATTCTGTCCTCTGGGGTTGGTTTTGAAAAAAATCGGGATTCCAGAAAGTCGTCATTAATCTAATACCCCATAAGGGGGTACTCTTTTCAGTCCCCATGCTTTGAAGGGGAGTCTTTTTAGCCCCCATGTTGTGAGGGGGATTCTTTTTAATCCCCATGCTTTGAGGGGAACTGAACTGAGTTAAAGGTTTTCTGCAGTAAGGCACTAATCAAGCTTTTTATCTTCCATAATTACATCGCAGGAAGCCTGCCAGCAGCAGGAATCTTCCTGACAACGTTCTTTTTTCTGATAACATGGTACATTGCCCTCCTTATGCTGAATCCTGGATATGAGCTCCGCCAGCTTAACTCCTTTTTCCTGTGGGATACCAAGAACAAGTGCTCTTTTCCTGGCTAAAGAAAATAATTTTGGCCCTTTTTTAAATTTTTTATCCGACATATCATCCCCCGCCTTTTTATTCTGCCTCTTAAGGTTGCTGTCTACCTTACTGACCGTTGGTGTTTTACTATTGTACCGTTCTTAGGAAGAAACGCACATAAAAAAAACTTCAGACGAATACTATATAGGCAGAATATGGTACTCTTCAACGATAGGATGGATACCGTTTAACACTTGACCATTTCTGCCGTCTATTGAAACCGGATCACCAAAATTAATTCGAACTTCAGCAATTTCGCAATACTGGTCGGCTTCATATACCTTTAGACTGCTGCACCCGACAACACATGTCTTCTCAAGACGAACAGCAACAACAGATGCGTGTGAAGTTTGTCCACCCCGTGCAGTAAGCAGACCGTCGGCCTCACTCACCACTTTTATATCCTCCGGAACAGTATCCTGACGGATAAGGATCAATGGAGTAGTCGGATCTGTCTTTCTCAGTATACGTATATTTTCTTCAGTAAAAACCGCTCTGCCGGAAAGTGCCGATCCTGAGACACCAACACCTTTTCCGAGGTGGGCCGCAACCAGCGTCTCACTTTCAACAAACACACTTAAGTGCTCTTTCTTTTTGATAGTTATCATATCCCTTGTCTGCAGAAGATAAAGCTCTTCCGGTTCCGGTCCCTCAAAAGTAAATTCGATTTCCTGTGGATTCCACCGTTTCTCGTAAACAAGCTCCCGAGAAATTTCCAATAATTTTTTGTATATTTTCGGAAATCTCACCTCCATTGTTTCATCGACCGATCGGCCATCAAGTTTTGCCTGTTCAACTGATACTGCGCGACTGGAAACCAAACCGGAAACGATATCTTCTCCCTGGTCACCGTAAGCGTAATCTCCCCAGAGAGCCACCCGCTGCACTTTGCGGTATGGATGAGCGGTGAAAACGACTCCGGCGCCTGAGCTGTCACTCTTATTACCAAAGACCATGGTCTGGACGATAACTGCCGTACCCCAGGAATCTGAAACGTCCATGATTTTTCTATATTCTATTGCTTTTTTGGTTTCCCAGGAGTCAAGTACCAGCTGAATTGCATTCATCAACTGCAGCCATGGATCATCAGGAATCCCGTGCCCTTTTTGACGAATCAGCCGCTGGTAAGAGAGGGCGAGTTCTTTCATTTGTTCCGGTGAAAAATGCCTCTTCAGGGTTACGTTGTATTTGGCTTTGGCATTGTTCATAAGTGTCTGGAATTCCTCTCTGGGAATGCCGGAAATCATCGCCCACGACTGTAGAAATCGACGGTAATTGTCCCACGCAAGATAGGCATTGCCATCATTGGCTATAAATTCGTCTATCATTTCTTCGTTAAAACCAACGTTGTGGACAGTCGCCATCATTCCCGGCATGGAAATCGCCCCCCCGCTTCGTACAGATAAAAGAAGGGGTGATTCCGTGGATCCAAAAGTCTTGCCGCTTAACTGCTCTATCTCGGTAAGGGCTTGCCGCACTCCCTGCATGAATTCTTCACGAGTTTTGGTATAACCAAAAACTATCTCCCGGCATCGAAAGATCTCCGTGGTGATAACGAAGGCCGGCGGCACTCTTTTTCCGTCTCTTGAAAGTGTCGCCAGGTTATATCCTTTGTTGCCAAGATGTATAAGATTATCAGTGAAGGGATTTGGCCTGTGAAGCAGGGACAGTGCTCTTTCGGGGTTATACGTCATCAACAGATCAAGTTTTTCCTGATCGAGCAAATCCTTCTGATTCTCAAGAGTCTGAAGAATGCGAAGAATAAAATTATCCAAATGCTGCAGTCCGAATGTCGAGGCGATAAGTTCACGCAGGAAAATTTCGGACAACCTTTGCACCGTTGTTCCGATTTCAGATTCATCGTAGAGATTACTGAACTTATCAAGAATATTTTCACGACCAATCTGGGGAATGATTATTGAAAGATTATTCTGGTGGATGTTGGTATAAAACGCATAAATTATATCTTTTACTCCCTCGGACATCCCCCTGAATATATCAAGATACTGGGTATACGAAAACCTTCTGACCTTGAGCGAATTCTCCAGGAGGGCAAGATAGGTGAAAAGCCTTCGGGAAGTAATGCCATCGACGACCAGAGCCCGCAGGAAGAGCTTGATGCAACGAACTATATTATAGAATGTTGCCTGGGTGATAATAGACAGATTGACAGTTTCCGGCAACTTCTCCAGATAGAGGTTTGCCAGATTTTCGAGTCGAAAAGTAAGACTGAGTGCATCGAACTTGCGTTCTTTATATCTGCCGTACACAGACGGAATATCAACGGCGATATGTCGTTTATAATAAATATCTTCCTGAGCTTCGAAAGTTTTTTCGGACAAAATAATATCTTTCAGACCCTCAAGAGCTGTAAGCAGTGCATCAAGACAATGCTCCGTATTTGAGTGATCAAGATCGGAAAGAAGGCGTTCCATTTCAGGAAAACCATCATTTACTGCTCTGGCAATTTCTGAATGCAACTGCAGAAAACCCAGTTTATATTTTTTATAGAGCAGCTTATACATCTGAATCAGCAGCTCAAATCGTCTTACTTCATGGGGCGGGATATCCTTTTGCCGTTGAAGAAATGCAGCGATCTGTTCATTGTCCTGCAGAAGAATACCCTCGACTCGATCGATCTCCATTTCATTCCAGAACCTCTCAATCAGAACAGATTGATCATCGATATATTCCCCTTTCGTCTTTATCTGGATATAAACTTCTTCAGGGATATATGGAATAAGCAGCATCTTATCCCGGGTTTTCCAGAAGAGGATTATAGCTTGAATAAAATCGACAATGAGATTCGAGCTTTCCACGTGGCCCTGTTTCCGCAAAAAGTGGATCAGAACGTCTTTTCGTTTATGAATTTCGTCCAGTTCCGTCGACACATCACGCAACTCGCCCTCAGACCCTATTTCATTAAAGAAAACGGGCATTAGTTTAGCAAATTGTTTGGTTAGATTGTAAATCGGCTCTATAGGATGATTGAGCAGTTGTGTAATATCTCTCTGAAAAAGATCAGTGTCTTTTATGCATGTTCCGGAAAGTTTCAAATGAATTATGAGGGCCGAAAATAATGTCGAACACCATTTGGGTTCCCGCATGATCAAATGCAGCCACACCCTGATATTGGCCAGGTGAGCGGGATTGGTCAGGGGTTGCCAGTTTTCATCTACCCCTATAACACTCGCATGCTGAAAACCAAACCGCACCACTCCCCAGAGAAACGCCTCCACCATGCGGCTGTTTCCGCGGTCAAAAACCTCTGCACCAAGCACCTGGATGCACTGCAGGGAAGTGTGTGGATATTTGCGGACATTTGCTTTAAGCAACTCAAAAGTGGTAAGCAGAAACTCTTCAATCTCTTCAAAACTCTGTTCCCTGATCAGCTGTACCAGACTGCGGTTGATCTCACGGAGAGTTTCTTCATGGATCAAATACAATCCTTTGGTATCCATGATTTTGAAGAGAAAAAGTAGTTTTCTATTCTCATTAAAATAATGCAGGAAGGCTCGACCCTTTTGCTCTAATCGCATAAAGACCTCTTCTGCCTCGACAAGCTTATTCGGCATGTCCCTGTAATATTTTACAATATCTATATGGTCAGGCAAATTGAGCATCTCCTGCAGACGACTCTCGGGATCTTTTTCAATATTCAGGTCCTCCAACACTTTGAGGTGTTCTTTCATAACCTCATGGGAGATAGCCTGAAAGAGCTGTGAAGAGTGAAAATCAGTGACGGGAATTGCACAACGATCAAGAAACCATGTAAGGGGATCGTCCTCCTGCAGCCAATATTCATAGCAACGGTTGAGAATGGTCTGCACGAGTTTTGCGAGCGGCAAAAAATCCGGGGAAATATCAGGATGATCCTGGCTTTCACTCGTAATATCAAGTAATTTTTTGGCAATTTTAGTTACAGGATACTGCCCATGTACAATCTGGAGCATAATTGGTCGATCACTCTTATCAAGTTCAGCAAGTTGGTCGAACACTGCATTCAACTCAGGTCCAAACCTCTGCAGATCTTGTAAAGAAGCTGTATTAACAAACTTATCGAGCCAAACTATTTTCGCCCCCACAACCTGGGAAAGAAGCGATACATCCCGCTTAGTATCCTGAAGTGCCTCAAAAAAAAGGCGGGAGAAAAGGCGGAACGCCTCGGGTCCCTTTTCATGAGTCATATAGTGGTTGAAATTTTTCAAGACAAAGCTGCGCAACTGGGGAAGAACAATTTTCCAATTTCGAAACGGATGACAAACTTCATAAAGTAACTTCTCGAGTGTTGAGTGCAATCCCTTGAAGTCTTTAACCACTTCAAGCAGAACAAGAAGTTCAGAATCAATAACAACATGACCGGCAGTCTCTAGTAAATTTGCCCTTAAAGCGTCGGACTCTATTGTTGCAACACTCTTTCTGATTTCCATATTGTCTCTCTGGCCCTTAACCTTAAATATACCTACCCGCATTTGGCGGAAGGTTTGTTAATATTAACAGTAATTGCTTGCATCAATGGAACAACATTGATGCATTATAAGCTCGGCAAAAGATAAAAGCTCGAATAGATCAGAACAAAAAGCGCTCTTGAAGATAACTTCAAGAGCGCTTTTTTATTATCACGACATGCCCCTTACGAAAAAAGCGGTGGACATAAAGAATCCAGGCTTATGTCCGTTTAACGGGGGTGCTTTCTTAAATTGCTTTGTTTTTTTCCATATGCAAAATCAGGTCAAGCATTCTATTTGAGTATCCCCATTCGTTGTCGTACCAACTCATTATTTTTACTGTCGAACCAATCACTTTTGTTGACTGTGCATCGATCACCGAAGACCGGGGATCTCCCTTGAAATCGATAGAGACAAGCGGCAATTCAGTATAACCAAGATATCTGTTTGTAGCCTCCTTAAGAGCTTGATTCACCTCATTCACAGTTGTTTCTTTTTCAACTTCCATTACCACATCAACAAGAGAGACGGTTGGAGTAGGAACCCGAATGGCAAGGCCATCAAATTTTCCTTTCAGTTCAGGTATAACGAGGGAAACTGCCGCGGCAGCCCCTGTTTTTGTAGGAATCATCGAAAGAGCTGCAGCCCTTGCCCGACGTGGATCCGAATGCGGAAAATCCAACAACCGCTGATCCCCGGTATAAGCATGGATAGTGGTCATAAGTCCTCGTTTTATACCAAATTTATCCAGGATTACCTTGGCAAAGGGTGCAAGACAGTTCGTTGTACATGACGCATTGGAAACAACATGGTGAATTGTTGCATCATACTCATCCTCATTTACTCCCATGACAAAGGTTTTAACATTACCTTTTGCCGGGGCGGAAATAACTACTTTAGCTGCACCACCATCGAGATGTCCCTGTGTGGATTCGCTGTCTCGAAATATACCTGTGCATTCAGCGACATATTCAACACCGAGTTTTCCCCAAGGAATATCGGCAGGATTCCGGTGATTGGAAACAGCAACCTCCCTACCATCGACAATGATGCCTCTTTCTCCACTCTGAACATCCTTTTTATAGGTTCCCATAACCGAGTCATATTTCAAGAGATGAGCCAAGCTTGCATTGTCAGTTAAATCATTAATAGCAACAACTTCCACGTCAGAAAAAGCTGTATCTTCACTTATGGCCCTGAAGATATTTCTGCCAATCCGGCCAAAACCATTAATACCTATTTTTACAGTCATAATTTTCTCCTTTATCTTTCAGTCTCTTTAGTCTTAGGAAACTTCAGTGTCTTTTAGCCTTGCTGAAATTTATTCATTCGGTTATTTGTTGGCAGACTTGCGTTTTCTTTGCTTCCTTATACAATTCCAGATACTTACGCATCACTTTTGTCCAAGTATAATTCTTTTGAATCTCTTCAATTCCCTGTTGCTGGATCGTGCGTTTCAAAGTTTTATCACCATATAATGCCAAGGCTTTTTCCAGGCTCCCTAAGAGTCCAGCCGGTGAATTATCCTGATAGGCTATGCCGGTGACGCCGTCTTTCACTTTTACTAAACCACCGACATGGTGAACGATAGGAATATTTCCAAAGAGTTGAGCAATAAAATCGGTTAGTCCGCACGGTTCATATCTGGAAGGAACAATAAAAAAATCACCGGCAGCAAAGATTCTATTTGCCAGATCCGGGCTGAATCCTTTCAAGAAACACACTCTGCCGGCAAATCGCTGATCTTCACTCAAGGCGATTAATCTCGATTCAAAATTATCATTTCCTTGTCCTAGCAAAAGCATCTGCATGTTTAATTCTTTTTTCAGCAGTACCCCTAAAACCTCTATTAAAATATCAATCCCTTTTTGCTCACTGAGACGACCTATGAAAGTAAAGAGAGGAGTTTCCACAGGGCCGCTTAATGTACCGTAGCGTTTAACTCCTTCAAAAATGTGACCTTCCTCAATTTCTCTCAGAAAATTGGCTTTATAACTGGTTTTGCCCGCGAGATTATCTTCCTTGTTTGCGGGATCGAACAACATATCCGGGTTGGCATGCTCGACAATCGAGGACGCAAAAAAACCAGGATCAATACCATTGGTTACTCCTTTCAATGATATCTTTCTTCTTTTCAACTCGTGCCCCAACCACCCTGTCAACAGATCGTTCTCTGTATTCTGCAGCTCTCTGGCATAGTTTTCACTTACTGTATTGAGTGTGGCATAGCGGCCGGCAACCAGAAAAGGATCGAATCTATTCTCCAGCAGATTGGTATCAACTACATGAGTCGGCAATCCAGTAATGGACCGGGCATATGGAAGATCGTAAATATCCTGATGATAGCCAATACCGGCATTATGAACTGTAACCAGACAGCCTGTGCCTCGGAAATAGCTGCGGTAACCGGGGTTTTCACGTATGAGAGCCGGCAGTATTGCTGTGTGTGCATCATGACAATGAATAACATCGGGCTTTTCCCCAAGACAAACCATCAACTCAAGTGCCGCTTTCTGATGAAGGACATTCATAGCGAAATAATCATGGTGTCCCATAGATTTTTTCTGCCAGGATGCTTTTTTCTCATCTTCCTCTGTATAGGTATATACATCTGATTTATTACGAAACCGCTCGCTATCAACAAGATATACATGCACCCTGTTAATTTTTTTGTGAAAATAACTGACAGATTCACCCATAAGAATGTCAGGCTGGTGCATGTCGATTTGTAATTGGAGCACCTGCTCAGGACACAAAGGATCCAGCAATGGCAAAAATTCGAGAGCTGTAATGTCCAGATAACCGTAGGCGGGGAGAACAATATGGATTGAACGTCCCGTCCATCGGGCCAAAGCCTCGGCCAATTGGCATGAAACATCCTTGACTCCGCCGGCACCGGCAATATTTCCGTACTCCCTGCTGAGCATCCAGATATTTTTTATCTGGTCTTCTTGTCTTGCCACTGTTGATTGAATCCTCTACGTCTGAACTTTGTTAAATTAAAAATTGCCATTATTCATAAACATTCCATTATAGTATTCGCAAAAGAACCTATGTCAAGGCTGTCCACCTATAGCGTTTCTTACCTTTTATTGAAAATGACCACCATCAGCTGTTTCTAGCCTATATGCTGCTGACCAAAGATTGACCGACTGATAAAAAGATCATATAGTCTCAATTTCAATGTATTTTTAATAATCAGCCTAGTATCATCCTGTCTTTTCAGGCTGCAGTGAATTGCTTTCCATTTTGTCAGGGTAGTGAGACGGAAATCGTGTGAGACGTTAACCGACATGGCTCTCCGGTTACCCCAAAGGAGAAGTTAATATATGATCAATGGCAAATTGAACATCTCAACTACAACAGAGATGGAGCTCGTAAACATCACAGCGGAACTTGAAAAAGTAATCAGAAATGAATCAATTTCATCAGGTGTACTCTTTGTTTTCAATCCTCATACTACTGCCGGGCTCACCATCAATGAAGGGGCAGACCCTGATGTTTGTCGAGATATCATCCTAGGCCTTGAGCATATAGTTCCCCGAAACCTTAACTATCGACACGCGGAGGGCAATTCACCGTCTCACCTCATGGCTCTGATTACCGGCAGTTCTCTGACTATTCACATAGCTCAAAGCAGCCTTCTGCTCGGAACCTGGCAAAAGGTTTTTTTCTGCGAATTCGATGGCCCACGCAGCCGTTCTATTTATTGGAAAATAATTTCAGATTGACGATAATTTAGATCCTCATTTCAAATTAACAGCAACTTAGATAACTATGAAACCTGATCCATCAAAGATATGCTTCGGCCTTACCGAAGAAATTGACCGTCAATCCTTAGCGACATTTCTCAAACTTAGCGGACAGGATGATTTTACCCAAATGTTTGCTTCGCGACTTTCCAGTGACGAAATCATCAAATTAGTCGATCACTTCATGGACCTGCTAAGAAAACATCTCAGTGAGAACGAATATCATAGCATATTCCTTGCAGATTCTCATCATCACCACGATCACAAGGAGTAAGCTGTGGGCATGACAAAACTCAATGATCTTCGAAGCTATCTCGAAGTGCTGAAAAAAGAAAATCAATTACTTGTCATTGAAGAAGAAGTCGATCCCTACCTGGAAATTGCGGAAATTCACCGACGCGTTATCCAGAAAGGCGGTCCCGCTCTGTTGTTTACCAAAGTGAAAGGTTCAGAGTTTCCTGTTACCACCAATCTCTTTGGCACCAACAAAAGGCTCGAACTTGCCTTTGGCAATAAACCACAACAATTTGTCCGCGATATCGTTCATTTTGCCGAATCGGTCATGCCGCTGTCTGCCGGTAAAATTTGGGATAACCGTCGTCTCTTGCTCGATGGGCTGAAACTTGGCTTAAAAACTGTAAAAAATGGAGCGATACTTGAAAATTGCCAAAAGCCGGCAAAACTGAGTTCCCTGCCCATGCTTACTTCCTGGCACAGTGATGGCGGCCCCTTTGTCACCCTGCCACTCGTTTATACCGAGCATCCTGACGGTAAAGGCCACAACCTCGGCATGTACCGCATCCAAAGACATGACGACGTTTCTACCGGGATACACTGGCAAATTCATAAAGGCGGCGGATATCATTATTTCGAAGCGGAAAAACAGAACCGTTCACTTCCGTTGACCCTTTATATCGGCGGCCCTCCAGCCCTTATGCTTTCCGCCATAGCCCCGCTTCCCGAGGATCTGCCGGAGCTCATGCTCACATCCCTGCTCATTGGCGATAAACTCCAGATGACCGACGACCCGTTAGGGGGACATCGACTGGTCGCCAACGCTGAATTTGCCGTCAAGGGACATGTACCTCCACATCTACGGCACCCGGAAGGTCCCTTTGGCGACCACTATGGTTACAATTCCCTGGAACACGATTATCCGGTTTTTCAGGTGAGCCACCTTTACCATAGAAACAAGGCTATTTATCCAGCGACCGTCGTAGGTCGCCCTAAGCAGGAAGATTATTTTATAGGTGATTTTCTCCAGGAGCTGCTCTCCCCCCTCTTTCCGCTGGTGATGAAAGGAGTCAAAGAGCTCAAGACTTTTGGGGAGACCGGTTTCCACTGCCTTGCCGCTGCAAAAGTTACAGACAGGTATCCGCGAGAGGCCTTTGGTTGCGGTTTACGTATCCTTGGAGAAGGACAGCTCTCCCTTACGAAATTTCTCATTATCACCGATGGAGATATTGATATCACCGACTTCGGAAAACTATGGACTCATGTACTGGAAAGAGTGCAATGGGATCAGGATTTATTTGTCTTTGCCAATGTCTCACAGGATACACTCGATTATACAGGCCCTTCAGTCAATAAAGGTTCAAAAGCCATGCTTATGGGTTTAGGGAAGGACAAAAAAAGGGAATTACCTAAAGATTTTTCCGGAACGCTTCCTTTTGGCTGCATAAAACCAAAAGTGTTTCTGCCGGGAACTTTAGTTGTTGAAGGTTGCTCATACAGTGAAAACCCTGCACTTGCAAAACAGCTCTCCGAAAACCTCGAACTACAGGAGTGGCCTGTCATTGTTCTGGTGGATAATTGTGCCGAGGCTACATTTTCCATACAGGAATTTCTCTGGTCGGTTTTCACCCGTTTCGAACCGGCTGCCGACATCCATGCCAGAACCGCCTCGGTCAACCGATTCCATGTAGGCCTTCAACCGCCTATAACCTTCGATTGCCGTATGAAACCGTGGTATACCGATGTTCTCGAAGTTGACAAGGCCACCAGAGAGCTGGTGGATCAAAAATTTTCGAAAATTATTCCCACTGAATGGCGATGAGTAACCCTATACGATTACAAAAATTTATCGCCCAATGCGGCATTACCTCCAGGCGGAAGGCCGAAGAGCTTATTGCTGCCGGCAGGATCACTATCGATGGTGTGGTAGTGAAAGAAATGGGTGTTAGCGTAATTCCCGAAAAAAACAGAATTACTTTTGATGGAAAGCTGATTGAAGCCAAGGAACAGCTAGTCTATTATCTTCTTAATAAACCAAAAGGTTATGTGACAACCCTCTCTGACCCTCAAGGCAGACCGATTGTCACTTCTTTAATTAAGAGCAGTAATGTTCGCCTATTTCCCGTCGGAAGATTGGATCTTGACACCGAAGGGGCCTTGATTCTTACAAATGATGGTGAATTTGCTCAAAAAATACAACATCCAAGTCACGGCATCGACAAGACATACGAGGCACTGGTAAAGGGATCTCCACAAAAAGACAAGCTTGTCCTTCTTGAACGTGGCATCTTTTTGGAAGGAAAAATGACATCACCTGCCTCAGTATCTGTAATAAAAAAATTGAGAGACAATACTCTTATCCAAATTACCATTCATGAAGGCAGAAAACGTCAGGTAAAGAAAATGTTTGGTTTCATAGGAAACCCTGTCCTTCACCTTAAGCGGACAGCTTATGGCAAACTTCCTCTTGGCAGAATAGCCATCGGAGACTACAGACAACTTAACCCTTCAGAATTAAATAAGATCTTTTTATAGAATTTTCTTTACAAATCACCAATTAGCTGATTAAATCTAATAAGTTAGCTTGAAAAAGTTTACCCGAAACATACATTTCACACATAACTACTTGAATTCTTGTTGCTTTTAGTTTTAATATTTCCAACCAATGACGTGGGCCTCATCTACTATCCACAGACATCATCACGCAAATACCAGTAGAAAGGACCTTAATTCGATTTCCGGAGACAGGAGTTACGTATGAATAAATCAGAACTCATAGAAGCATTGGCACAGGATATTAACGTACCTCATCGTGAAGCAGCCGCAATAACCAACACCGTAATAGAGACAATGACTGAAGCGCTAGCCAAAGGCGAAAGTATTGAAATCCGCGGTTTTGGAAGTTTTGTGATAAAAAAATATGAATCCTACGAAGGCAGAAATCCAAAAACCGGTAAGAAGATCCAGGTTAAACCGAAAAGACTCCCCTTCTTTAAGGTAGGAAAAGAATTACGGGAAAAAGTAAACAACGGCAAATAATTTGGCAAAAGCCCAGTTGACGATACAAGCAATGCCCAGTGAGTGATTACGCCTGAAGGTGTTGCTTGCTTAAGACGTCACAAAGTGATTGGCTCCCCGTAAAGCGGCGATCAATTTAGCTGATTGCTATTTTGTTACAATGCCGCCTATCAGGTCATATACCTGAGTATCGGAGATGTGTACGTCAACTATATCACCGGGACTAGCTACACCATCATTGATATAAACACATCCATCAACCTCCGGTGCTTGATATCGCGTTCTTCCCTCAAGCAACAGATCAGTTTCTTCACTCAATCCTTCAACCAAGACTTGTTCTATCCTACCGACATATTTTTTCTGTATTGCTTCGGATAGCTCCGACTGTACATGAAGAAGATAATCACGCCTATTCAATTTTTCTTTCTCAGGCAACTGATCAGCAAAAGTCTCAGAAGGGCAGCCTTCTTCATTGGCGTATGGAAACACACCTACATGATCAAGGTGAGTATTTTTTAAAAATGTTTCTATCTCCATAAAATCTTTTTCTGTTTCCCCGGGAAACCCCACAAGAAAAGTGGTTCTAAGGGCAATATCAGGAAGAGCACTGCGAATTCTCTCGATAGTTCTATAAAGTTGTTCTGAATTATAGCGCCGGTTCATAGCGCGGAGAATTTTGTCACTTGTGTGTTGCATTGGAATATCCAGATATGGAACTATCCGTGGATTGACAGCCATCAACTGCAATAACTCATCACTTACTCCGGTTGGATACAAATAAAGTAACCTCAACCACGGGATAGAAGTTTGGTTCAAAAGTTGTTTCATGAGCTGGACGATATTATGGTTATTGCCCAAATCATTCCCATATGCCGTACTATCCTGAGCAATGAGTGAGAGTTCCTTCACCCCTTGTTTCTGTAATTTTTGGGCTTCATGGATAAGATCATCAATTGTCCTGCTCCGCAACTGACCGCGTATGGTCGGGATCATGCAATAAGAGCATCTGTTGTCACAGCCTTCGGTTATTTTTAGCCATGCCCGATAAACCGGCGTGGAAACAATGCGGGGAGTATTGCTGGACATAAGGAATAGTTCGGGAAGCACAAAACGGCTTTGCAAGCTTCCATCGATCATCTGATTGACATAAACAGCGATATCAGCAGCTCCCTCAGTACCTATGAACAGGTCAACTTCCGGGAGATCATCGGACAATTTTTCCTTGTAACGCTGCACAAGACATCCGACAACCACGATTTTTATCTCCGGCGCCTGCTCCTTGATCCTTACCATTTCAAAAATTTCCGCTATTGCCTCCTCGACAGCCGGCTGAATAAATCCACAGGTATTGAGGATAAGGAGGTCTGCATCTTCGGCATTTTCGATCATTTCCCAACCAGCAGAGACCATTGAACCGAGCATTACCTCAGAATCGACAAGGTTTTTTGCACAACCTAAACTTACGAGATGGAATAGAGACATTACTTTTCCTTTAAATTTCCCAAATGATCAAGCAACAATTGTAATGCTGTTTGCTTCCGTTCTATAAATAAATGTTTATTAAATCCCGGTCGCCAGGATTTGCCCCAGAGTTCATCCGAGACAGTGAGTACTGCAGCAAATTCAATTTCTCTAAATTTAGCGACGGCACAAAGAGCAGAAAATTCCATATCAACTGCAACTACTCCTTTATTGATACTGAGCTGTTTCAGCATACGCTTATCTTCCCTATAAACAGCATCAGTTGACCAAACACAACCCTTATAAACACGAAAATCATTCGAACCAAAAATTTTTGCAATCTGTTTGCTGAAGTTTAAATCAGGTCCGGAATTACCATTGGAAGAATAATATCGTGAAGTGCCTTCACCGGAAAGAGCCCCGTTGGGAACGATGGTATCACCCACATGCAAATTTTCTGAAATTGCACCACACCAACCGAACAAGATAACTCTTTTTGCACCTAGAGCAATTAATTTTTCTAAAGTGAGTACAGCCATAGGTGCACCTATTGCAGGTCCTGCGGCAAAATATTTATGATCACCGGCAACAACCATTCCAGAGTTAAAAAGAAAGCGTGTCTCGCCTCCGGAATCTTTTAATTGCCGCAAACACTCATTTGCTTCCGATGGATTGACAAGCAAAATACCACTTTCCGGAAGCTGTTTTTCTTTTTTTTGCCTGCGTGGATGAATGATAATGTGCGGCTCGGAATCGTCTACCACCTAATATTCTCCATATGTTTATTTGCTTGTGCATCTTATTGAGCACTGGTCAACTTTTAGAGGTCCAGGGTTGTAAGAGAATTTTGTTATTACCATTGGACCGTTAAAAACAAGAAACGGGCTGCAGATAAATCTGCAGCCCGTTTCTACGATCATATTTCGATCGCTATGCTTCTCAGATTCTTATCCCAACAGCGGATTAGCATAAAGAAGAATCAGAGAAATAACCAGTCCGTAAATAGCAACAGACTCAGCAAGTGCCATACCGAGAATCATGAAAACCATTAGCTTAGGTTGTACCTCAGGGTTTCTTGCAAGTCCCTGACATGCGCCATTACCAACAGAACCGATACCAATACCAGCACCCAGGCCGGCAAGACCGATTGAAAGTGCGGCACCAATACAAATCAAAGCTAATTGAAGATTTCCTTCCATTTTTTTTCTCCTTAAAAAGTTTAGTTTTTGGCCTTCTTCTATAGTTAATTCCTACAAAATACCATCATAAAAAATTCTTCACCTGCTTTGCTGCTGCAATATTTATTTCATAACAACGTTCTCTATCGCGCCGATATGATCCAAATGCACACATCTCACATATGAAGATTGTTATTTAGCTATCTCAGATCAAAACCTTTTTACGAATCAATCGATCAATGTCTTAATGTGCGTGTTCTTGTGCCTGTGAAAAATAGACAACTGTAAGCAGTACAAAAACCATCGCCTGAACAATCGAAACCAGAACACCAAGAATCATGATCGGCAGCGGTGCGAAAAATGCGCCCGCCAGCATGAAAAGAATCGCCAGCAAAGTCTCTTTGGCCATGATATTTCCAAAAAGTCGGATAGAGAGCGAAAGGAGACGTGCCAAGTTACTGATAAGCTCGATAGGCAGTAAAAGAGGTACAAGCCACCAGACCGGTCCCATGAAATGCTTATAATATTTCAGACCGTGCTCACGAAAGCCAATGAGATGATGGCTGAACCAGACAATAAGCGTTAACGCCAGAGTGGTGTTAAGGCTTGATGTCGGGGACATGAAACCGGGGATCAGGCCGATGAGGTTTGCAACAGCGATATACAATGCAAATGTTGCTATCATTGGAAAGAATTTATCTGCCATCTCTCTTCCCATATTGTCGGCAAAAAAGTCATCCATTCCACCGATTACCAATTCCCAGAAGTTCTGTCCTTTTCCAGGGATCATTTCCAGATTTCCAAGTGTCAGTCTTGATACCAGAAAAAGAAATGCCATAACCAGCCAGGTGTAGGTCATATACGGAGCACACAACTGCTCCAGAAATGTATGTCCTACCGGACCGTGCGGGACAGGTAGCCCCAGTTTTTCAAGGATAATTGAAATGAATAGTATCGGATGTTCCATAACTCCTTTTACCTCCTCCCTCTGAAGAAATAGCGCCTGGCCACATCCAATGAGATGAATGTGATCGCAATCACTACCGTTGACAACCCTAAAATCAAGCCAAAGATATTGACTGCCTTACCTTTAATAAGCAAGAGCAGGACAATACCTATAAGTACAATACGCATCCAGAATTTCAGCAGATATCCCTTTTGTCCCTGCTGTGCTTTTGCCTTCCGGTCTTCCGGCGATGATAATGAAGTGACTGAATCAATCAACCTCATCACATTTTTATTGGATACCCAGAAGCTGCAAATCGAAAGAACTCCCCCGGCAAATACTGACCAGGCAAACCACAAAGATACAAATACAGCTGAACCCAAAGTCATTACAGCCAGTAGTGTCCAACTCATTACCTGCATTTTCTGCAGGGATAAAATATTTTCCGCCACACAATCCTCTAATCCCAACAAAGTGGGAAATAAATCAGGAACTACTGCCTTCACAATATTTTTTTGATCAAAAAAATAACCCGGTACCAACACATCACAAGAGAACACTTACTCTATTCCCTTGATGTCGATAAGTACCTTTCACATTTTTCTTGTTTTATATGGACGAGAAAAAGGTCAGATCACTATTTCTTTTCTTCTTCTGCTCTTTTTTTTTCCTCAGCCTTTTTGTCACGCCAAATGACTTCGAACAAAGTTTTATAGCCAGCGGCAATACCAAAAGCTAAACCGATAAAAGTGAACCACGGAGCCGTACGCCCATCAAAAACTTTTTGATCAAGATATATACCACCGCCCATACCGATCACAATTGCAGCAACAAATGTGAATCCGATATGGCCGTAATTAGCCAGCAGTTGAACAAATTCCTTCTTTAAGTCTGACATTTTGTTCACCCACTTTTTCTAACACAACAATCACATTATATTATAAACGACTTTGGTATCACGACTCCATACCAAAGTCAATAAAATTTCACAGTTCCAGTAATTTTTTGAATGACCATTCAGTCATTTTAACAGCCTTCAAGAGGTCGTCTTTGGTCTGTGCAGCTGAAATAAATGCAGTCTCAAACTGTGAGGGAGCGAGGTATATCCCGCCGGCAAGCATTTGACGATAATGCTGAGCATACCTGACAGCATCTGCTTTCATCGCAGATGTAAAATCTGTAACCGGTTCCTTAGTAAAAAAACCTGTCATCATGCTTCCTACGCGATTAAGCTGTACGTCAATTCCCACAGATCCTGCAACATCCATTAGCATTTCGGCATATCCAGCAGCTTTCTCTTCGAGTTCCTCGTAAAAACTGTTTTTCTGCAAATTCTTCAATGTAGCTATCCCGGCAGCCATGGCAAGAGGATTGCCGGAAAGAGTCCCTGCCTGATAAACCGGACCATCAGGAGCAATACAATTCATAATGTCGGACTTGCCGCCATAAGCACCAACCGGCAGACCTCCACCTATAATTTTTCCAAGGCAGGTCAGGTCGGGGGAAATGCCGTAATACTGTTGTGCACCGCCGTAGCTAAGTCTAAAACCGGTAATCACTTCGTCGAAAATCAGCACTATACCAAGTTCACTGGTGAGTTTTCTCAATTTTTCAAGAAAACCGGGCTTGGGCGGGACACAACCCATATTTCCGGCAACTGGTTCAACGATAACACAGGCAATTTCCAGATTTTCATCACGCAACGTTTTTTCGAGGGTTTCTTCATCGTTATAAGGTATCGAAAGAGTATTTTTAACGATTTCCTCGGGCACCCCTGGACTGCCCGGAATACCGAGAGTTATGACGCCGGATCCTGCTTTTACAAGAAATGAATCGGCATGACCATGATAGCAACCGTCAAATTTCACGACAACTTTTTTACCTGTAAATCCTCTGGCTAGTCGTACCGCACTCATTGTCGCTTCGGTTCCGGAATTGACAAACCTGATTTTTTCAACCGACGGCAGTGCATCGACCACCATTGATGCCAAATCAATTTCCGTCGGAGTTGGTGCCCCGAAACTGGTACCTGAAACAGCAGTTTTTTGTATTGCATCAATAACATCAGGGTGAGCATGGCCAATAATCATAGGCCCCCAGGAACCAACAAAATCGATATAATCATTACCATCAGCGTCGGTAAGATGTGCACCAACTGCCTTGGTGATAAACACCGGGTCACACCCTACTGAACGGCACGCACGGACCGGGCTGTTTACTCCGCCGGGAATATATTTTTTCGCCTGCTCAAACAGTTTGGCTGAGGTAGTATATTTCATTTAAAACTCCTTTTTAGTTGTTGTTCAAAACCGGGTGTTATTTGGTCGGCCGAAAGTAATCGAATAGTTAACGGTAACCGTTCACCGGGAAGAATAAGATGTTCCCATAATTTGAGACGTGTAAACGCTTTAGAGGTAAGCGGACCCACAGAATTTCCGAGCGCTGATAAACGTTTACGTTTGCCGCTGGATTTTATTGGGAAGCAATATAGCACGGTCGATGTTTTTCTGCCAATCTTCTCCCCCCTTGATTTTTATTTATTGATGCGCAATGTAAAAAAACCGCACTGATCTCGTTTTTTGTCGTAAACAGAGTAGTTTTTTCTACTTGTCAGCCTCTGGAGCAAAAGGTAAAGTAACAAAAAGTCAGTTCCTGAATCAGAGATTCATCACATCTATGCATTCAGATCAAATTAATTTTTAATCTCATGAGTAAAGGAGAAAATAATGGCGAGTGAAAATGTCCAGCAACTTACCGATGCGGAGTTTGATGCCGTGATAAACTCAGAACGGCCCACTTTGGTTGACTTTTGGGCTCCATGGTGTGGACCTTGTAAAGCCATTGGCCCCGTAATTGAAGATCTTGCAGTTGAATACGATGGCAAAGTGACAATCGCAAAAATGAATGTTGATGACAACCCTGCCACCCCTGGAAAATTCGGCATCCGTGCCATTCCAACCCTCATTTTGTTCAAGAGTGGTCAAGTAGTCGACCAGATAACCGGTTCAGTTGGAAAAGCGCAACTCGTAGCTCTCATTGACAAGGCGAATTAAATACAGTTTACTAGGCTGTTTTACTTGTTGTAAGTATTAACTTGCAAGTAAAACAGCCTTTTTATATTTACCATTCAAACTGACATCAATGAAAGATCACTATGAACTCGTTATATTAGGTGGGGGACCAGCTGGATTAACTGCCGGGCTCTATGCAGCACGAGCCCGACTGGACCATGTACTCATTGAAAAAGGGGCTCCCGGCGGACAGGTTTTACTTACTGACTGGGTGGATAACTATCCTGGTTTTCCAGAGGGATTAACAGGTTTTGATCTTGTTGAAAAAATGACACAGCATGCTAAAAGATTCGACCTGAATATCGAGCTGGCATGTGTGACAAAAGTTGACCCCAATGATGGAAGGCAAAAAATCCTCCACTTGGAAGACGGCGGACAGATAACCTGCGACACTCTGATTATTTGTAACGGGGCCAGAGCCAATACTCTAAATGTGCCCGGCGAGAAGGAGCTACGCGGTAAGGGAGTTTCCTATTGCGGAACATGTGACGCCCCTTTTTATCGAAATATGCATGTTGCTGTTATCGGGGGTGGGAACACCGCCATTCAGGAAGCAGAATACCTGACGAAATTCGCCAGTAAGGTTACGGTTATTCATCGTCGGCATGAGCTAAGAGCAACCAAGATTATACAGGAAATTGCTTTTGCCAACAAAAAGATAGAGTTCATTTGGGACTCCGTTGTTACCTCCATCGAAGGAGAAAAAGAGGTCGAATATCTCAACCTCCTCTCTAAGGATGGCACAACCTCAACCCTTGACGTTCAAGGTGTATTTATCCTGATAGGTGTCACACCAAATAATGCGGGCCTCCCCGTTAAACTGCTCCAGGCCGACAAATGGGGTTTTATACCTATAGACAAAGAGTCTCAGACTATTATACCCGGTATAATGGCTGCAGGTGATATCTGCAGCAAAGAGGTCCGACAAATTGTAAATGCCGCAGGAGAGGGTGCTGTGGCTGTGCTGGCTGCCGAAAGATTCCTGCAAAAGATGAAAGAATCCCGACATAATCAACCGACATAATCAATAATGAAGCTGACCAAACCTTACCCCAATTTTAACCTGTTCCTCCTCATTCTTACTCTTTTACTGATGGTGACAATGAGTGGATGCAGCGGTTTTAAGGAAACTTTTAATTTCACATCAATAGATGAAGATGGCAATGAAATTGTCGGCACTGAGTTAAATTTTCCTGCCAAAACTCTTTTGTCTAAAGGCATGGATGACTATAATGTCGGCAAATATTTCACTGCTATTGAATTTTTCGATGATATACTCAATCGTTATCCATTTAGTCCTGAAGCGACTCTTGCAGAACTGAAATCAGCCGACTGCAACTTCCACCTAGAACGTTATCAAGAAGCCTTTCTGCTCTATGAGGAGTTTGAAAATCGTCATCCTACCAATGAAAGTATGCCCTATGTGATGTTCCAAAAGGCAATGTGCAACTACAAGCAAATTGATAGAATCGACAGGGACACGGCTGGAGCGATCAAATCAATCGAGCTCTTCAGACAGTTATTAAAAGCATACCCGAATTCACCATACACTGAAGAAGCCGAAGCCAGAATTGCAGCAGCAACTGAATTTTTAGCCAATCATGAATATTTTGTTGTTGATTACTATGTGCGAACGGCGAAATATGACCAGGCTACAGTCCGTTTAAAATATTTACTGGCAATGTATCCTGAAACCACAATAGCTGCTAAAGCCGAGGACCTGCTTGCCCGCATTGAAGCTGGAGATCCTCCAAAATCTCGCATTACGGCATGGTTCCCAAAACTCAGCCTTCCAGACTGGACAATCTTTGGTGGTAATGACGTTGAAGACAGCGCCGCTGATTCGGAACAATATTAACCCGGATTTCTCATCAGTTCAGGCGGCGTCAGCTTCAAAGTTTTTGGGAGTGAACCATAGTAGGCTATGTTCATTCCCAAAAACTGCGGAAACTTCCATTCACACCATATATTTTTCTGAAAAAATCCAATTATCCTCAAGAGATACTTCCATAGCTCGAACTGGACATATAGGAACGCAAAGACTGCAACCGGTACATTTTTCAGCATCGAAAACTATCGACATTTCCGGCCGCAAAACGAAAAGAGCACCTGAACAACACACACTGGTACAAGCTCCGCACTGAAAGCAATTCTCCTCATCCCGACGAATTCTTGCAGCCATCCTCTCGATTTTCACACCCATTGTTCTCAAGTAATCGAGCCCGGCTTTAACGTTTGTCTTACAACTTCCCTTAAGTTCTATGATCATCAATCCTTCACGCTGCATGAGGATGTCGGCTTTCAGAATATTGAACTCTATATCATACTCTTTAACCAAACGATAAATAAACGGTTGGTCACTGGTGTCTTTTGGAAAACGCAATATATAAGTCTGAGTGTACACTTTTCCCTCTCCGGTAAAAATTAATAGCAACTCCTTTCAAAACTGCCTTCATGGCTGGAAGCGCCATTCTGAGTGAAAATATATTATCCAGTCGGTCTCGACAAGAATATTGAACAGCTTCCATTACAATGAATTAAGACAGCTGAGGAAATTTACTTTCTGGTCCCGATTATGGCAAGAAACTTTTCATGCGGAAAAACTTCCATAAGTCATGAGCAGAAAAAAACTTATACATCAGTTTTGATTTAAATCCTTTCACTTCTACCTTTGGTTCATGGACGTACGGGTAAGAAATCGGCCAAAAGGTATTAATTATCATGCACTGAACCTTGCAAGATTCGGGTATTGGGGTATAATCGAAAAGTTTGACGTCTAAAATTTCATTCAGCATGCGAATAAGCTCTTTCCAAAGAACATCTTAAGGATATACATGAATACAGCACTTAAATTAAAACTCGCGCTTCTCGTTTCGGTCATCCTTCTCGCAGTTGTTACTGTTGTGCCTTCTTTTTATAAGGAAACCCCGGAATGGTGGAAAACTTATATGGCACCTGAAGGATTGCGTCTCGGTCTTGATCTTCAAGGCGGAATGCATCTGGTCTTGAAAGTGAACCTGCAAAAGGCAGAAGAAAATTCATTGGAATTTGCCGCCGATGATCTAAAAGATACTCTCGCTGCAGAATCCATAAGCGCAGTCAGAAGTCCTTCGCCCTCTCCGGATTCAATAATCTTCACATTGCCGAACACGAACGCCGTTGACACGGTTAAAAATCTTATAAGTGAAGATTTTCCTGACATAGACGCAAGAATAGAAGCAAAGGAAGGCAGTTTCCCTCGTATCTTCCTGACATTGAAAGATGAAAAGAAACAATTTATCCAGAATAATGCTGTTGATCAGTCCCTCGAAATTCTTCGAAACAGAATCGATCAATTCGGAGTAGCTGAACCTGTCATAATCCGTCAGGGTGATGACGAAATCGTTATCCAGCTTCCCGGCATTAAAGATCCTCAACGAGCACTTAAGCTTCTCGGGGATACAGCCCAGCTCGAATTTAAAGTAGTTGCCGATACAACCGGTCAAAACCTCAATCAGCTCGTTGCTCAGGCCCGGTCTTCAAAACAATGGCAGGATGGCGAGAGCATGAGCAAGCTTAACCGCGCTCTGCAAAGCAGCTTGCCGGAAAACACCTCCCTTTATTTCGAAAAAAACGTCGACAAACAGACCCAGCAGGAAGTACTGACTCCTATCCTTCTTGAAGACAAGGTCCTCATGACCGGGGATATGATAAAGGATGCTCAGGTTCGGATTGGCGGAAACTTCAATGAACCGTATGTAAGCCTCGACATGACAGGCCGGGGTGGTAAAATTTTTGCTAACATTACCGAAAATAATGTCGGCAGGCGAATGGCCATCGTTCTGGACGATGTTGTTCGATCCGCACCTGTTATCCGTGAACGTATCCTTGGAGGATCCGCTCAAATCAGTGGCAGCTTTACCCATGAAGAGGCGGCTGACCTTGCTATCGTGCTGAGAGTTGGTGCACTGCCCGCGCCAGTCGACATAGTCCAGAACATGACGGTCGGAGCAACTCTTGGACAGGATTCCATCAATAAAGGACTATCCTCAGGTGTTTTCGGTGCAATTCTGGTGCTTGGTTTCATGATGATTTATTACCGGCTCTCCGGTGTAATTGCCAACACCGCGCTGGTCCTCAATATTCTTCTGTTGTTTTCAGGATTGGCTATCCTTAATGCCACTCTTACTTTGCCCGGTATTGCGGGCATAATCCTGGCTATAGGAATGGCTGTTGATGCCAATGTTCTCATTTTTGAACGAATGAGGGAAGAATATGCTCTTGGTAAATCAGTCAGATCGAGTATTGACGGCGGATACAGCAATGCTTTTTCCACCATCATCGATTCCCAGGTGACAACTCTTATTACAGCAATAGCTCTTTTCATGTTTGGCACTGGACCTATCAAGGGCTTTGCCATTACGCTAACTTTAGGTATAGTTTTCAACCTCTTTGCTGCCCTTTTCTATTCACGGCTGATGTTTGACACTATTAACTCGGTAAGACCGATGAAGCAGCTCAAATACATGTCCTTCGTCAAAAAATCAAATCTTGATTTTTTGAAAATCAAAAAAATTACTTTCGCAATTTCGACCGTCATGGTCATTATTGGTTTTGTAGCCCTTATTCAGATCGTTCGGGGCAATGCCAACCTTGGTGTCGATTTTTCCGGCGGCTCACTTCTTCAGTATCAATCGACCCAGGATTTTACCATGGGTGAAGTGAGAGAGGCATTCAGTAGAAACGATATGACAGATATCGATTTGCAGGAAGTCGAAAACGAACACCGGCTTATCGTTAAGATTAAAAAATCTGAGGCGGTTGTTGCTAACCTCGGCGAAAAAGTTAACGACATACTCTCCAGCGAACTTCCCGAAAAACAATTTACCTTGGAAAGCCAGTCTGAGATTGGCTCATCTGTCAGTTCAGTACTCCGTAATAAAGCTATCCAGGCAATACTTATCTCGCTTGGTGGAGTGTTAATTTACCTGGCCATCCGCTTCGATATTCGATTTGGAATTGCTGCCGCCACAGCAACTTTTCATGATGTCATGGTTGTTCTTGGAATTTGCTGGCTCGTGGATATCGAAATCACCCTGCTCATCGTCACCGCTCTCCTCACTCTTGCCGGCTATTCTCTCAATGACTCGGTGGTTGTCTTCGACAGAATAAGAGAAAATATGCATAAACCGGGAGCAGGAACGTTAAGAAGTGTTATCAACAATAGCATCAATCAGGTCCTCAGCCGCACATTCGTCACATCACTGACAACGGCCACTGTTCTGCTCGCATTGTATCTCCTTGGCGGGAGTGTTATACACGACTTTGCCTTTGCTCTGCTGACGGGCATACTGGTTGGAACATATTCCTCGATTTTTATAGCAAGTCCGGTTCTCACCTTGCTTGAAAAGAAAACGGCCTAAGTCTTAAAATCGAGTTCTGGAATTAAAATGGTGCAACCTATTCATTTACCGCAACATATTCAACAAATTAACGGTACTGACTCTTTCGCCTTCTCATGTCACAAGGAGGTCAAATGTTTCACTGATTGTTGTCGTATGCTTGAGCTTGCCCTGACTCCCTACGATGTCCTCCGTTTAAGACAGGCTACCGGACTCACCTCCGGCCAGCTGCTTGATCACTACGTCATCATTGAACAGGATCCCGGAGAACCGTTTCCTCGATTTTATCTGACGATGATTGATGATGGCAGGGCCAGCTGTGTCTTTGTTACAGACCAGGGTTGCAGTGTATATGAACATCGACCTGCCGCCTGCCGTGCCTACCCTCTTGGACGTGCAGTCATGATGAATGAAAATGGAAGTATAGCAGAACATTTCGTCCTCCTGAGGGAGGATCATTGCCTGGGGTTTCAAGAGCCGAAGAAACAAACTGCCCTTCAATACAGCGAGGGACAGGAGCTTTTAACTTACAACCGCTTTAATGATGCAGTGGCCGCAATTTACCAGCACGACTCTATTCGCAAAGGTTTTATCCCGACATCTAAACAAATCGATCTTTTTACTCTGGCACTATATAATATTGACAGCTTCAAGGAGATGTTACTGAGCGGGGAGCTGGTCAGCCCGACTGCACTGACTCCAAAGGAGAAAAGTCACTTAATGAGCGATGATGAAGCGCTATTGCTTTTTGCTATTGATTGGATTGTCCAGCAAATTTTTGAACCTTTTTGAATAACCGGTATCTTATTCCATATTCTTTGATTAGCTTATTATGCTGAAACTTATTGTATTCGACTGTGACGGAGTCTTGTTTGACTCGAAGAAAGCCAATTGCATGTATTATAATTACCTGCTGTCTCATTTTGGATTAACGCCAATGTGTAAGAGTGAAGAAGATTATGTACACATGAGTAATGTTGCTGATTCTGTTAAACATATCTTCCGTCACTACACCGTACCAACGTTATTCGAAGTACAAACCTTTATGAAGTTATGCGAATACGAACCATTTTTGCAGTATATGGTAATGGAAAAAGACCTCTTGGAGTTTTTGGAAATAACCAGCAGGAAATACCACCTGGCTATTTCAACAAATCGAACAAACACCATGATTCCACTACTCAAGAGATATCGACTGGAAAATTATTTTGGCAAAGTAGTAACCGCTGCGACTGCAAAACGGCCTAAACCCGCTCCTGATGGACTTCTTGAAATCCTTTCTTTCTTCGATTGCAAACCGGAAGAAACTATCTTCATAGGTGATTCTATTGTTGATGAACAACACGCCAGGAGCTGCGGAGTTCCATTAATAGCTTTCAAAAGCCCCGAACTTGAGGCAGCATACCATGTGACGAGTTTTTTAGAGATCCTCAAATTGCCTCCCTTTCAATCTCCTATTACTCCTCAGTAACTCCAGATGCAGCCAAATTTTTCCAAAGACCATTCTAGCTAGAAATGCGGGCCTGCCGGAATCCCGCAATTATGATTGCCGTTCCTGCTCCTCATCAACCCGCTTGACACCTTCCATGAGCAACATCATAAAATCCCCTATCTCTGCAGCCTTCATTTCTTTAGGAGATAGTCCGGTGGTAAAGCGGTAGAATCCCTTTTTCTCCCCCAGGATTTTAAAAATAGCCTCTTGACTTGCCAGTTCACAATAACTGGCATTGATGATACATCCTTCCCTAAAAGAAACCTTCGCTTTACCGCCCTGCAATTCCATTGAAAGTACCCCGGTTTTCTGGTGCATATGAAAAATTTGGAAAAGCTCGGCCGGAACGATTTCATCAATCCTGCCAGTCATGCAGGATTCAAAATCCCTCGCCCTGGCAGCATTAGTTTTTTTCAATCTCTCCGAAAGAAGCTGAGCCATATAAGACTGAACTTCACGATTATTCCCCAACAGGCTACCAAAGACATCTCCAGCTATTGCCAGTACCTGGGACTTTTTTGTTGCCGTAACCGTTGAAACAGCAACATCAGCACCCAGATAACTCATTTCTCCACAGATCTCACCTTTCGTAAGCACAGCCAACTGAACCCCACCATTCTCAACAATGAGCTCTCCATCGAAAATGATATATAAATTAAGATTTTTCTCTCCTTTTTTAATGAGCACTGCCCCTTCCTCCAGCATAATCTCCTGAAAAAGACTGAGCATTATGTCTACCTGATCCGGTGGGATTGCATGCATCATGGGGCAACTTACCATTTTCCCGTGCATTTCCAAGACTGCAGAATCTATGCAAGCAACAACGGATTGTTTGAGGCTGCCGGACGAATCGTCTTTCAAAACATCAGCTTTTTGCACGATGGAAAATTTAATTAATCCGGTACATCCGCTGCAATTAAAGATTGTGTCTTTGTAGTTACTCGGTTCAAATGGTGTTTGTTGCATAAATTTAAACAACAATTCAGTCAAATCACGAACAAGAATGAGACACATTTCCTTTCCTTTCGGGCAAGAGAGAGTCTTGTCCGAGAGGTATAATTGCTCCTTCACCTGGTACAGAGGGCAGTTCTTCTCATTTATTATCGTAAAAACAGTGCTAAAACTTTTCATTTACACTTATTGAATGGAGAACGTCTTTCATGACATCATTAACCCCGGTAAACGGGAAATAAGCCGGGACTCTTTTTCGTCCCCATGCTTTGAAGGGGATAAGTACCTTATGGGTATTTTCAGCCACATAATTTCAATTTACATTTCTAGGTTTCTTGTTTTTTATACCCCTCAAGGGGGTATTCTTTTTAATCCCCATGCTTTGAGGGGGACTTAACTGAGTGACATGTTTTCAGGAGTAAGGTACTAACACCCCACAAGGGGGTATAAGTGCCTTGGAAGTTACTTTAACATTCTAATTTTATAGTAACCTCCAGATTTCTTGTTTTTTACTACAGATTTTCTGGAGTAAGGCACTAATCCGAAACGCACCCTAAACAGTGTAAATCTTATCCCGGTTAAACTTTCTTTTGGTGTTGGTCAAATAAATTGATATACTGACGCAAATGGTACTCAATTTAATATCTATTTCAATATATATTCATGTCCGCATCGCCCAATCAATTAGATGAAATTTATAGGCAGGTAAGGGAAAATTTTATTTCTCACCCGGTGGTTTCCGTTAACCCGATTAAAGGAGATCCCCCCGACAGGTATGAAATAATCTATACAGTCACCGGGATGCACAAGACGGGAGAGGGACAGATCGTCGAGTCGATCAATCATACAGTGGAACTAGCCATTCCTTTTGGTTTTCCACATTTTCCCCCGAGTTGCAAGCCGAAAAGTGATATTTTCCATCCAGATTTTGATCCCGCTGCAATATGCTTAGGTGACTATTGGCAACAAGACCGATCTTTATCGGATCTTATCGTCCATATAGGGCAAATGATCAATGGTGAATCTTTTTCAACCTCCAATGCATTTAATGAAGAAGCTGCTGAATGGTATTTAGCAAATGCCGATAAATTTCCACTCACAAAAATCAAATGGGGGTTTTCGGATCATTCGGCTTCACCTGTTCAAAATATTCATACCCATGAAATTGATACTCTGGAAGATGATGATTTAGAGACTGAGTTTGATATTCTTGCGCTGGAAGAAAAAGAGGATGACGAAGATATTGTTTTAAATACATCCTTTCCAGAGGTTGATTCAGGTGCAGTCATTGATCTTAAAGCCCTCACTCGTTTAAAGGCTCAAAAAAAATACTTTACTCTTCTTAATAGAGCTGAAAATCACGCTGGTTCTTCTGATGAACTCGATCAGTTATGTCAAAAATCCAAAGACATTATTCAGAGGGCTCAAAAACTGCATCTTGAAGCAAAGAAATTCGAAGATAAAGGCGAATCGCAAATAGCCCTTGAAAAATACGAACAAATCACTACGCTGGCGGCTGATTTTCCTCATATCGACGCAGATCTTCATAGGCTCAAACAAACACTGGCTCTTTTAAATGCTGATCCTCTTGACACCCAAGCTATTAACAAGCCTATCACGAAAGCTGCCGGTAAGGCAAGGCCCTCAAAATCTTCCATTCAGGAAGATCCTTTTCTTCCTCAAAAAAATACTAAAAAACCAGTTTTCCTATTTCTGGGGCTTGGCTCACTTGCTGTTGTTTTAGGATTCAGTGGCTACTTCTGGTATGCAACTACCGAAAAACTTAACAGTGCAGAGGCAGCCTATGCTCAATGCTCAGCATCATTTGAAAAAACACAATTCGGAGCCGCTAAAAATTCTTGCGACAAAGCGTTAGCTTTGGTTAAAGAAATTAAATTTATCCATAACGATAAATCACGGCAGCTCGAAAAATACATTATAGATATCCTCCAATCAGAAAAACTCAAACAAAGCTTAGCTGGTAATATATTATTCGATGGCAGGTACATTCCAAAAGCTGAAGCAACAAATCTGCAATCAATAACACAGAAGCTCTCCGAGGCAGAGGTCCTTTTTGCAGAAAAGAAATGGAAATCTGCTCTGCAGCTCTACCAAACCCTTAGCACCATGGCTAAGGACAACGCATATCTTGACCCTATTATAATCGAAGAGATTCAGCGCAATCATTTTGTATCCCAATTCAGGTCCTTTTACGACCCAGCACTGCTTTCGATGCAAAACAGCCAATGGGAAGATGCAATAGAAAAACTCTTACAGGCCCAAAAAATACTCGTATCTCTGCCGGAATCGGAACGTCAGCAATACTCGGAGCAACTTCAGGACGCTTTGCAGAAGAGCCAGTTTGCTAATCTCAAAGAACAGGGGGACCAATCATTCACCGGTGCAGATTGGCTTAGTGCCATCTCGACCTACAATCTCGCTCTGAGCAGAGGCCAGGAAACGTCCCTGTCACCTGAATCAATTGATGCTATCAGAAATAACATAAAGAGGGCAGAACTCTATACCGCAATTAATAAAGGCAATAAAGCTTTTGCTTCCGGTTCCTGGGATGACGCGATTGAATCATACAGTGAAGCAAGAAGTTTATTGATTGGTAATCAGAATATCTCCCGCGAATCAGACTCAGACCTCAATGTCCGAAAACTGGACAGAATCATTCTTCAGGCTTCAATAATTCGAAATCGTCAGCCCATAGAAACTTTATTAGAAAAGAATGAGCTCTCGAAGGCGAGGAGTATATATCAGCAAATATTGGCTGACATTTATAAAAGTTCTTTTGAACAAGAAGAGGAATTTGCCAAGACTACTAAAGAAATCAGTAAAGCAATGCAGTCGCTCGATCAAAAAATGTATCAGATGAAAAGGGTGGAATATCTTAAAGAGAATTACCAGTCACTTTTTGTTGCCAACTATCCATCCGCTGTTCCCGAAAGACTCACCAACCCGGTAATCAGCAATACTAAAGATACTGACTCCACGTTGGTGTTTAGGATGCAATGTACAGAAATCGGCGGCGGTCGCCCACTTAACTTAGTTATGTTTTATGCCTATGACAAAAAAACCGGTCAATGGAGTCTTTTCTCGCAGAATTAATTATAAAAGAACTCCTGCTGTAGTGCTAAAGTAACTACACTAAAAAACGAAACTCACCTTTACCAAGTAAATTATGCAGATGGAGCAACCCGGTGAGTTTGTTGGCACCATTTACAATTGGCAAAGCTGTGATTTCGTGCTTTTGCATGATACTGAGAGCATCAGCCGCCAATCTTTCCCCATCAATGCAAATAGGATTGATGGTCATGAGCTGAGCCGCTGTGAGAACAGAAAACCCCTTCAAATCTACTACAGCCCGGCGCACATCACCGTCAGTGATAATTCCCAGGATTATATTATTTTCATCAACAACCAAAACTGCTCCATTATTTTTTTCATTGAGCACACGAATTGCGTCTGCGGCAGAATCTGACGGTGCAACAACCGGAATATCTCCACCGGAAAGCATAACTTCGGTAACCTTTACTTTTAACCGTTGACCAAGACTCCCCCCAGGATGGTTCAACCTAAAGTCCTCGGGCTGAAATTTTTTGCGATTGAGCAGCACTACTGAAAGAGCGTCCCCCATAGCCAAGGTCGCCGTAGTACTTGCAGTTGGCGCCAACCCTAAAGGACAGGCTTCTTTTGGCACCCTGATGTCCAAAACGATATCAGCAGCAGCAGCAAGCGAGGAATTGTTCCCCCCAGTCATGGCAATGATTTTGTTGCCTCTCTCTTTTAGACTGATCAATAATCCATTAAGTTCGGCTGTCTCTCCGGAATAAGAAATTGCCAAGATGACATCTCCTGCCATCACCATACCAAGATCCCCATGCATTGCTTCTACAGGGTGCAGGAAAAAAGATGGAGTTCCGGTACTATTCAGGGTTGCAGATATCTTCTGCCCTATAATACCGGATTTGCCTATCCCGGTTATGACCAGCCTTCCCGGACTGGACAAAATTATTTCTACTGCCCGCACAAACTCTTCACCAATCCGCTCACGTACTGCAGCTAGTCCCTGTTCTTCAATTTTCAAAACTTCTTTAGCTACTTCGATAGACATTTACCCACATCCCCTTAAAGAAATCACATACCGAATTTTAATCCGGCTCACTTATTTCATCCTGCCTCTTATCCACAACAATAAGCGATGCAAAGTACTCATTTTTTTAAAACCAGGCAAGGCTCATCATGGATGGTCGGCAGCTATTCCAGTCTTCACTTCGTAGTATCAGCACTTTTGGAATTGATATCACGTGCCCTCTCAAGAATTTTTTATGTAGAGTTGATTTTAATAATTCATTTCTTGAGAATTATGGTTATATAGCATTGCTAATGTTTTATTCATCATGATTTGATGACTTTTTTTCAGCCTACCTCTGCTTTTTCCCGCATTTTTTTGCAATATTGTGTATAGTAGGCCTTTTTTATTTTAAAGTGTTTTCCTCAGAAAATCTTTCCATTTTTTTCATTCTCTTGGAGTTTACATGTCTGATTATCTCTTTACCTCCGAATCAGTATCCGAAGGTCACCCTGACAAGGTGGCAGACCAAATTTCTGATGCTATTCTCGACTCTATTCTCGAACAAGATCCTATGGCAAGGGTAGCATGCGAAACCCTTGTTACCACCGGAATGGCTATTATTGCTGGTGAAATTACCACCACAGCCTATGTTGATATGCCGGAAGTTGTCCGACAGACCATCAAGGAAATCGGTTATAATTCGTCAGAAATGGGTTTTGACTGGCAGTCCTGCGCGGTACTCACTTCGATTGACAAGCAATCGCCCGATATTGCGCAAGGTGTTAACGAAGGCTCCGGTATTGACCTTGATCAAGGAGCCGGAGACCAGGGGCTTATGTTTGGCTACGCCTGCAGCGACACTGATGTCCTTATGCCTATGCCTATTACTTATGCCCATTTGCTCACCAAGCGTCAGTCAGATGTCCGAAAAGGCAACATTCTGCCTTGGCTCAGACCTGACGCAAAAAGCCAGGTCACCATACAGTACGTTGACAACGTACCGAAAAGAATTGAAGCTGTGGTACTCTCTACTCAACATGACACCACTGTAAGTTACGACGATCTTAAAGAAGGCGTAATGGAGGAGATCATCAAGCCTACTCTCCCGGCTCATATGATCGATTCAGATACTAAGTTTTTTATTAATCCAACCGGTCGGTTTGTCATTGGCGGCCCTGTTGGCGATTGCGGTGTGACTGGTCGAAAAATTATCGTTGATACTTATGGCGGCAAAGGTTCTCACGGTGGAGGAGCTTTCTCCGGAAAAGATCCCTCCAAGGTTGACCGATCAAGTTCTTATTATGGTAGATATGTCGCTAAAAATATCGTTGCGGCCGGCATCGCCAGTGAAGTTGAGGTTCAGGTCGCTTATGCTATTGGTATTTCCCAACCTGTATCAATCAATGTAAACAGTTTCGGCACAGGAAAAATATCCGATACCGAGATCAAAAATCTCATCATTGAATTCTTTGATCTTAGGCCAAAAGCCATTGTACATCAACTTAACCTGTTGCGCCCAATCTACCTTCAAACCGCAGCGTACGGGCACTTTGGAAGAGAACTCGACGACTTCACCTGGGAAAAAACAGATAAGGCTGATATTCTTCGTGATGCTGCCAAAATTCGTTAATTCAACTGATCGAAATCCTTATCGATTATGAGTGAATCCTTTTAATGGAAAATAAATATGACTGATACATTTAAAGATTACAAAGTTGCAGACATGAGCCTCGCTGCATGGGGCCGTAAAGAAGTATCCATCGCAGAAACTGAAATGCCCGGCCTCATGGCTCTTCGTGAAGAATACCAGGGCAAAGCTCCTCTTAAGGGTGCTCGTATCGCCGGTTGTCTGCATATGACTATTCAAACAGCCGTTCTTATGGAAACCCTCGTGGCTCTAGGTGCAGAAGTTCGGTGGTCCAGTTGCAATATTTTTTCTACTCAGGACCATGCTGCGGCAGCCATGGCTGCCGCAGGCATACCCACCTTCGCTTGGAAAGGCGAAACAGAGGAAGAATTCTGGTGGTGCATCGACCAGACAATTTTTGGCCCCGATGGCTGGTATCCAAATATGGTTCTCGATGATGGTGGAGATCTTACTTTGGTTCTTCATCAGAAATATACCAAGGAATTGGCCAATATTCGAGGCATCAGCGAAGAAACGACTACTGGTGTGCATAGACTGAACGAAATGGCAAATGCAGGAAAACTTGCTTGTCCTGCTATTAATGTCAACGACTCAGTCACAAAATCTAAATTCGACAACCTGTATGGCTGCCGGGAATCTCTCATAGACGGAATAAAAAGGGCAACTGATGTTATGATCGCCGGCAAGAATGCAGTCGTTGTCGGTTACGGTGATGTTGGTAAAGGATGTGCTCAAGCATTGAGGGGTATGGGTGCGACTGTCTATATAACTGAAATCGATCCCATCTGCGCTCTGCAAGCCGCCATGGAGGGATACCGCGTAGTAACCATGGACGAGGTCGCGGCAATCGGTAATATTTTTGTCACCTGCACCGGAAACCTAAAGGTCATAACCCGAAAGCATATGGAAGAAATGCCAAATGAAGCTATAGTATGCAACATTGGTCATTTTGATTCTGAAATTGATATAGCCGGCATTCGTGACCTTGAGTGGGATAATATTAAACCCCAAGTAGACCATGTTATTTTCCCGGATGGAAAGAAAATTATTATTTTAGCCGAAGGGCGACTGGTTAATTTGGGCTGCGCTACAGGTCATCCCAGTTTTGTTATGAGTAATTCTTTCACAAACCAGGTTCTCGCACAAATTGAACTTTGGCTCAATTCTGAAAAATACGACAAGAAAGTTTACTTTTTGCCAAAGTCTCTGGATGAAATGGTTGCTCGCCTTCATCTTAAAAAGATTGGAGCAAACCTTACGGAGTTGACTAAAGAGCAGGCTGAGTATATCGGTGTCACCGTTAAAGGACCATACAAGCCTGAGTATTACAGATATTAGTGCTTAATCCTTCCGAGCATATCTAAAAACCTGAAGATCACTTTATACTTGTTATACTTGATATGATAAGGTGATCTTCAAACACTTATATCTTCTTATTTTTCGAGAAAAGGTTCGGAATTGAGAATACACCTTTCCATCTTACCTTAGAAAGTTGCGAGTCTTACATCCCCCGAGAGGACCTCGTGTACTTTGCCGGAAGTGTCACGGACGTGCAGTTGCCCCTTATCATCAGGTCCCTGCGCAATGCCGCTTACTCTCTTCCCTTCAGTGCTGACACACTCCATCTCTTTGCCCAGCAGAAAATCCTTTTCTCTCCATTGGGATAAAAGCGACTGAAAACCGGAACCACTGAAAATATCAAGTTGATGCAATAGCTCTAAACGAACTTCCTGAAACAGTTCGTTGAGGTCAAAACAAGTACCTGTCTCAAGAGATAAAGAAGTCACGGTTTCTCGTAATTCCAAAGGGAAATCTTCTTCAACATTATTAACATTTATGCCAATCCCTATCACGGCATATCTTCGTTGAAAGGATTCTCTTAATACAGAAGATTCCGTTAATATTCCTGCGATTTTTTTTCCTGATATATATATATCATTTGGCCACTTGAGCTGTGTTTTCCTGTCGGTTAGTCGATCAAGAACCAGTGCCACAGACAAGCCTGCCACAAGTGTAATTTTGGGATAATCTTCGAGGGCAATATTTTTTGGGCGAACCACAATTGAACAATACAGTCCTTTACCCTGAACAGAATGCCAGTCTTTCCCAAGTCGCCCCCTTCCTTTTGTCTGATATTCAGCAACAACAGCTGTACCTGAGACGGCGCCACTTTCCGCAATTTCTTTAGCTTTGATATTAGTCGAATCTATGGATTCAAAATAAAATGTTTGATACATATCAATAAAAAAAAGGCATTGAGAATATACTCCCAATGCCTTTTATAAAAATAAAGAACTTGTAGGTCAAATTCACTTATTAAGAATGTTCCTCATCCTGAATGCGAGAAGGAATTGCATACATGGTGGTAGAGCCGGAAGACCAGAACATCAGTTTGCCTTCACGTACCATCTCGTTTGCTACATTCTTAATTACACGCGGCTTAGAATCAGGATCACATGCATAGAAATCCTTGATATAAAGCTGAGGTTTAGGAGATTTGCTAGCTTTCTCCTCAATGGCTTTTTTTAGCTCTTCTGTACTGAGTGCCATAATTATACTCCTGGTATAGTTTTTGTAGAAGAAAGCATCAAATGACCAGATGGTCATCAAAACCATCCGGTCATTAATACTACTCTAGCCTTACTATTTGATATGGCTGGTGTACTTGAACTGTGTAGTAGTGCGCCAGGTGTCATAAGCAAGACGATAGTCGTCGATGCTCTTCATAGTAAAGGGAATATCACATTTTTCAAAGAACTTCTCCCAGCCAATTCTCTCAGCCCACTCACCAACGCGCTCGTATTTCCTAGCGTCAGCAGCGTATGCTTCAAGGATTTGCTTGACAGCCTGCACAGTTTCAGGCCAGCGAGGAGTTGTATTCGGCAGGAACGGAATAACCAGCTTGGAAAATTTTGGTGCGCTTATTCTGTTCGAAACCTTTCCACCAACCAAAATGGCTATACCATCACCTTCTGGATCCGCCAACGGCATTGCGGGACACATAGTGTAGCAGTTACCGCAGAACATACAGCGATCAACATTAACCTTAACAGTCTTGATTTCTTTACCATCTACCTCTGCTTTAGCAGGCTTAACAGCTCCAAGAGGACAAGACGCTATGGCCAATGGCAATTCACATACACCGGTGATACGGCTATGATCAATCATTGGCGGCTTACGATGAATACCAAGAATAGCGATATCAGAAGCATGAACCGCACCACACATATTCAGACAGCAAGCCAATGCAATACGAACTTGTGCAGGAAGTGTCATGGAAGTAAAGTAGTCGAACAATTCATCCATAACAGCTTTAACAACACCGGAAGCATCAGTTGCTGGAGTATGACAATGTACCCAGCCCTGAGTGTGTACGATATTAGTCACACCGGCTCCGGTGCCACCGACAGGGTAGCTGTTGCCGTAGGTTGCCAGAGTATCGAGCAGTGGCTGGACTTTGTCACTGGAATCAACCATGAACTCGATGTTGTTACGAGTGGTAAAACGAAGAAAGCCGTCACAATGCTTATCGGCGATCTCACAGATTTCACGAATATATTCAACAGATACCAGGCGCGGACAACCAACGCGTATGGTGTATACCTCGTCGCCAGTCTCTGATTTATGCATAAGAACGCCAGGTTGAGTAATTTCATGCCACAACCATTTGCCCTTATTGGCTTTTATAACTGGTGGAAAAAACTGTTCGTAATGTGGGGGACCAAGATCTGAAATACGTCCTTCCATTGGTTTCGTTGGATCATAACCCATGGTAAATCTCCTTATATTTTTAAGATGAATTTTTAGCTCAAATTAAAACAGTATTATGCTGCGTGCTTGGCGCGGAATTCGTTGACGTCACGCTCAAAACCACCTTCAACCTCTTCCTCTTTCCAGAATACGTACGGATTAGAACGAGGTTCTTTGATATGCTGTGGAATAGGCTCAACACCCATTACCTGCAGGAATGTCGGCAAACCAACACGCTGCATAGTCTCACCAACACGCTCACGATTCTTACCAACTTCCATCCACCAATCCCAGACAGTTTCGATGAACTCGATGAGTTCCTCGAAATCATTATCCTTGGATATTTTCATGAAGGGTACGATTAAGGTAGAGAATTGGGCACCATCAAGGATTGGAGCTTTTGCACCAACGCAGATTGTTGCACCTTTGTCAGCACCAGGACGCAGTGCACGAGGCATTACGTTAATGCAATGCATACAACGGGTACACTCTGAATTGTCGATTTTCAGCTCATCACCTTCCATCCACATACATTCGGTAGGACAGAGATCAACAACTTCTTTCTGAATATCGAATTTACCCCAATCTCTTCCGGCATGCGCCCCACCATTGGCAGGATAATTACCGGCAACATACTCTTTTACGGCAGCCTGGTCGATGCGAATATCATCTCTCCAGGTGCCGATAACGGATATATCGGAACGGGCAATTGCTGCAACACAGTCATTAGGACAACCGGAAAACTTGAACTTGAACTTGTAAGGGAATGCGGGACGATGAATCTCATCCTGGTAATGCTGTGTCAAATGATAACAGGCTTCCTCAGTGTCATAGCACGACCATTCGCAGCGAGACTCACCAAGACAGTTAGCGGGAGTACGAAGATTGGAACCGGAACCACCTAGATCCTGTCCCATGTCGTGGGTCAGGTCCCAGAAAAACGGTTCGAGATTCTCGGTACGGGTACCAAGGAGAATGATGTCACCTGTTGATCCATGGAAGTTCGTCATACCTGATCCATGTTTTTCCCACAAATCCATTAATTGACGAAGATTAGCTGTGGAATAATACTTTGATGAAGGCTGGGCGACACGAATCGTATGAAAATGCTCAACACCAGGGAACTGCTTAGGAACGTCAGCATATCGTCCAACGATACCACCACCATATCCAAATACACCTACGATACCGCCATGCTTCCAATGGGTGATCCTGTCTTTATAGGATAACTCCAGGATGCCAAGAATATCCCAACACTCAGGCTTTTTTTCGGCCTGGCGCTTAATGTCGGTCACGAAGCTTGGCCACGGGCCACTCTCCAATTGGTCCAACA
>JBARUR010000003.1:0-3130 GCA_049645845.1 Desulforhopalus sp. | reverse complement strand
TGACAACACTTCCCGGAGTAGGCAAAAGAACGGCGGAACGTATTTGCGTTGATCTGAAAGAAAAAGTGTCGCATTTAGTTTCCGGAACAGTGCCGGTACCCGGAGGCAGCTCAAGGGTTGTTGCAGTTGAAGGATCCGCTGCGGCCGATGCCATTTCCGCCCTGGTCAATCTTGGTTATCAGGACAGTGTCGCCAGAGAGGCGCTTGGCAAAGTAAAAAAACAGCTTGGTGAAGAAAAATTTAGTTCACAGAAGGTTGAAGTTCTTATCAGGGAGGCTCTTAGAGCACTGGCATGAATATTGAGGAAGATATAAGCAGCGAGAAGTCCGGCAAGCGTTTAGTAGCCCCGGAGCCCCAAGTGCGGGAGCCTGCCAGCGACAACGCCCTGCGCCCTCAAAAACTTGCCGATTATATCGGTCAGGAGCAGGTGAAAAAAAGCCTGGCTATTTTTATTCAGGCTGCTCTTAATCGCGGCGAGCCTCTCGATCATGCACTCTTTCATGGTTTCCCCGGGCTTGGAAAAACTACGCTGTCTTATATCATTGCCAATGAAATGGGCGCGGGGATAAAAGTTACCTCTGGTCCTGTTATTGAAAAGCAGGGTGATCTTGCCGCTATTCTGACCAGCCTGCAGGAAGGAGACGTTCTTTTTATCGATGAAATCCATCGTTTGAATCATGCCGTCGAAGAGGTTCTTTATCCGGCCATGGAGGATTTTCAGCTGGATCTGATAATCGGGCAGGGACCGGGAGCAAGGTCGGTAAAGATGGATCTGCCCAGATTCACCCTGGTTGGGGCAACGACCCGCACCGGTCTTTTGACTCCTCCTTTACGAGACCGTTTTGGGGTGGTGCTGCGCCTGGAATTCTACTCTCCCGAAGAGCTTGTTACCATCGTCCAGAGATCTGCCAAGATCCTGGGTATGACCATAGATCATACCGGCGCGCTCGAGCTTGGCAAGCGCTCCCGCGGAACGCCTCGGATTGCCAACAGGCTGCTTCGCCGGGTAAGGGATTTTGCCGAAGTAGGCGGACATGCGGTGGTGGACTGTGTTGTTGCCAATGCAGCACTTAATCTTCTTGGTGTTGATCAGTTCGGCCTCGATGACATGGATAGAAGAATCATGCTGACGATCATTGATAAATTCGAGGGTGGCCCAATTGGCCTGGAAACCCTGGCGACGGTTGTCTGCGAAGAGAAAAACACTCTGGAAGATGTCTACGAGCCTTTTCTGATTCAATCGGGTTTTTTGAACCGGACCCCACGCGGTCGGATGGCAACAGTGAGAGCGTATGAACACTTTAAACGGAAGGTTCCCAGGCAAATGGCCGTTCAGCCGTCTCTTTTCGATGAATAAAAGAGACATTAAACCTGCTCCCTACATTAATAGGATGCTATGATGCGTAAAACACTTGTAGAAATACGATCAATGAAAGCAGAGGGAAAGAAGATATCCATGCTGACAGCCTACGATAGTTCAATGGCAAGACTATTGAGTGCTTGTGACGTGGATATCCTCCTGGTGGGAGATTCCCTTGGGATGGTGATGCTTGGTTATGATTCAACCGTTCCTGTGACCATGGATGAGATGCTCCATCATGCCAAAGCCGTTCGACGAGGAGCCCCCGAGAGTTTTATCATCGGAGATATGCCGTTTGGAGCAAATCATACCGGAGTACGGGACGCAGTAAAAAATGGTATACGATTTTTAAAAGAAGCCGGTTGTGATGCGGTTAAGCTTGAAGGCGGATTGGAGATGTGCGAAGTTGTCCGGGCTTTGGTCGATGCAGGGGTGCCGGTCATGGCTCATATTGGTCTGACTCCCCAGACCGCCAGTCAGCTTGGGGGCTTTAAATTACAAGGCAAAGGCCTTGACGATGCGAGGCGGCTTCTTGCTGAAGCAAAGGGAATGGAAGAAGCCGGTGCTTTCGGGTTATTGATTGAATGTATCCCCGACAAGCTGGCTCAGGTCATCACCGAATCGATTGCTATTCCGACAATAGGAATAGGCGCCGGGGTGCATTGTGACGGCCAGGTTCTCGTTATCAACGATCTGCTGGGGATGTTCGATAAGTTTACGCCGAAGTTTGTTAAGAAATATGCAAACCTTTCGCCCATCATTAAAGAAAGTATTCAGCAGTATAATAATGAAGTTAAAGCAGGTACATACCCAGATTCCGAACATAGTTTTTCCAGTGATGCCGACTATCGCCGGTTGTTGACTGAATAAGACTTTTAGCTGTAAATATCTTCACCATCATGGGCCGGCTGAACTTAACGTTCAGTCGGCCCATTTCATTTTTAACACAGAGTCCTTTCTGATCCCCTGGTTTAGAGTGGGAATATAATATCCAGATGTCAAAGGGCGGGTTTAGAACCCGCCCCTACGTTGCATACGCAAATCCCAGCTGAATTTACAGAAAATAATATCCACAGTAAAGCCGTTCAAGCAATCCACCTTCATCCGACACCACTTCCGTAGGGGCGGGTTCTAAACCCGCCCTTTCAACGTTCATGAATACAATGAACCAACCAATTGACAGATCCACAACGAAACAATCCTCAGAGACAAGACAGCTTCCTCTACACAAAGGATTTTGTGGCTGCCTTCTCCCACCCATTTTGGACTGCACGTGCTCCTCTCTCGCAAAAAGCTAGGTATAACCACTTTACTCCACCATTAAAAAAAATGAAATTTTTGTCATGTCGTAGAATTTTCTATAAGCAATTGAAAAGACAGGATTACTTGACAAAAAAGATGAATTAATGAGTTGGGGTGTTCGTGGCGTAATTTTGGGGAATTCACTAGATACTGTGGAGGGTGCCTAGCCAATCCCCCATGGGTTGTGGTTGTATGTTTTTTGTGTGTAGTACTTATCCACGTGAAGTTCCAAATTTATTTTGCTTGACACTCTCTCGGTCAATTAATAAAAAGGAGTGTAGTGGTTCAAAGTGGGGTATAGTGAACCGAAAGTGGTTCTATGTGGGTTTAAGGAGTGTCTCTTTGTCACAAAGTCGATTTAGAAGCAGAACATTTCACGTATTGGATGCGAAAGGAAGGCTGAATCTTCCAAGTCGTTTTCGTGAAGTGTTGCGTCAAAGCGGCACGGACATACTTATGGTGGCTCCC
>JBARUR010000002.1:0-7101 GCA_049645845.1 Desulforhopalus sp. | reverse complement strand
TTTCCTCTTAATCAACACAATGTTCACCATAGGTCAGTCCATGCGGCGCCATCTTCGTCAGTATTTTGCCAGTGAACATAGCCTACTATGGTTCACTACCAAAAACTTTGAAGCTGACGCCGCCTGAGCTGATGAGAAATGCGGGTTAAAAAGGTATTTCAGGCTTGTAACATCAATTTTCATGCCATCTATCTTCTTAGTTTTTTGTACTTTTTCAATGATTCATTCGTCAACGGCATACCCCTGATTGGTTGTTTTTCCGCGAAAAATCCAATAACTATAAGTCGTATATGTCAGGATAATCGGCAGCAGAATGGCCATAACCGCCAACATGAAGCGAAGAGTGGTCGGGCTGGCTGCAACTTCCTCTACGGTTAAGGCAGCGGAACCGATACTGGGAATCATGCGGGGATACAAGCCGATTGAAAGGCCGGTGAATGAAAAAATGATAATCAGCCAATTCCAGATGATTGGAGCAAGGTCATTTCTCCGTTGCAGGCTGCGAAAATACATCACAAAGGCACCGAGTGCCAACGCAGAGAAATAATAAATTGGAGATGGCGGCCATTCTTTCCATTTTTCCAACATTTCCGGGTGAAGAACACTAGTCCCTATATATATTGCAAGAGAGATTACAATAGTCATCCAGCCGGACAGCCTGGCTATGCGGAAACTTCGTTTATGTATTATTCCGGTTGTCCGGGCTATGAGATAACCGGCCCCCAGCATCAGATAACCACAGACGACACCGGCGGTGGCTATATACGAATACCAGTTCATCCAGTCAGTTGGCTGCCCTGCGAACGAATCCGCCTGGACCGTTATGCCTCCCATAAGTCCTCCAAGAGCAAAACCCTGTCCCAGCGCTGTCATAAGACTGCCGACACCAAAGGACACAAGCCAGATCCGTTTACTTTTAGCGTCGGCGTTGGCATGAAATTCAAATGCCACCCCACGAAAAATCAACCCGAATAACATGAGGATAAAAGGAATATAGAGCGCGGAGAGAACAATAGAAAAGAAAAGCGGGAAAGCTCCGAACAGCATACCGCCTAAAATGACAAGCCATGTCTGGTTGGCGTGCCAGATCGTATGGATGGACTGCATCATTTCATTTTTTTCATCCCAGTCCCGGGTGAACAGAGTCAGGATGCCAATACCGAGATCAGCACCGTCGGTCAGTGTATAGTAAAGGAGGAAAAAACCGATCAACACCAACCATATCGTCGCTAAATTCGCATTAATTATGTCCATTTGAGCTTGTCCTCTTTACTCGTTTAGTTTGCGTAATAATCGCAGTTGCTGCTATTTCCCGGCAAAGGGGCTGAAGTTGGGACCTTTATGAAGTATTCGTCTTGCGAAAAAAAGAAAAAGTATGAATAACAGTGCATAAATTGCCATAAAACCGAGCAATGAACCTGCCACAGTTTCCGCCGGAAGCCTGCTTACGCCGTCTTCAGTTCGCAAAACACCCTGAATTACCCATGGCTGTCTGCCTACCTCCCGCACAACCCATCCCGCCTCCATTGCTATATAACTTAAGGGGATAGCCCACATCCAGGAGTAGAGCAGCCACTTTTGCCTGCCGACCCTGTCGGGGGCAAGGTTGCCTTTTTTCCAGGCCCAGAGCGACCAGACCATCAGTAGAATAAGGCCAATACCTATAAAGAGCATTATCCTGAAAGAAACGAAGGTAAGCATAACAGGCGGCTGATCTTCAACCGGAATTTCACGCAGGCCTGTGATCTGCCCTGTAGGTGAACTGGTAGTTATCAGGCTGAGAGCATACGGCACCTCAACAGCCCAGACATTGTCCTGAATAGCCTCGTCAGGCCAGGCGAGTATTTTCCATGGGGCACCCTCGCCCTCGGGATTAGTCTCCCAGTGGGCCTCAAGAGCCGCCAACTTTGCCGGTTGATTACGAAAAACAGACTTACCGGCCCCATCACCGATCGCGAATTGAAGGGTAGTGATAACGATTGACGCCACAATCATCATTTTAAAAGAAACAAGAAAAAATTCCGTATTCCTGTCTTTCAGGAGATACCAGGCACTGATACCTCCAATGACAAAAAGTGATATCTCCAGACAGGCAAGCCACATGTGGGTTATGCCCCAGAAGGCATCGGGATTCCATATTGCAGCGAAAATATCGGTCAGATAAAATCGACCTTCAATGAAATCTCCGCCGACAGGAGTCTGCATCCAGGAATTGGCTGCCATTATCCAGAAAGCCGACAGGGATCCTCCAAAAGCGACCATACAGGTGGCAAAAAAATGCATCCCCGGAGGAACCCGTTTCCAGCCAAAAGCCATAATCCCCAGAAAAGCGGATTCCAGCATAAAAGCCATTGATGCCTCAAAGCCGAGCAGGTGACCGAAAATATCGCCTCCCGCCCGGGAAAAAGCACTCCAGTTTGTCCCGAACTGGAATTCCATGGGAATACCACTGACTACTCCCACGGCAAAATTGAGCAGGAACAGACGCATCCAGAATCGGGCGTGATGATAGTAACGCTCCTCACGGGTTATAAGCCAGAGCGCTTCCACAACCACAAGAAAAATACTCAGACCAATTGTAAGGACAGGCCAGATAATATGAAAGATAGCAGTAAAGGCAAAATGCAAACGGGAGAGAAAAATATGATCCTGAAAAATTTCCATGTCGCAATACTCCCCGGATATTGGATTTTTCTTAAACTTTCTATAAAGTTATACATCAAGCCTTATTAATGGATCGTAACCGTTCACAGGGAAGAGCAAAATGCTTTGCAATACCCTGGACCTGTAACGTTTCTGCAGTGCGTAAGAAGGTGCACAAGCAGGCGGACGGGCAGGTAAGCGTAAACTCCGATAGCTAGACTATGCACGGCTGTCTGATCGTGCGCACATGAGGTGCTGATGAACGTTTACAATCAATTAAACGGCTTTCAATCTCACTTCGGGCATTATGCTTTCCTTAACAGCCGCACCTAATATTGCAAAACGGGACTCTTTATAGCCTTCAAATATGCGAAGCCCTGATGCACCAAGTTCCGCCCGAAATTCCGGTCCATAAAAACGATTCTCTCTTGGATGGTCAAGAATCCTAAGAAACAAGGGGTTTGCGTAAAGAGGCGGATAAATTTCCTCAAAGAAGAAAATCCCATCCTCTTTCAGTACTCTGGTTATTTCGGATACGCCCTTCTGCCAATTTTCAAGATGGTGGATTATCCCGAAATTAAAAACAGCGTCAAAACAATTATCGGGGAAGGGCAGCTCCTGAGCATCTGCCGCCAAAAGGTGCAACGGGACGTTTTTCCATAATTTCCGCTTCTTTTGTGCTCCTCTCAGCATATCTACGTCGATATCCAGGGCATGTATGGATGCCGGAGCAAAGGTCTGGTTAATAATATTCGCTCCGACACCGCAGCCACAGCCGATCTCGAGAATCTTGCCCCCGGGAGCAAGATTATTCATATTTTTAAAAAAGCGTCCTTCCTGCTGCTGCACATATCGTCGTACCGGGCTGTTCACCCAGAGCCTCTCCGGCCAGTTTACTTTCATTTCGCCTCCTGTGCCTTTTTATGTCCCTCAAAAATTTTGGCTATTCCGAAGGTTAGTTTTTTAATTTTGGTATCAGTGAATCCCGCCTCGGCAAACTCGGCGAGAAATTGCTCATCTCTTGGAAATGAATCAACTGATTCGGCGAGATAACTGTAGGCATAATTGGTGCGCGAGATCAGGTTACCTACCGGGGGCAGGATGTAATCAAAATAAAAACGATACATCCGGTAGAGAAGCGGATTGTCGGGATAGGAAAATTCCATGACAAAGAGCCTGCCGCCCGGCTTAAGGACACGATAGAATTCCCTGAGAGCCTGCACACGCTCTTCAATATTACGAATACCAAAGGAGATGGTCACGGCATCCGCAGACTCGCTGCGTATCGGCAGCTGTCGGCCATCGCCCGCAGTCAGGTTGATATGGACCTTAGAACCCTGATCTACAACTTTTTTATGTCCGACTTTCAACATCCCTGGAGAAAAATCAACTCCAATTACCTGCACCAGGGGATACCTGCGGCTAATCGAAAGTGCGGTTTCAGCTGTTCCAACAGCAACATCAAGGACCAGTCCACCTTTATCCAGTTGCAGGATTTCAGCAAGAGCCCGCCGCCAGTATATATCCTGGCGCAGTGAAAGAAAACTGTTCTGAAAATCATAGCTTGGAGCAATTGTTTCAAACATTGCCTTTACGGCAGAATCATTCATAATGTATTCCCGTAGTGTCTTTACCAATGGTTTTAGCCACCCACTCCAACTCGCGGATAAGGCAGTCAGTTACCGTACCGCATTGCAGATCAGGTGGAAGAATAGTCCAGGTGTAGGTTTCAACTTCCAACATAACTTCTTTGGAGAAAAGAGGCAGGATTTCTTCAAGAAAAAATCTACTGCTGCCACATTCCTCCAGTTTATCTATAAATATTGGTACATGAAAGTGAACCCTCCATTCTTCTACATCTAAAGGAGAGGCCACAATAGCCGGATCAAGATCATCATAACGCAACAACTGACCATCCTTTTTCCTGCCTACTGTTTGATGCAGATAACATTTTTCCTGAAAACGTTTTAGCAGCTTGATATCAGGACTTTCTAACCGAAGAGCCGAAGATACCTGTACATGGCCAATTCTTATATCGTTTTGCGCCAGGAGTTTCAGGGACTCTTTCGGGCTCTCGAACTGAAGCGCCTGGTGACAGCAGTCGTAGCAGACAGCCAATTGGGTCCGTTTTGTAGGCGAGAGCCCAAGACGAGCAAAAAGTTTAACAACATCATGGGTGGTTTCCAGGACGCAGCCTGGCTCCGGTTCCATTGAGAGCAGTATTTCCTTCCCGATTTTTTGAGCGATACTATCAATAAAATCGAGAGCTTCAACAATATTATTTTTAATTACCGGAAAGTCATCATCACTTATGCAGGAACGAAAACCCACAGGTACTGTCGAGATAGAGCCGGTCATACCATCCGGTAGCCAGACAGCCAGCAGCTCAGCTAGTTTTTTGGTATAATCGAGCCGCTCGGTAAAACGCCAGTCAGGCAGATAAACAGATTGCTTCACCGGCGCATGGTGAAAGGTGCCGTAGGGAAAACCATTCACGGTTGCAATATAGAAACCATTTTCACGGCACCAGCGATGAAAATCCATCGCATCCTCAAGGCTCATTTCCAGGGCTGCTCGGCCGGACAACCTCAGGCCGATAGGAAAAGGTGTATCTGGGGATACTCTTTTTTTGACTATCGGTGCATGTTGACGAACGGCTGAAAAAATCTCATGCCAGCTTTCCCCAGGATGAATATTTGTGCAATAGCTTATTGCCGGAAGCATTGCCGGCGCTGTTTTCCCGCCTGATGTACAGCTGTCAATGATCCTGGTCAATTGGATACCCCGGACACTAGTGATGGCCTGCCTGGATGATCGGTTCCAATCACGCTGCTGTTGTCCCGCTGCATCAGTTCATCAACGCAGCATTCCATCAACGCTGTATCAATTCTGTCCACCTCTTGTTTTTGGCCGATGCCGGTCAGCAGGGTTATTGCCAGTTTTCCGCCCAGATGCTCGCGAAATTCACCAAGAGCACTATCGACATTGAGTGTTGCAAGAGCAGGATGATGTAAGGGCAGCCCCAAATCACTTAGCAGTCCGAATATCTTGCGTAATTCGTCTTCTTCTATCATTTCCTTATAATATGAATAGAGGCTGTCCAGAGCCATGCCGATTGAAACTGCTTCTCCATGATTGAGCAGTCCTCCGGTTATCTCCTCGAGCTTGTGTGCTGCCCAGTGACCAAAATCAAGCGGTCTTGCCGAACCTAATTCAAAAGGATCCCCTCCCGCACCAATATGGTTCATGTGCAGTGCCGCGCAGCGATGAATCATCTCTTCCATCGGCTGCAGACTAAAAGAGGCAAGCTCAAACCGCTGTTCATAAAGAGAGTGAAAAAAAGAGCTATCCTTGATTAGGGCAACTTTGACCGCTTCGGCCATACCTGCCCGTAATTCCCTGGGCGGCAGGGTCTCCAGGAAGACTGAATCATTGATTACGGCAAACGGGGGAGCAAAGGTTCCTATAAAATTTTTCCGGCCGAAAACATTGAGACTGTTTTTTACCCCGATACCTGCATCGTTTTGGCCGAGAACCGTTGTCGGCATTCTGATCAGCCGCAGCCCGCGATGAGCAACTGCCGCCGCATAACCGACGGCATCGAGTACAGCACCACCACCAATAGCCAATATAAACGAATGACGGCATAAATGATATTTCTGAACACACTGCATGATTGTGTCAATAATTTCCGGTTTATTTTTACAATTTTCCCCTCCTTCGACGATGAGCGGAGGTCCACACAGCTGCATTATCTCCTGATTTGCTGCAGCGTATCCCTCAACCTGAGCAAGGAGAAAAGGATGTTCTGCGACGACTCCGGAATCAATTATACAAAACACTTTGTGGCATTTTTTTCCTCCGCGCAAAAAAGTCGAAGCCAACAACGAATCATCTATCCGAAATACATTCCGGGTGAAAAAAACAGGGAAAGAATACTGAATAGTAAATTCCTGTTCAAGCGTCTGCATAGAAAGCTCCCAAATCGTATATGGTTATATTAATGAATAAAGTCTGTTTTATCAGCAAAACCTAGGCAATTCCTGATCCAAATTCAGCATCATTAAAGATTCATTATCACCTGAACCTCCTGACATGCCTGGATAATTCCCGTATTTTAATAGCAATTTAATAGCAATTTTTATGCCATGGTCCTGTTCGATTCTCTCGCAAGATCTTTTGATATGTCCAATTGATTAAGACAGATCTGTCGCATCAAAAGCCTTTAAAGTAAATTATGTGCTAACATCTTTAGTCCAGCTCTACAGGACACAATTTAATTTAATAATGCCATACTTTTCAAGAACAGAAATCGTTCTCATGCAAAAAGCTTCTGTAAATTTCATAGTAGGCCTCACTATTGCAATATGAAAAAAGAGCATCACATCCTGGGAAAGAATGCTCTAAGACGTCCATTCAAAGGAGGATAAAAATGACACAAACCAATTTGATTTCAGC
>JBARUR010000001.1:0-17988 GCA_049645845.1 Desulforhopalus sp. | reverse complement strand
ACATTAGTTGCCCACACTGCTACCTTTTCCCCCTTCTTGATGCCCATGGCCATCAATCCTTTGGCCATGGTATCAACCGTATCCGAAAACTCCTTCCACGTTTGATTGTACTCCCTTTCTACGTAAGCAACTGCGGTTTCATCGGGATATTTAGCCACCGTTTCGGCAAGGATCTGACCGAGTGTGATCTCCCTGACAATCTCATCTCTTGGCATTGTAGTCACCTGCTAAAGGGTAAAAATTACGGCGTATATTTTGGCATCACCACCAATGGCACTCAGACAGTGCGGCACGAGTGAATTGTAATACATCGTGTCGCCTTCTTTTAATGTATAAGCTTCCTTACCGTAGATTAGCTCAACCTCACCCGAGACAACTACAACAAACTCCTCGCCTTCGTGTGAGGATTTAATTTTCTCTTCTGTCGGAGAAACCTTGATAAAAAATGGTTCCATATGGCGGTCAGCCTTGCCGGCACCCAGGGAGTGGTAGCGATAATGGCCTTGCGAGTTTTCTTTATGAGGGGCAATCCCCTCTTCTCTTTCAGCTGATCTGTTAATTATCGGATCTTTGGCAATCTGATCATCCAGAAAAGTACCAACCCTCTGCCCAAGCGCGCGGGATAGTTTGACCATTCCCCCTATGGCAGGAGTTACCTTGCCGGCTTCGAAATCGTTAATAAGACCTGCGGGCAGACTGGTTCTTTCAGAGAGATCATCGACACTCATTGCAAGTTTTTCTCTATAAGTCTGGATCCTCTTACCAATTTTTGCTGAATCGTTCATACTCGTTACTCCCTGTGTCACACTCTATAGGTGGAAAATGTTTCACTTAGTGAATGAGATTATCAGCTTAAAGATTATCCCTCATCCACGCTTTTGCAGTTTCAACTATTTCTATATTCTTTTGAATCAACTTAGGTTTTTCCGCAAAACTGTCTCTCAAGGCAGTAAGCACAGTTTCTTCAGGCAGGCCAACCAGATCAAGAGCAATGAGCGCTCCTAAAAGTGCTGTATTAGCCGCTTTGGGCACCCCTTTTGAAGTTGCTATCTCCGCTGCCGGAAAGGCATATACTCTGACATTTTTGGGCAATTCAAACTCTACCGGCACTTGGGCATCATAAATTATGACACCGCCGTCTTTTACGGTCGGGGCAAATTTTTCAAGGGAGGGTTGATTCATAGCCACCAGGACATCAGGTCTATCGACTGTCGGAGAGCCAATTGCCTTGCCGCTCAATACCACTGAACAGGATGCCGTCCCTCCGCGCTGTTCGGGACCATAGCTTGGAAACCAGGAAACATTTTTTCCCGCCGTGCTTCCGGCATTTGCAAGAACCAGCCCTAGACTGAGTATTCCCTGCCCGCCAAAACCCGAAAATTTGAATTCTTTTTCAGCAAAAAGTCCGGTATCGGTTTTTTCTGAACTCCCTGCTCCAACCAGTTCGCTTAAGGATTTTAACGGTATTGAATTTGGCTGCAGTGCAGGCTCAGCGCTTTTGTCCCGGAAGTTGCCAAGAGGAAAAACCTTTTCCATCGATTCAATGGTAAATTTTGCCGCATCGACAGCACTGATTTTCATATTGGTCGGACATGGTGAAAGAATCTCGACAAAGGCATATCCCTTGCCTTCTTTCTGGATTTCAATGGCTTTTCGAATTGCTTTTCTGGCCTTTAAAATTCTTTTGGTATCCGCAACTGAGACCCTTTCGATAAAGACCGGTGCTACCAACTGGTTGAGCACCTCGCAGACCTGCAGTGGATATCCATCTGTCGCTACATCTCTTCCCGCAGGAGAGGTCGCAGTTTTCTGCCCCGGCAAGGTAGTGGGTGCCATCTGACCGCCGGTCATGCCATAAATAGCATTATTGACAAAGAAGCAGACAAATTTCTCTCCACGATTTGCGGCCTGAAAAGCATTGTTAAAACCGATTGCGCCCAAATCACCATCACCCTGATAGGCAATGACCACCTTGCCGGGGAGGGCTCTTGATATCCCTGTTGCTACCGCAGAAGCTCTGCCATGGGCAGCCGCGACATTACCGCAGTCAAAGTAATAGTAACAAAAAGCACCGCAGCCTACAGGCGAAACAAAGACGGTTTCGTCCTGGATGTCGAATTCTGCAAGAGCCTCGGCTATAAGCTTATGAATTATACCATGGCCACAGCCTGCGCAATAATGAGTTGCCTTGGTTTTGCTGCCGTCTTTTCTCAGGAAGTGCTCGTAAAACCCTTCTGCTTTCTTGATCATTCGCCTGCCTCCAAGAGTTTTACAGCCGCAGCCACAACCTCTTCCGTCGTTACCAGATTTCCGCCCATACGGTTTATCAATTCTACCGGCACATAATTTTTTCTGTCCAGGTGCAGAATAACATCATCCCGATACTGGCCGTTACTCAGCTCTACGACTAAGATCTTTTTTCCTTTTGCCGCTTTTTGCAGTTCTTTTTCAGGAAAGGGAAAGAGAGTAATCGGTCTGAACAATCCTGCTTTGATGCCATTTGCCCTGAGAGCATCCACTGCTGAACGGGCAATCCGTGAACAGGAGCCATATCCGGTCAACAGGACTTCTGCATCTTCCGACAAATAGGTTTCCGATGCTGCGTCAACACTCATAGAAGCATATTTAGCATCAAGCAGCCAATTATGCTTTTCCTGAAGATCATTCTGCAAGTAAATGGAAGAAACCAGGTTTTCACGGGTGGCATTGTCTCCCTGGACCGCCCAATCGCTGACATCTGGAGGAGTGAACTCTTCCTCGGGAATTTCCAATGATTCCATCACCTGCCCCAACACGGCATCGGTAAAGACAATGGCAGGATTTCGATATTTATAGGCAAGCTCAAACGCTTTTATGGTCAGGTCGCACATCTCCTGTACTGAAGAAGGTGCCAGGACAATAGCCTTATAATTACCATGTCCACCTCCCTTGACAGCCTGGTTGTAGTCTCCCTGTTCCGGGCCAATGTTCCCAAGGCCTGGGCCGGCCCTTTGGACATCCACAATTACTGCCGGAAGCTGGGCTCCGGCAAGATATGAAATACCCTCGCACATAAGACTCATACCCGGCCCTGAAGATGCCGTCATAGACATCCTGCCGCTGCTTGCAGCACCATAAATCATATTGATTGCGCCGGTCTCACATTCCGCCTGCAAGAAAGTCTTTCCTCTTTGCGGGAAGAGTTCAGCGGCTGAATGGGCAATTTCACTTGCCGGAGTGATAGGATATCCGAAATAAATCTCACAGCCGGCATACAGAGCGCCAATTGTGACAGCATTATTACCTTTTATAAATTTTCTCATGAACGATTACTCCTTGTCCTTTTTGTATACCACAATGGCGTAAGGCTCCGGACAATTGTAGAAGCAAATCCCACATCCGATACATCCCTCTCCAATATATTTTGCAGGGATATATCCCTTGACGTTCATCTTCTTTGAAAAACGAAGACAATCTTTAGGACAGGCGTCAATGCACCTGCCGCACCCTTTACATTCGTCTTTGATGATATGAGGATGAGATTCATCGCCATGCTTTTCGCAACCCATTGCTCTCCTGATAAAAAATTGATTTTAGCCCGCATTTTCTCATGCCCTTTGTTCCTGAGAAATGTGGGGTAGTCGGATTTTTACAATACCTTTCATGCAGCCCATGGAATCTATTGTATCGCTTGTTATTTGTCTACAAATTTGGTTATTTTTCTGTAAACATTGACCAGCATCTGTAATCGGAGCTGGATATTTTCCAGGTGTTGTGTCTTGCAAGTCTTTTACGCATTCCATGAGTTAAATCAGTCACACGAGGAGAAGTCATTGCCAATACTGGAAATTGACCGGAACAACCACCAGCAAAAGCTTAATTACGAACTCATCGAAGGTGACACGGCTAAGCCATACCTCGTATTTCTTCATGAAGGTCTTGGGTGTATCGACATGTGGAAAGACTTCCCAAAACTCTTATGCAGAAACACCGGTTATCGGGGATTGGTTTATGATCGCCTGGGTTATGGAAAATCCTCTCCTTTGTACAAGCCTCGTACAATTCATTATCTGCATGAATACGCGCTCCTGGAGCTGCCTGAATTTTTAGAAAAAGTTATTCCGAATACACCTTTCATTTTGATCGGCCATTCCGATGGAGGAACCATCAGTTTAATCTTCGGTGCAGAAAGATCTTTCCTTCTGAGAGGAATTATATCAGAAGCAGCCCATGTCTTTGTCGATCGTGAAGCAATTGCCGGAATCAAAAAGGCAGATGCTGCATGGACTGAGGGAAAGCTCAAGAGCTTATCAAAATATCATGGGGATAAGACAGAAACAATATTCAAAGCATGGTCGAAGACATGGCTCACAGAATGGTTCAGACACTGGAATATTGAATATCTTTTGCCGAGTATTGAAATACCGGTATTGGTGCTTCATGGAGAGAACGATCAGTATGGATCAATGGATCAGGCAAAAGCTATCGCTTCCAAAACATCAGGTATTGCTCGGCTGCAGGTAGTTGAAAACTGCGCCCATACCCCGCATTTTGAAGCACAAACAGTCGTATTAGGATTTATGTCTGATTTTATAACTCAGGTAACTAAAGGATAGCGGTTATACAAGCTTACAAAATCATGCCCGCGAGCAGGCATGATTTTGTATAATCTCAGGGTGTCTCAGTTTTATATGATTCGAATGCCCCATCGTTGTTAATTAGAATAACTACGGCGCTTTTGACTGGATCACCTGCAACATTCATATCAAGTGTCCCGGAAACACCCTCAAATCCTTTGATCGATGCCAGTTTATTTTTGATCGTAGCACGATTTTCCAGCAGGTTCTCACTTAAACTATCCATAGAACCAATTGCCGTGAACAGCATATAAGCGGCATCATAGCCTAAAGCAGCATATCCGGTGGGCAATTGGTTAGTTTTTGCCTGAAACTGTTCTACAAACACCTTGGTTTTACCTTGAGCACCAATCGCTCCGAAATGAGAACTAAAATACAATCCTTTACACAAATCACCGCAACTGCTCATCAGGTCGGAAGACTCCCAGGCATCGCCACCAAGAATCGGCTTTTTCCAACCCCTGGCTCTCGCCTGACTGACGAGGTCTGCTATTTCGTGGGCATATTGAGGCATGAAGAGCACGTCGGCATCAGAGGCAACTATTCTATCCAGTTGGCTGGATAAGTGCTTCCCCTCATTGGTTAAATAGCCTTCAGCAACAACTACCGAGCCTGTACCCTGTCTAGCTTCAAAAGCACTTTTGAAAAACTCGGCAAGCCCCTTAGGGTAGGCACTGGCGATGTTGTAAAGAACAGCTGCTTTAGTTGCTTTAAACTCACTCACTGCGAAATTTGCCATGACCTCACCTTGAAAATTATCAAGGAAGCAGGCTCGAAAAACAAATGGTCTGTTTTCCGTTGTTTTTGGATTGGTCGATGTAGGAGAAACCATTGGTGTTTTAAATGACTGACAGATATTTCCGGCCGGGATAGCATTAGAACTGGCATTAGGGCCTACGATCGCCATTACTTTATCCTGGGTAATAAGTTTTAACGTTGCGGCAATTGCTCCTTGGGGGTTAGATTCATTGTCTGCATATACATACTCTATTTTATACTTGTTTTCTCCAACCTGGAGACCTCCGGCGCCATTGATCTGATCCTTTATAAGATCTGCGCCGTCCCTTGAGCTAATGCCTGTCGCTTCTCTTGCACCGGATAACGGCAGATTCAAGCCAATTCTAATAACCTGTTCCGCTTGTGCAATAGACCCAAAGCCAAACAATATCAGAAGTGTTAATAAGACCAGTCGGACCTGATTTCTCGAGTTCATAACGTGACTCCAATTTAAATGGAAATGCGATACCTTAGACAACAAGGTATGTCTTTTAACCCATTGTTATCTCATGCGCAAGCATCTACTTATTTATCAACCCAGGGTATTGATTCGATGTATAATCTGCATCTTTTCCACTGCAATTCCCTGATTGCTGGGCCTTCGAAACTGCAGCAACTTTCCCGTAGCTCATATGAGCGCCATCTTCTGAAAACCTACCATTCATTAATATCTGCTTATTGGATATTGGCGCTATAGCAAATGGTATTTTGCTTAGACCGAAAAATATTCCACTGTCAATTTTTCCTGACTTATCAGAAGCAAAAAGAGTCCCCCTCAAAGCATAGCGACTAAAAAGAGTATGTGCTGAGTAATGAAAAGAAGAGTAAAGTTGTCTCTGCGTGTTCAGTACGTCCGGATAACCTTGGACCGGTGACCGTGAAACCAAAAAACAGTGGTACATCGATGGCAATCGGTAAATAAGGCTCATTTTTCTTTAGTATTTAATTATGACACTTTCTAATGAATCAATAACTAACGGCAGGAAAAAACGCGTCTCCTCGGGAATTCCTGAGCTGGATAAGTTTCTCGGAGATCTTTATATAGGCGATAATGTTCTGTGGTATGAGGATGCCGGAAGTTTCTCTTCAGTCTTTTGCCTTAACTTCATCAGGGAATCACTTGCCGGGAAAAAGCCATTGATATATGTGACCTTTGATCGGTCTCCAAAAAATGTTGTTTCTTTTCTTGGCCCTTTAGCTAAAAGCCAGAATCTGACCATCCTTGACTGTTTCACCAATGGCAAGGGCAACCGGTCTGAGGTTTTTGAAAAATTCTATGAAAAAGACGGAGCGCTTTGGCCCTACCAGGTTATCAAGGTAAACGATCCTACTCAGCCCACCTCTGTCGGTGAGGCAATTTACGGCCTGCACAGTAATCTATCGGGAGATGTCCATTTCATTCTCGATAGTCTGACCGGTATGCAATCACTTTGGGGAGGGGAAGAACATGTAATAGATTTTTACGCCAAAACCTGCCCACGTCTTTACGAGTTGGACACCATAGCGTATTGGATAATTGAAAAAGGAGCACATTCCAATAGGTTAAAAGCCAATATCAACAAAATTGCCCAGGTGGCAATTGACCTTTCGATACATCGGGGAAAGTCTTCATTGAAAATCCTCAAGGCAGAAAAACGTAATTCCAAATATCTCAATGAACATCACATATACTTATCCGAAGAAACGGATATCATCTTTGAAAGTCAACGACAGATAAAAACTAAATTTGATCTTGGTGCTAAGATTAAAAGCATGCGAATGATGAGAGGTATTTCGCAAAAAAAACTGGCAAACCTTACCGGAGTTACCCCCAGCACTATATCGCAAGTTGAGAAAAATCTTATTTACCCCTCTCTTCCTGCTCTCTTTCGTATTGCCGAGAGTCTTTCAGTAGAAGTTGCCACTTTTTTCCGAGGCCATGGGCTTGAAGAAAGCAGGTATGTCTATCCGGAAGACGAGAGATCGATCACATCCCTTAAAAATATTACCCCACAGGATGCTAACGCACAGTTGCTTTTACCGCCGGATATTGATGCACCTGCGGAAGCTGTTATGATCGAAATTCAACCAGAGAGAAAGCTCTCCAACCACTTCTTTGCACACAAAGGTGAGGAACTGGGATATCTCGTTGAAGGCCATTTGGAGATGACTGTTGACAACCAATCTTATGAAGTCAATCCCGGGGATACCATATATCTGAACAAAAACATCCCCGGTCAGTGGAAAAACACGGCTAAAACCCCGGCAAAACTGCTCTGGTTTAAATTCCTTACACCCCACAAGGGGGGATAAGTACCTTGGAGGCTACTTCACTTTAACATTCTAATTTTACAGTAACCTCCAGATTTCAGAGTGACAGATTTTCTGGAGTAAGGCACTAAAGTAAGATGGCATTAACCCAGGCTGCTCAAACAGCTGCAGCGGAAAAGGTTAAACCAATCCGCTGCAGCGACGCAGATGAAGAATTTTTTACAACGCCATTAAGAGGCGAGAATGCGCATAGCGCTCTCATTATTGGCGTCGGCTATATGGGTGATGCCGGTTTCGTGCGCCGTTTCCCTGTTAGCTGCAAAAAGGTCATCACGGCTTAGCTGATCAATCTTGAACTTGCGGGCTCCAGCGAGCAGTTGCTGAATGCCGCACGCCAGCTTGTCTGCCATTGTCCACATGGCGATAGCGCCGTAGGGAATATTTTCCATTTCCTTCTTACCCACTTTTTCCTGTACATCAAAATAGGAAGCAAAGATTTTTTCAGGTGAATCACCCAAATCGGCAATCGATTTTGGCAAAGATGCCCAGTTGCCATTCAATCTTTCCCTTCTGTCAGGGTGCAGGACCCCTTCGATGTTTGCACCAAGAAAACCTGGGATCATTATTCCCCGTCCCATACAGATTAATTTGGTGAACGGGGCGCCCAAGGCTAGTCCTTTAAAGATGCTGTCCTCAAGGGCAAAACCGCCGGCAAAGGAGAGATCGACCACTTTCTGCCCTTTTGCTGCAAGCATAGCCGCATACTCATACGCCTTTGAATGCAGATTGATTGATGGAACCCCCCAACTCTGCATCATGTTCCAAGGACTCATGCCTGTGCCGCCACCTGAACCGTCGATGGTAAGGAGGTCGAGACCGGCATCTGAAGCAAATTTGATGGCCATGGCCAGTTCTTCCATCCCGTAGGAACCGGTTTTCAAAGAAATACGGTCGAAACCAAGACTTCTCAGGTATTCAACCGATTTCATGAAATCTTCCCGAACCATCTCAACCGTGCTGAAGTTTGTCCCGCCTAGACGGCTATGTCTGGCAAAGGATTTAATGGCCCCTTTTTCAAATGCCTCGCGCACTTCCGGCAATGCCGGATTAGGATCGACAACATATCCTCTTTCTTTCAAGAAAATGGCGTAATCGAGGCTGGTTACCTGAATTTCTCCACCTATGTTTTTTGCTCCCTGGCCCCATTTAAGTTCTATGATGCACTTGTTACCATATTTTTCCGCGACATATTCAGCAACACCATTTCTGGTATCTTCAACATTCAACTGGACAATAATTGCCCCATAATCTTCATGATATCGTAGATAGGTGTCGATCCTGCGGTCAAGTTCCGGCGCACTGAGGATTTTGCCACCGCCGAGGGTTGATTCCTTATCGACACCAACAACATTTTCACCTATGACAATGGGAATTCCGGTAAGGGCGCAGCCGATAGCAAATGAATCCCAATACTTGGCAGCGATAAATGTCGAGCCGAGAGCACCTGTCATCAGTGGCAGGCGACATTTTGTTTTAATCTTGTTGCCGAATTCAGTTGTCAGGTCAACATTTGGAAAGATACAGTCATCCGGATCATTTGTCATCTGCTCGGCAAGACCCATTGAGCCATAGGCGTATCCTTGAATCCTAAGAGAATTGTAGGAAACACCAACATGGGTGTTATTATTGGCGCCGGCTGTAACCAGACCAAAATCGCGGGGATACAGAAGTTTACGGCCTACCAGGCTTGATTTCCAGGTCTCACATTTGCCGGCACAGTCTGCCCGGCAAAGAGTGCACAATCCAGACTCGGCAGGGTTTCCTCTGTTCGCTGTTCCCAAGACATCATTAATTTTTTCAAAACGCATACGGCAGCCTCCTTTTTAGATCAATATTTACCAGGGGGCAGATTTCTTATTTTGCGGTCTATCCAGCGGGCAAAAAAAAACATCTGTCCCCCAAGATGGAGAATCAGACGTCTTTGTCTAAATGAGCTTGCCGCACGCCATTGTACAGCAGTTAACTATGAAGGTAATTTTTAGTATAACTTAATAGTCATGTCAAGACAAAATAGAAGTGAGATTTTGCGGGCTCTAATGAATCCAGCAGATGAAGATTTTCACGACGACATCAAAGTTCATCTGCCAACAGAATCGCATCGGCTACTTCAAGCATTGTTTTGCGTGTGTCCATGCTTCTCTTCTGAATCCAGCGGTAGGCATCTTCGCCATTTAAATTCCTTCTTTTCATAAGAATTTCTTTGGCCCGTTCAATCCTTTTTCTGGACTTGAGCTCCTGCTCAATTATGTTTGTTTTTATTATTAAATTAGTATTATAGATTGCAACTGCCGCTTGACTTGCCACGGCCATCAACATATTGATATCTGTTTCCGAAAAGACATGTGGCTTCCCGGTGAAACAGTTCAGTACACCCACAACTTTGTTTTCTTTTCCCTGAAGCGGTACTCCAACCATGGAGACCAGCCCCAGCTTTTTCGCCATTTCTTTTTCCTTGAATCTCTCGTTATTAAGAACATCATCAATTATTAATGGCCGCTGGGTTGATACAACATAGCCGACAACTCCCTCATCCAGCTGCAATACACGATCTTTAACATAAACCGGTTCAAAGGACTGGGTCGCTTTCAGCCGTATAACCGGAGGATCTGTATTTTCGTCTATAAGCCAGAGTGAGCAGATCTCAACACCGGTAACTTTAGCGGTTACCATGACAATCAATTTAAACAAGTCCTCAAGAAAAAGATCGGATGTGATTGCCTGACTTATATCCATCAAAGCTTTAATATAATGATCGTGGGTTTGTTGATTCGACTTTTCCATACTGGACTATAATGCATTGATTTTGCAGAGAATTAGCGAGATACCCTCATCTTAGAACGAGGGTTACTTCAGCTAAAAAAGGAACTCACGATATCACACTGATGATCAGCTGAATATGGGCCTGCTCATAATTTTTTCTTTTTGCTGGAGAGTCTGAGAATAAACATTTGAGCTTTCCTGATCTAGCCAGGTTAATCCTTTTCTGGTAATGAGATTAAACTGCTGATCCGGATCAGACTGTATAAGCCCCATGCCCTCCATACTTCTTAGAACCTGTTGAAGATCCGGCAGGCCTACATTCATCTGTGCGGCAATGGTTGTAGAAGAAACAAGCTGGGGATTTGTTTCCTGAAGGTTTTTAAAAAGAATCGTAAGAATATGTATCTTCTTCTTTTTTAAGGACATATCTCCCCCTTTTCGACGAATTCGAAGCATCTGTAAGTCGATCAATCATACATCCTGCCGAGAGCATTGGCTCAGATCTCGACCAAGATGTTCTGATGAAGAATCCCATTACCAAATATGTTGTATTTTTGCGCCCCTTCTGTTGTGTATTTATAATATAAAGCAATATCCTACAAACTAAAAGTTATTTATAATTAAATTTTGTCGATATATGCAGTGGTACTGAATTTATAGACATTAATAAAAGGCCCTTTCAAAGCAATTACTTGAGGCAGCGCAACCAGATACGATGATATATAGTTCAACGGATAGATAACAGAACAGGATGTCACAAATGATCGAATTAATCGACACGCATTGTCACCTTGATCTGGAGGAACATTTCCAGCAGCTTGAGAGATCTCTCGCCGACGCAAAGAAGGCTGGAGTAGGAAAATTTATAGTACCAGGGGTAACTCAGGCAGGATGGATGCGGCTTATGGATCTATGCTGCAAAGAACAGAGTTTACTTGCTGCCCCGGGTTTGCACCCTCTCTATCTTGCTCACCATTATCCTCAGCATCTGGAAGAACTTGAAGAATTGACAAAGAGTCCACCGGAAAAATTTGGCAGACCGGTGGCTATCGGAGAAATAGGACTTGATTATTATGTAGATACCGTTGACCGTACAGCACAGCAGCAACTCTTTGAACAACAGCTGAAAATTGCCGACACCGCCCAGCTGCCAATTCTTCTGCATGTTCGCAAGGCCCATGACCAGGTGCTGGCAACCCTAAGAAGAAAACATTTTGGTCATGGCGGAATCGTCCATGCCTTCAACGGGAGTTTTCAGCAGGCGTGCCATTATATTAAACTGGGCTTTGGAATTGGTATCTGCGGAACAATTACCTATGATCGGGCCAGAAAGATCAGGAAAGTTGCTTCGCAGCTTCCCCGGGAATCACTTGTCCTGGAAACCGACGCTCCCGATATCCCGCCTGCTGCGCATTGGGGAGAAAGCAATCATCCCGCCTATCTCCCTGAAGTTCTTGATGCACTTGCACTCCTCCGTGGAGAACCGAGAGAAGTTACGGCAAACTACACCAGTGCCAACGCTAAACGTATTTTAAACCTTTCAGACTAGCCCGCCAGAACTAATGAGAAATACGGGCTATCCAGAGTTAGGATTCAGGGACTTATCTTGCTCCTGCACAGCTTTGTACTTAACATATTCAGTGGACATGAATTCTGTTGTTACTGAAATACCTGCCACTTTAAACATGAATAGTGACTTTTTTCGTTCACCTCGGTTAGAACGCCAATTGATTTACTTTTTTCCAACAAATCTGGAGGATTGACCGCATGAATAAACATACACTTGAAGCGACAGCAAAGGACATGGTTGCCCAGGGGAAAGGGATTTTAGCTGCAGATGAAAGCCTGCCAACCATCGAAAAAAGATTTACTACCATTGACCTGGAATCCACGGAAAAGACGAGGAGAGATTATAGGGATCTTTTGTTTACAGCACCTGGTATCGAAGAATATATAAGCGGCGTAATTCTTTTTGACGAAACCCTGCGTCAACAGAGCTTGTCAGGAAAACCATTTCCAAAACTTTTGTCGGAGCGTGGCATCATTCCTGGAATTAAAGTCGATATGGGACTCACCACAATCCCACAGACGAAGGAAGAGAAAGCCACCAAAGGGTTGGATGGCCTTGAACAGCGGCTGGAAGAATATCGGCAACTGGGAGCCCGATTTGCGAAATGGCGTGCTGTTATCAGTATTGGAAACCATCAACCATCATCACTCTGTCTGAAAATAAATGCACACGCTCTTGCCAGATATGCAGCTATTTGTCAGGATCTCGACCTGGTTCCCATTGTAGAACCTGAGGTTTTAATAAACGGTGATCACGATCTTGCCCGTTGCGAAACAGTGATTGAAGAAACATTAAGACAGGTTTTCAGAGAACTTGCACGGCACAGGGTATTACTTGAAGGAATGATCTTGAAACCCAGTATGGTGACATCAGGCATCGATAATCCTGAACAGGCCGATATCAATACTGTTGCCGAGGCGACTATCCGTTGTTTTAAACGCTCTGTTCCGGCAGCCGTACCAGGTATTGCTTTTCTTTCCGGCGGGCAAAGCTCTGAAATGGCCACAGCACACTTGAATGCCATGAATCATCTTGGTGGTGGTCCATGGGAGTTGAGTTTTTCCTATGGGAGAGCACTTCAGGAAAAAACCCTTTTAACCTGGAAGGGAAGAGATGAAAATCGGGAACAGGCCCAGAAAACTCTCCTTCACAGAGCCAAGTGCAATGGAGCTGCCCGTTTTGGCAACTATTCAGAAAAGATGGAAAGCGAAGAGTGATGGCGTCTTAAAAATTCTTCATCTGCGCCCTTAAAGCAAAATATCTATCATTACGACATACTCAAGTACGCCGGATAATAGATATTTTGCTCGCCTCGCATCTGATTTTTTTTACGAGTTTCTCACTCTCCCATTCTGGCAATATACTCTTCAGCAAGAGCAACCTCTTCCTTGCAGCCAATAAAAATGGGTACTCGATCATCTTTTCCCTGTGGATTACGGTCCAGAATGGGACCATGTCCGTCTGAGGCGGCACCGCCCGCCTGTTCAACAAGAAAAGCCATCGGATTTAATTCAAAAGAAAGTCGAAGCTTCCCATTAGGGTGCCCATTCAGATGCGGGTACATGAACACTCCGGATCCCTTGATCATCACCTGATTAATGTCAGGGACAAAGCCCCCGCTGTACCGAAGTTTGCATCCGCGTCTTTCCAGTTCCTGAACATATCGTTCAATCGCTGGAGTAAAGAGATTCCGCAAGCCGCCGGGAGAATATATATTTGCCTGAGGTTTTATTTGCAGATCTTCTTTAACCAGAGTGTATTCCATCAACTGGTTCATCGCAAATTCATGTGCCCCTTCTCCGGTACTGTAAACAAGGGTTGTTCTTGGTCCGTAAAGGATATACATCGCAGCAGCCTGCTTTCGTCCCGGCTGCAGCAGATTACAGCCTTCAAATATCGAAACGATTGTGCCGACAGCCAGGTTTACATCGACAAGTGATGATCCATCCAAAGGGTCGAAGGCCACCGAATATCGACCATTGCATTCCGTAGACATACAAATAATCTCATCACACTCTTCGGACAAAACATTCCCCACCACTCCTGAATGAGAAAGGCGTTTTGTCATTATTCGATCAGCCAGTACATCCAGCTCCAATTGCTGCTCACCATAGAGATTTGATGTCCCGGCAACCCCTAAATCTCCAGTTCTTATCGAATTGATAATATAATTAGACGCCTCGGCAATCTCACACATAAGATGCACCAGATCGTCTTTCACTCCACGTTCGCGCAGATGTCTTCGAAAATCGATCTGAAATTTAGTTTTTCCGCGAGTTCCCATAATCCTCCTTCTTTCCGTCACTTTTTTGATCTTTTCTGTCTCTGGGAAGATATTCCGCAACAGACTCCTACAATTATGAACGAATACTTATAGATGCAGATGAGGTGATTGTGGTTAAACAGATAGAAATATGGTAATCATGAAAATGTATGTCTGCGTGAAAAATGGGGTAAAAGATTAAGAATTCCTATAGAATAGCTCATAATCTTTAGCGCCTTACTCCTGAAATCCTGTCAAATTTATTTAATGTTCCTTTATGGGATGTTGACTCAAGTTTAAAAAAATTTTCCTAGAGATTAATAATGCTATCAGACAAGATCGATAAAAAGATTCAGGTAATTATTAATTATTCGATGATTTTTTCTGCTCTGGTTGGCTTGTATTTTACGGCTGACGTTAACTACCTGCTCTTTCATTCTCTGGCTGAGATATTCAGCATCGTGGTTGCATTTTCCATTTTTGTCATAGCATGGAATTCAAAAAAATATATTCATAACCCCTATCTTTTATTTATCGGTATCGCCTACCTCTTTATTGCTTTTCTTGATCTGTTACATGCCCTTTCCTTTAAGGGAATGTCGATTTTTACGGATTATGACTATTACGCCAATCAGCTGTGGATTGCAGCTCGATATATGGAAAGCTTAACACTCCTTACAGCTTTCTTATTCCTGAGTCGGAGCAGGATGCCAAAACCAAACATCGTATTTACAATTTACACGATTTTTACCGGGCTTCTCATTGCAAGCATTTTTTATTGGAAAACCTTCCCCTTATGTTTTGTTGACGGAATTGGATTAACTCCATTTAAAAAGATAAGCGAATTTATAATCTGCGGGATATTGTTGTGTTCTGCTTTTCTTTTACAGAAAAATAGAGAAAAATTTGAAAAGCGAATATTCACATTCCTGATGTTTTCGATTTTATTCACAATAATGTCAGAATTATCCTTTACCGCTTATTCCAATAATTATGGTTTTTTAAATCTGGTCGGACATTATCTAAAGATTTTTTCATTTTTTCTGATTTATAAAGCTATTATTAAAACAGGGATTGAAAATCCGTTCAAATTAATATTCCTTGATCTCGACAAGGCCAATAATGATCTAAGAAATGAAAACGCGTCACGATTAAAAATACAGAAAGAAAACGAGAAGTTAATTCATAATTTGCAGCAAGCAGTGGAAGAAATCAAAACCCTTCAAGGCATGCTGCCAATCTGTTCTTACTGTAAGCATATTCGCGATGATCAAGGGTATTGGAATAGCATAGAATCATACTTCTCGAAACATTCAGAATTGGTTTTCAGCCACGGTCTATGCCCTGACTGTGCACAAAAACATTATCCCGAATTTTATAAAAAATGATTCACTTCATCACTATAGTCCTTGGACTTCCTTAATCACCTCTGGTTCAAGTGAGTTTTTTAGAGAAATCAGTGGTCGGCAAACACTTCACCAACAAAGCGCTGAGTGTTTGAAAGGTGATTGGTTTCTGTAAATTTCCTGCGGGATGGAGTGGATTAATCTGTGCCAAATTCGCTTCATCAAGGTATCCAGAAACGATAATTACCTGAACATTCTCACGCATTTCTTTCAGATATCGAAAGGTCTCTATCCCATTCATTCGCGGCATATGGATATCCAATATGACGCAGCCTATATCGTTTGCATGTTCCTTAAAAATCGTAATGGCTTCTATACCGTTATGAGCCTTCATGACGGGAAGACCAAGCATTTGTACCATTGATTCGACGACAGTAAGAAATACATCATCATCATCGACAAGAAGAATTGCTGGAGAATTTGACATAGTACCCCTTTAAAACTGGTTGTTTGTTCTTTGATCAAATCTTAAGGAAACAAGAATTGAGAAGGGATAGCTCCTTGATATGAACAATGAGAGGATGTTGATAATAGCATTTCATGAACTGAAAATCATCCTTCTATTGATGATGATATGATACTGGGTAGTATTTTTTCAAACCATCAAGCCATCCTCGATCACCACAGTACGTTCGGCAAGCCGTGCATATTCAGGTTCATGGGTGACCATTACTACTGAGAGACCTTCCTGGTGCAAACTCGACAGTAATCCCATAATCTGTTCCCCGGTTCCTTTGTCGAGACTCCCGGTCGGTTCATCGGCAAAAAGAACCTTTGAAGATTTCACCAAAGCCCTGGCGATTGCCACCCGTTGTTGTTCACCACCTGAAAGACTACCGGGCAATCGGTCGGCTTTATCAGCCAGCCCCACTCGATCAAGGCATTGCCGGGCTTTATTCACTGCCTCTTTATTTACCGGTCTTAGGAAGCGCATGAACGGCAGCAAACTGTTTTCCAGCACTGTCAGATAGGGTAAAAGATGGTGAAATTGAAAAATTACTGAGAAATCGGCCTGACGAAGCATATTTAACCGCACATCCGAAAGAGTTCGAAGATCGTTTTCCCGGTAATGCAGATCACCATCGTCCGGTTTGACTAAAGTTGAAAGCACATTAAGCAAGGTTGTCTTGCCGGAGCCGGATCTGCCGACAATAGCGACAAATTCTCCCTCTGCAACGGAGATGGATACATCTTTCAGCACCGACACGCCTTTACCGTCTACGTTAAAGTTTTTAATTATATTTCTAGCTGTCAGCATTTTCTCTCCTGGCTTTATATCAATGAGAAATAAATTAGATCAAAGGGAAAGGGCGGGGTTGGAACCCGCCCCTTATAGTGCGACAAGGGCTGCCGAAGGTTCTATTCCCGCTCCTTTCCATGATGGATAGAGGGAGGCAAGAACGGTTACCAAGCCAAAGACCGTACCGGCAAATATGAGATGCAAAAAAGAAAATGATGGTGTCGCCCCATCTGCCAGAAACAAAAACTCAAGAACTTTAAAACTGGCCAGATAGCCAGCCAGATAACCGATCGTTCCGGATAAAACACCGATCAACCCGGCTTCCAGACAGATTATAAAAAAAATATTTCCTTTTCCATAGCCGAGAGATCGCAGGATTCCGATATCTTTTTTCCGTTCATTGACAGCCGAAAGCATGGAAAGTCCGACCATGGCGCTGGCTGTGACCAAAATAACCAGACTGATGGACAAGGCAAGTTTCTGCACAAAATGTATCGAGGCCATCCGCTGATCGACGATGCTCTGGAGTGCCTTGACCTCGGTGTTTGGCAATTTTGCCTGAAGCTGATCGACTATATCACCAATCGGACAACCGGCACAGAGTGCTGCTATTTCAATAAAACTTGTGGCTCCAGGCTTGTTGACCAGGCTCTGCAACCTGGAAAGATCCATCAGAATAACCGTATCATCATCGGACCCGGTTTCTAAAAGAGTTCCAGAAATTGTAAAATCCTGCCCAAAAATAGACACCTGGTCTCCTGTGGCTAATCCCAGATTTCCCCCTGCTCTGCTGCCGATCAGGATCTGGTCGGATTTATCCGGGAAATTGCCGTCAGTTGCCCAATAGCTCTTTATACCAAGCTCCTCCTGCCATCGGACTCCGACTACTGCAATGGCTGTATCATTAATTTTGGTCATCGTCACAAGTTTTGGAGCAACAGCACTGAGCCGGTCCTGCATTGGGATACTGCGAATGGCCGTTACTGTTTGCTCTTCAGGCAGGTCTTGAATTTCAAAAAACATCTCGCCCATCTGAAAACCACCGT